>NZ_JBITVX010000002.1:331025-462274 GCF_044543345.1 Pseudomonas sp. NPDC077451 | reverse complement strand
CATGCCGCCCACAGACGCGGGATGGAGCAGTCTGGTAGCTCGTCGGGCTCATAACCCGAAGGTCGTCGGTTCAAATCCGGCTCCCGCAACCAAATACGGAAAGGCCACTCAATCGAGTGGCCTTTTTCGTTTGTATCGCCGTATGAGGCCTGAGTGGATACGCTCAGCTCGTTGTGCCAAGCCAGCCAACCTGGCTAACCACCTGAAAATAAAACGCTTTATCGCCGCGGAAGGTTGACACGGGTTCGTCAGCCTGTAGAATGCCGCCCACAGACGCGGGATGGAGCAGTCTGGTAGCTCGTCGGGCTCATAACCCGAAGGTCGTCGGTTCAAATCCGGCTCCCGCAACCAAATAGAAAGGCCACTCATTGAGTGGCCTTTTTTTTGCTGTTCGCTTTTTCTCAGAAAGAACTTGTCTCGCATATAAAACCGCCCCTTCTTTTAATTTTTCGGAATAAATGAAGAAGCTTTCAGCGCGCATCTATTTACTGCGCAAATGGTCGTAGATCAAACGGATTAGTTCCGAAGATTGAGCCAACCTAAGTCGCCCCGACGCTAGCCCGCCTATTTAAGTAAGAACTCCCTTTGCTATCAATGGATTGAGATAAAGCACCTCATTTGTGCGCTTATTTTTTTGTTTCAGACCTTGACTACCGTCAGGCTCCGAATGTTAACTACATCACATAAATCAGCCGCAGCTCACTTCGATCGGCAAACCAGTTTAGGAAGCCGGTACTGCTTTGATGCACATGGGTGGCGTTTCCCCCAGCTACTGCTGATGCGCCGCCTGCGCCAAAAAAAACTCTAATTGCTTATCTCGAATCCTAGCCGAGTGCGGTAGCTCTGCCTGAAGCCTACTGCGGAGCCAGCCACTCTGCTTCAACAACAACGCAGACAGATCAACAGGCGCCTAAGCGGCTGGTGGCGGTAGGTTCGCCAGGACGAATTACGTTAGCGGAAAGCCTATGCAGCGCTAATTGGGCTCATAGTTTTTTAAACGGTAATGCCACCCGCACCATCCAATACCGTTGTCGAGCAGATTTGACTGCGCTAATTACCTGACTAAAACGCTTACTCGACTGTATTATCCAACTGGAGTGCATCGTGAATACACCTTTTCGCAACTTGGAAGCGTCAGCCCTTCAGCTAATTACCAACGAAATAAAAAATAAAGGAAGTTCCTGCATTACCAACTTCCTATCAAACGAACAACTGGCATTGCTTCAAGAAAGCGTCCGGATCGAGGCCGAAAAACATAAAGGAAGTTATTTCGCGCATCATGGTGGCGGCGAAATAGAAAGTTGTCTATTGGGCGCGCTAGGCGCTTCGCCAGAGTTTCGGAATATGTTGGCAAGTGTCTATCAGGCGGGCGCAGGGCAAGCCGCTTATAGCGATGAAATACTTAAAGTCCTGCGCTGTGTGCAGGGGACCTCAGGCCGGCGCGAGTCCAATTGCTTTCACTACGACGCCAGTCTGGTCACCGCACTACTGCCCATCGAAATTCCTCAAGAGGGGGTCGATCGGGGTGATCTCATTCTATTCCCCAATGGTCGCCGCATACGCTCCAATGTCCTTATTAACGTTGTGGAGAAAGCGTTATTGCAGAACGCACTGAGTCGAAAACTGATCAGCGCGGCCATCCGCCACAAGCTTTTGCGACCCGAAAAGCTTCAACTTGTCCCGGGCAACCTCTATCTGTTCTGGGGCTACCGCACACTGCATGCGAACGAACCCTGCGATCCCTCCC
Source organism: Pseudomonas sp. NPDC077451 (assembly GCF_044543345.1). NCBI lineage: Bacteria > Pseudomonadati > Pseudomonadota > Gammaproteobacteria > Pseudomonadales > Pseudomonadaceae > Pseudomonas > Pseudomonas sp. NPDC077451. The sequence goes on along the minus strand of NZ_JBITVX010000002.1, from coordinate 460,527 downwards.
ACCGCCGCGCAACAGCCATTTTCCACTATGGCGATCCGCACGCCGGTAGCTTCGCGACCCGCATGATCCTCAAGCTGAACCAGCGTCGGGCACGACGCGCAACAGCCCTGGGTACGCAACCTACTGCGTGATCTCACAGACGCACTTTTTTGCGTCTGCTATCCGACGTGACGACCGATAAGGACATCGAGATGATCAATGTCACCAAATCGTATCTGGGCAATAAAACCAAATTCTTGGGCTACGTCGACAGCATCTACGCATCCGGTTGGTTAACCAATCATGGTCCGCTGGTAACTGAGCTGGAGGAGCGGCTGCGCGATTACCTAGGCGTCAGAAATATCATCCTGACCAACAACGGGACCTTGGCGCTGCAGATCGCTTATCGGGCACTGAACCTCAGCGGCAGCGCCATTACCACTCCGTTCAGCTTCGTCGCCACCACCAGCTCGCTGCAGTGGGAGGGCGTCCGGCCGATATTCGCCGACATCGACAAGGCCACCTGGAATCTGGATCCCCAGCAGATCGAAGCGAGGATAGAGGCCGACACCCAAGCGATCGTGGCCACCCATGTCTTCGGCAATGCGTGCGACGTCGAGACTATCGCGCAGGTTGCGCAGCGGCATCGCCTGAAGGTGATCTACGACGGCGCCCACGCGTTCAGCGTCCGCTACAAGGACCAGTCGGTATTCAACTGGGGCGACATCAGCACGCTCAGCTTTCACGCAACCAAGCTGTTCCACACCATCGAGGGCGGCGCCATCGTCACCGATGATGACGCCTTGGCGGAAAGGATTCGCTTGCTCTGCAACTTCGGCATCGTCGACACCGACATCATCGACGGCATTGGCATCAACGCCAAACTCAACGAATTTGCCGCCGCAATGGGCCTGTGCATCCTCGACGACATGGCGTTGATTCTGGAGCAGCGCGAGGAAATCGCCAGCCGCTACGAACAACAGCTCGGTGATCACTTCGACTTGCAGCGCCAGCAGCCGTACTCACAGCGCAACCACAGCTACTTCCCGATAGCCCTGACGGATGAAAACCAACTGCTTCAGTGCCGGGCGGCGCTTAAGAACAAGGGTATCAACCCGAGGCGCTACTTCTACCCCTCTTTGGACACGCTCAGCTACGTGCAGCCGCAGATCCCACAAACCGAGTCTCGCGCCCTGAGTCGCCGGGTGCTGTGCCTGCCGATCTACCCGGGCCTGCCACGGCACGTTCAGAACACGGTTATCGAGACGCTATTGAGTCCGTCATCCCAGGGCAGCCACCTGGCCACCGAACGCATCTGGCCTCAGGTCGCTGCCAGTCTGTTGCTGGAAGACCGTTTAAGCCCGCCAGCCCCGGCGTACAAGCGCATTTACTGACTCAATCAGAACGGCTGACGACATGTCCGATCGAAATCTATCGATGCTTCGCAACACCGGCCTTAGTTACGCAGGCCAAGCGTACGCCATGCTCATCGGCATTCTTATCCTGCCTTTCTATCTCGGGCACCTGGGCGCCGAGGCCTATGGCCTGATCGGCTTTTTCGCAGTACTGCAGGCCTGGCTGCAGCTGCTGGACGCCGGCCTGTCCCCTTCGTTGGTTCGTCAAATAGCGCATTTTCGCGGTCGTAACGGCTCCGCGGCGCAACGCTACGAACCGGGACAACTGCTGCGTTCGTTCGAACTCATCTTCCTGCCGTTGGCTCTGCTCACCGCGCTCAGCATCCATTTCGCCAGTGGTTGGATCGCTCACCAATGGTTGCAGGCAGAGGAGCTGAGCAGCGCCACGATCGTCCATTGCATCAGCCTGATGGGCTTGATGATCGGCCTCAAGCTCTACGCCACGCTCTACAAGAGTGGTCTGCAAGGCCTTGAGCTACATGCATGGCTGAACAGCGCAAATGTCATCGTCGCCACGCTGCGCTATTTCGGTGGGCTGTTTCTGGTGGCCAATATCAGCCAGAACCCTCAGGACTTCTTTGTCTTCCAGGCCGCTGTCGGACTGCTCGAAACGCTTATCTTCGCCGTCAAGGCGTACAGTTTGATGCCCAATCCGAAGCTGCTGACCGGCTTCAACTGGGCAGTGGTCAAGCCGGTTCTGCCCTTCGCCGCTGGCATTTCGCTGACCTCGGTGCTGTGGATCGTCCTGACGCAGCTGGACAAGGTGCTGCTGTCCAACGTGCTGCCGCTTAAAGAGTACGGCTATTTCTCGCTGGTCGCGCTGATTGCGACCGGCATCATGACGCTGACCAATCCATTGGTGCAGACGCTGCTGCCGCGGATGACGATGCTCGTCGCTGAAGACCGGATCGCCGATATGCAGTCGCTCTACCTGAACGCGACCCGGTTCGTCTGCAGCCTATTGTTCCCGTTGGCGGGAGTGATCGCGTTTCACGCCGCCGATCTGGTTTTTGCCTGGACCGGTGACGCAGAGGCAGCGAAATGGAGCCGCCAGATACTGCCTTGGTACGTGGTCGGCAGCGCGATCATGGCCGTCACCGCCTTTCAGTTCTATCTGCAGTACGCCTACGGCCAGCTGCGCCTTCATGTGTGGTTCAGCGTGGTCAGTGCAGTGCTGAGCATTCCCGTGGTCATTTACGCAACCCTTGAGCATGGCGTGTACGGCGCAGCGCTGGCCTGGTTCGGGCTACGCATGCTGACCTTTCTGATCTGGCCGTCGATGGTGCACAAGCGCTTCGGTGCCGGCCTGCATCGACCCTGGCTACAAGATCTGTTGCGTATCACGGCCATGACCGGCCTGGGTCTGCTGATCGGCGAACCGGTGTTTGCCGCCATCTCCAGCGAAAACCGATTCGACATTCTTCTAGGGCTGGCCGTCAGCGGACTTATCTGCCTGACGCTGGTGGCCTTCACCTCCAGGCCGGTAGTGATGCGGCTTTACGTAATGATGACCAAGTCGAGCGTTTGAAATGGATACCCAATCGAAAACCGAACAGGACGTCATGGCAGCGTGGGGCGATCAACGATCTCCCCTGCTGAGCATCATCTGCCTGACCTACAACCATGCAGCGTTCATAAAGGAAACGCTGGAAGGATTCATCCGGCAGGAAACCGATTTCCCATTCGAGGTGATCGTCCATGACGACGCCTCGACCGACAGCACCACAGCAATCATCTGTGAATACGCCGCGCGCTATCCGAACCTGATCAAGCCGATCTATCAGCGGGAGAACCAGTACAGCCTAGGGGTGCCGTTCAGCACGCGCCTGTTCGCTCAGGCCAGCGGCAGGTACATCGCTTATTGCGAAGGGGATGACTACTGGACGGATCCACGCAAGCTGCAGATCCAGGTGGCCTTCCTCGAAAAACATCGCGACTACGTGATGACCTATCACGATGCATTCATGTTCAACAGCGAGGGCGTGGTCCGTACCCCTCATCTGACCGGCAAATATCGGAAGGACGCGAGCGCTCTACAGCTGAAACAGGCGCGCCCGATTTCAACCCTGACCGTCTGTTTCCGCAATCTGGTGCATGAGCTGCCGCCGGAGCTGCACGGTGTCGAGGTTCTGGACATCTGTTGGTGGTCATTGCTTGGTGCTCATGGCAAGGGCAAGTTCATCGAAGAGATCAAACCTGCGGCCTACCGGGTGCACGAAGGCGGCATCTTCTCGATGCGCAGCAGCAAGCAACGCATTCAGATGACCACGCACGCCTATTACAACCTTGCGCGTTACTACCAGCGCATCGGCGACCCGTCGCTTTACGAGTACTTCATGATTCAGGTGTTCGCTCAGGTACTCGCTTCGATCTCCCCGCTCAGCAAGCTTCAGGCGCTGGGCCAGGTCTTTCAGAACATCAGCATCAATCTTTTACGCAGGCTGACCCCAGGTGTCTGACGAACACCTGGCCGTCACGCCCGCTGCTGCACCGATGGCGCAACACTCAAGGAAGGAACCCGCAATGACTGCAATGGCCCGCTCTTCGCTGGACTACGACGGCGATAACCGGATCGATCTGGCGCGCATACTGCGCGTGGCGTTCGATCACAAGCGTCTTATTTTCACCATCACGACCCTCTTCGCGCTGCTCGGCGTCGCCTATGCCATCGTCGCCACGCCCATCTACGAAGCCACCGCGATGATCCAGATCGAGCCGAAGAAGGCGGGTATCACCGGCATTCCAGAAGCCGTGCCCCGGCCGAACTCGGTATCCCAGGCGATCACCGAAATAGAACTGATCAAATCCCGTGCTGTGCTGGGCAGCACGGTCAATGATCTGAAGTTGTACATCACCGCACGGCCCAAGTACGTCCCGCTGCTTGGCAGCTACCTGGCGCGCCAACACGACCCCGTAAAAGACGGCGAGCTGGCTGCGCCGTTACTGGGAATGGACAGCTACGCTTGGGGCGGAGAAAAGCTGGACATCTTCCAGCTGGACGTGCCGGAAGCCTACCTGGGCGAAAAAATGCTGCTGCGTGCAGGCACTGCCGGCTCATACCGGCTGTACGACGCTGATGAAAAGTTGCTGCTGACCGGCAAGATCAACGAAGCCGTGCAGCACGACGGTTTTCGGGTACAGGTCGCCGAACTCAAGGCTCGCCCCGGCACCGAGTTCATCGTCGTGCGCAGCCGCCCGCAGACCACCGCGCTGGACTACCAGAAGCGACTGAAAGTGGGGGAAGCCGGCAAGGACTCCGGAATTATCTACCTCACCCTCGAGGACCCAGATTCGGAGAAAGCCAATCGCGTGCTCGATAAGATCAGTCGCCTGTACGTGCTGCAGAACATCGAACGCAGTTCCGCCGAAGCAGCCCAGCGCCTGGAATTCCTGCGGACACAGGTGCCGTTGGTGCGCAAGGAACTGGAAAAGGCTGAAGCCGCCCTCAATGACTATCAGACCAGCGCCCAGTCGGTGGATATCAGCATCGAGACCAAGGGCGTGCTCGATCAGATTGTCGCGCTCGAATCCCAGATCTCGGAGCACAACCTCAAGCGCACTGAATACAACCAGCTCTACACGCCGGAACACCCGACCTACCAGACGCTGATGAAGAAGATCGGCCAGTTGCAGGCGCAGAAAGCCGCGCTGATGGGGAAAATCGACACCCTGCCGATGACGCAGCAGGAACTCCTGCGTCTGAACCGCGACATGCAGGTCACCACGCGCACCTACACGCTGCTGTTGGACAAGGCACAAGAGCAGGACATCCTGCGTGCGGGCACCATCGGCAACGTACGAATCATCGACAGTGCCTACGCGGTGGTGGAAAAACCGGCCAAGCCCATCAAACCCCTGGTGGTACTGGTTGCGATCTTCGTCGGGCTGCTGGTGTCGGCGATGGTGATCTTGCTACGACAGGTGTTCTATCGCGGTATTGAAAGCCCCGAAACCATCGAACATCTGGGCACACCCGTGTATGCGGCGCTGCCCTTCTCGCCGAAACAGGAGCACCTGTACCGGTTGCGGAAAATCCGCGATGGCCGAAGCAAGCTGCTGGGTCGCGCCGATCCGGCCGACCTGGCGATCGAATCTCTCCGTAGCCTGCGCACCAGCCTCAAATTCGCCATGCTCGAGGCACGCAATCAGGTGCTGGTCATCACCAGCCCTACGCCCTCGGTGGGCAAATCCTTCGTCGCCAGCAATCTGGCATCAGTCATTGCTCAGGCTGGTCAGCGCGTGCTGCTGATTGATGCCGACATGCGGCGCGGCTACCTGGCCGGCATGTTCGGCCTGGCGCCGCGCAACGGTTTGTCCGACGCCCTGGCCAGCGGTTTGCAACTCGCCGCCGTAGTCAACAAGACCGATCAGGCCAACCTGCATTTCATCGCTAGCGGGCATTCCGCGCCCAACCCCTCAGAACTCTTGATGCACGAGAACTTCGCGCGGTTGCTGAAAGAAGCCGAGCGTGAATACGACTTCGTGATCGTCGATACACCACCGGTGTTGGCGGTAACGGATGCCGTCCTGGTTGCACAACAGGCCGGCACCTGCCTGTTGGTGGCCCGTTATGGGCTGAGCACTGCCGCCCAGGTCGAAGCCTCCAAACGACGCTTGGCGCAGAACGGCGTACTGCTCAAGGGGGCCATCCTCAATGGCGTCAAACGCAGGGCCTCGAGCTCCGCCTACGAGACCGGTGCCTACGGTTACTACAGCTATTCTCAAAAAGCCTGACACACGCGAGGGATAAGCCCGTGCTCAGAACCGTCTCGATGATGCAGCCCTATCTGTTCCCCTACCTTGGCTATTTCCAGCTGATCGCGCGCAGCGATGTCTTTGTGCTGGGCGACGACCTTCAGTACGTCAAGGGCTCCTGGATTAACCGCAACCGAGTGCTGGCGAACGGGCAGCCAAAACTGATCACGTTCCCGTTGCGCAAAGCCAGCCAGTTCTCCCCGATCAACCAGCGCTGGCTATCCGACGAGTTCGAGCAGGAAGCTCAGAAACTGTTGAAAACACTGGAGCTGGGCTACTCACGCGCGCCACACAAGGCCGAGGTGATAACGCTGGTGCGCCAGATTCTGGCTCATCCGGAGCGCAACCTAGCGCGCTTCATCGAAAACTCCATTCGGCGGATCTGTGCCTATCTGCAGATCGCAACGCCTATCCGCATCGGCTCGGAGTTGGGCTTGCCGGCACGCATGGACAAGCAGGAACGCGTCGTCACCATCGCCCACAAGATGAACGCCGAGCTATACATCAACCCCATTGGCGGCACGGCGCTCTACTGTCCTGCCTACTTCAGATCGAACGGGCTGGTGCTGCGTTTTTTGCGCATGGATGACCTGAGCTATCCGCAGTTCAACCATCCCTTCGTGCCCTCGCTGTCGATCATCGACGTATTGATGTTCAACAGCCGAAGCGAAGCGCAGGCACTGCTCAAACGCTTCTCCCTGGTCGAAGGAATAGAGCAGTCGGCCACGTTGCAAGGCGCGTGACGTCGACAGAACGGACATTGAAATTTTCACTACGGAAGGCAGTTCATATGACCTCGCTCAGCATCGCTCGCTGGTACCTGATCCAGACCAAACCCCGCCAGGAAAGCCGCGCCGAAGACAATCTTCGACGTCAGGACTTCGAGTGCTACCGGCCAGTAAAGCCAAACGCCGCAGGGAACGGAAAGGCGGACGAAGCGCTCTTTCCAGGCTACCTATTCATCCGTCTCGATCGGAAGCTGGATAACTGGTATCCGATCCGCTCCACTCGCGGCGTCGCCCGAGTGGTGGCCTTCGGTAGCGAGCCGACGCCGGTCAGAGACGAGCTGATCGAGCAGTTGCGCCAACGCCTGGCGGCCCCGTCCCAGAAGCCGCAGTTCGAACCCGGCGAAAAGGTGCAGCTTCACGGCGGCAGCTTCAACGAGCTTGAGGCGATCTTTGTCAGCGCTGACGGCGAGAAGCGTTCGGTGATCTTGCTGAACCTGTTGCAGCGTGAACAAAAGGTCCGTGTGCCCACGCGCTACCTCTGCAGCACCGCCGCCCATCCTGGCCTAGCGCTGGCCTGTCGAGCGGATTGACGGCTCATCGAGGGGCACACCATGAAAGTTCTAGTTCTACACAGTTTGTATGCGCCCCATATCGGCGGTGGCGCCGAAATCGTTGTCCGCCAGATAGCCGAAGGACTCCAACGTCGCGGCTGCGACACCGTCGTCCTGGCGACCGGACCAGAGGTCGGGCTGCACGAAGAAGAGCTCGACGGCGTGCGGATCTACCGAGCCGGGCTGGATAACTTCTATTGGCATTTCACCCAGTCGCGTCCCAGCCGACTGTTGCGGCTCGGTTGGCACTATCGAGACAGTTACAACCGAAGCATGCGGCGGCATGTGCGCCAGGTCATCGAGCATGAACGGCCCGACGTTGTGGTGTGTAACAACCTCACCGGGTGGTCGATATCGGCCTGGGATGAGATCAGCGCGGCCGGGCTGCCAATCGTTCAGGTGCTGCACGACCTTTATCTGCTATGCCCAAAGGACACCATGTTCGACAAGGGCCGCAGCTGCGAGCGCCAGTGCGGCATGTGTTCGGCCTTTCGGCGGCCGCATGCGGCCGCCTCGGCTCAAGTTGCAGCCGTGATCGGCGTGAGCCGCTTCGTCCTGGACAGAATCACCGCCGAGGGCTACTTCAGCCGGGCCAGCCAGCATGTCGTGCACAACAGCGTCGACTCCAGCCACAGCCATTCGGCCAACCCACGCCCACGTCACAGCGGCCTGCTGCGCTTCGGTTACATCGGCACGCTGTCTGAAAACAAGGGGGTGGGCTGGCTGATCGAGCAGTTCCAGGCGCTGTCCATCAACGCCACGTTGGAAATCGCCGGTCGCGGCAAGCTGGATTACGAAGCGAAGCTCAACGAGCTGGCCGACCCTTCCAAAGTTAGGTTCGTCGGCTATCAGCCTTCAGAACGCTTCATGCAAGGGATCGATGTACTGGTCGTACCGTCAATCTGGGCTGAGCCTTTCGGCCTCGTCGCCGTAGAGGGCTGCGCACAACATCTGCCCATCATCGCAACGAATATGGGCGGTCTGCCGGAGATCATTCAGGACAACCTGAACGGACTGCTGTGCACACCAGCAGATCCCGACTCCCTTGGCAGAGCAATGCTGAAACTCTACCTCGATAGCGGTCTGCGTCATCGATTGTCCAGCCAAGCGCGCGATAGCGTCGCCGCCTTCTTAGATACGGAACGAATGCTCGATCAGTACCAGTCGATCCTGCATTCCACGCTGCACGGCCGGAGCGCCCAAGATGAACCCGAGTTTGCTGACCATTTCGCACCGCAGGTCGAGACCGCTGGCGATTGACAAACCCACCGTGCTCACGCTGATCGCGTCCTCGCTGCTGATCAGCGAAACCTTTGCCGGCGCACTTCGCTACTACCTGGATGTTGCTGGCGTGTCCGCCCTGCTCTACTTGCCAAAGCTGGCCTGCATCGCTGCGGTTGCACTGGAATTACCCAGGGCACAAAACAAACCCGGCGTGTGGCTGGTGCTGTTTGCTGTGCTGGTCTCGAGCCTGTTCGCGCTGCTGCACGGCGCCACACTCGGCAATGTCGGCTTCAGTTTGTTCATTTACATTCCGCTGCTGTTCGGCTTGTTCTGCGGCGGCTACCTGGAACAGAGAATCCGCCTGCTCAGCTGGGTAATTGGCCTGTGCCTAGTCGCGTCCCTGCTCGGCATTGCGCTGGACATGTTCACCAGCGTGCCGTGGAAGGGCTATAGCTACATGATGGGCGACGTCGAGTTGACCGCTAACAAATCATGGGCCTTTGGCAGTACCGACCGTCTCGCCGGGTTCGCCAGGATGTCGACCAACTTGGCCGTGATGATCGCCTTGTACAGCCTGTTCCTGGCGGCGTTCCTGCAGTCGCGGCTGTTACGGATGGCGCTGTACCCGGTGGCCTTCGGCGCAATCTTTCTGACGACCAATAAGTCCACCGCGGCGGCTTACCTGCTGACCCTGATGATGTTGTTTCTGGCCGGCTATCGCCTGCCCAGCGCCACGGCATTTTTCATAGCCGTGCTGACCGGAATGGCATTGCCGATCGCCAGCCTGCTATTGAACATTCCACAGAGCGAGGCCTATAGCGCCAGCCTGCTGGCGTCCTTCAACGACCGATTGATTCACAGCTGGCCGAATTTCATCGACGTCGTGACCAATGAAGGTTGGGGCTGGTGGGGAGCGGGTTTCGGTGCAGTAGGCAGCAGCGCGGCAGCCTTTCCATTGGCCTGGCTGGAGTTGCTGAGCATCGCCGACAACACAGCGCTGTACCTATGGGGAATGCTCGGCGTATTCGGTGTACTGCTGTATCTGCTGCTGTTTCCGTTGCTGCTGCGCCTGCATGACCGTGGCCCGCGCATTCGCGACGCGCTGCTAGGGATCGTTTTCTGCACCATCCTGATTGGCTGGGCAACCGACGTACTGGAAGTCACCACGGCCACCCTATTCCTCGGCATGGCCATCGCACATGCCCTGACGCCGCGTGAGCGTCACCACCCGATTGCTGCGGTTTCAACGCGCTGCGGCCTTGAACTCGACAAGCGAAAAACCAGGGACGACCGGTCATGAAATGTCGCCATCCATTGCACCGTTTGGCACTTGCCGCCGCTGTGACCGTCCTTGCCATGCAGGCACCGGCACAGCCAGCTGAGGACCCGTTCATCCTAGGGGTCTGCTCGCATGACCTGCACCTGGGCGACAGCACCAGCAAGGGCGTGCAGCTGCTGAAACAAGCTGGCATCGAGTCCGTGCGCACCGATGCCCACTGGGCCTTCCTTGAGCGCAGGCGCGATCAGCTCAAGGTGGAACCGCACTGGCCTAAATATCTTGCCGGCAACGAAGCGCAGGGGATCGACAGCCTGTTCATTCTTGGCTACGGCAATCGCTTTCACGGCGACGGCGAGAAGCCACGCAGCGAACCGGTACGCACCGCATTCAACCGCTACGTGGCGTTCACCGCCGAGCAGTTTCGCGGCCGCATCAAGCACTACGAGATCTGGAACGAATGGGACGTCGAGGACCCGGTCGATCCGCAGTTCACCGCGGACTACGCCCGGCTGATCACCGATGCCGCGGGCATCATCCGCCAGCATGACCCGGACGCCAAGGTACTGGCCGGTGCAGTAACGACGAAGGGCATCGAATCCGGTTTCGCGCTGCGCCTGATCGAAGCCGGAATCATGCAATCGGTCGATGGCCTCTCGTTGCACCCCTACGTCCATTGCAGGCGTCGAGGGGAGAACACACCGGAAGCCTGGATCGAATGGCTCGCCGGCGTCGACATGGAACTGTCCCGTGCCGCCAATCAGCCGGTGCCACTTTACCTGACGGAAATGGCCTGGCCTGCGCATCAGGGTGCCTGCGGCATCGACGAAACCCTACAGGCAGCCTATCTGGCACGGAGCTTTTTCCTCGCCAGGACATTAGCCAACGTGCGCGGATACTGGTGGTACGACTTGCGCAACGACGGCACCGACAAGCGCGAACGGGAACACAACTTCGGCCTGCTCAGGCAGGACTATTCGCCAAAACCTGCGTACCGGGTGCTCGAAGCGATCAGTCCGATCATCAAGGATTACCAGTTCCTGGGGCGCGTCGAGGAATCCAGAAACAGCGTTCTGCTGCGCTTCGGCAACGACAACGAACAGCTTCTGGTGGCCTGGAGTACTACAGACCAGCCCCGCCCCGTCACCATCACCTCGGCAGGCAAGTCAGCCAGCAACCTGAAACTGCTGGATACCGCTCAGCCCGACAAGGGATGGACCACCGCTATCGCCTGGCAATGTCCGAGCAACGCGGACCACTGCGCCGCCCGCATCGAACTCAGCGCGTTTCCGAAAATCCTCAGCCTCGGGCCTGATTCGGTCGGATCCGAGCCCCTTGCAACCCATCTCGACTCGTTGAACAGAAGGAACTCAAGATGATCGTGATCAATGCTCGATTCCTCACTCAGGACATGCGGGGCGTACAGCGGTTCGCTGAACAGATTTCCCTGCAGTTGAAGGACCTGCGCGACGACTTGGTCTTCGTCGCACCCGAAGACATACGCCTGCACGAAAGCGCGGAGCAATTGCAAGTCCGGCGTATTGGTCGACACCGAGGGCATGCATGGGAGCAGCTGGACCTCCCACTGTGGCTGGCACGCAACGGCTACCCCCCCCTGGTCTCGCTGTGCAACACCGCCCCTCTGTTCTATGGCAACCAGATCGCAACGCACCACGACATCACCTACATCAGGCACCCGGAAAGCTATTCCAGGACATTCAGAGCCATGTACCGAAACCTGACCCCTTTGCTGCTTGGCCGAACCAAGGCGTTGATCACCGTCAGCGATTTTTCCAAAAAGGAAATAGCCGGCCATTACGGTTATCCAGCAAGCAACATATGTGTCGTGCCGAACGCCGTGGATGGGCGTTTCCAACCATTTTGCGCAGAGCAATGCCCACGCGAGGCGGCGCCTTACCTGCTGGCGGTGTCGTCACCCAGTGCACACAAGAATTTCGCCAGGATGGTGGCGGCATTTCTGAGCATGGACGGACAGAATGAAGTCGAGCTACGCATCATTGGCGACTCGAACCGGATCTTCTCGGGCAGCCTTCACGATGTGCCCGGCAGTCGACGCATTCGCATGCTGGGCAGACTTACCGATGAGGAACTGGTCGAGGCCTATCAGGGTGCGACTGCCTTCGTGTTTCCTTCGCTCTATGAAGGGTTCGGCATCCCGCCGCTCGAAGCCCAGGCCTGCGGTTGCCCGGTCATCGCTGCGCGTGCCGCATCCATTCCGGAGGTTCTGGGCGACAGCGCACTGTACTTTGACCCCCGGAACGTCGAGGACATCGCACAGAGCATGCAGCGAGTCCTCAACGACGCCGCCTTACGTCAGGACCTGCGGCGACGAGGCAAGGCTAACGTCGCGCGGTATTGCTGGAACACCTCGGCTCGTCAGGTTTCCAGGCTCATCGACCAAGCGTTCACTGGAGCACGCAATGCCAATGTTGCGGGCATCAATTCGTTGCCATTCAGCCAGCCAAAGCATTAGCCCGAGGCCCAGGTCCGCGACCTGACTGTCCCGACACACCACCCAGCCGGCGAGTACAGCATTAACGCCATCGGCTGCGACTGCGACTGCGATTTCCGTCACGGCAACTGAGGTGACGGCCGCCACCCCCCAACCTACAAAAAGGCCATCGCAATGAAAATCGCCATAATTCATGACTGGCTAGTGACCTACGCCGGTGCTGAGAGGGTACTTTCCGGATTGCTGGACGTCTGGCCGGAAGCCGACCTGTATTCCGTGATCGACTTTCTCTCTGACGAGGACCGCGCCAACCTCGGCGGCAAGCGCGCCACCACGACCTTCATTCAGCAACTGCCGAAGGCGAAGACGCACTACCAGAAGTATTTGCCGCTGATGCCACTGGCCATCGAGCAGCTGGACATGTCGGGTTATGACCTGGTGATTTCCAGCAGTCACGCCGTCGCCAAAGGCGTGTTGACCGGCCCCAACCAACTGCATATCAGCTATGTGCACTCGCCGATTCGCTATGCCTGGGATCTGCAACATCAATACCTGCACGAAGCGAGCCTGGACCATGGTTTCAAGGCCAAGCTGGCACGCATGCTGCTGCACTACATGCGCATGTGGGATCAGCGCACCGCCAGCGGTGTGGATGACTTCGTCGCCAACTCGCACTTCATTGGCCGGCGAATCAACAAGAGCTACCGACGCGAATCCACGGTGATCTACCCGCCGGTCGACACGCGCCAGTTCACGCTCCACGCGGAAAAGGAGGATTACTACCTGACCGCCTCGCGGATGGTGCCCTATAAGCGCATTCCGATGATCGTCGAGGCGTTTTCGCGGATGCCGGACAAGAAGCTGGTCGTGATCGGTAGCGGACCTGAGATGGAAAAGGCCAGGGAGCTCGCCACGTCGAACGTAACGCTGATGGGGTATCAAAGCTTCGCGGTGCTGCTGCACCACATGCAGCGCGCCCGCGCCTTCGTCTTTGCAGCGGAGGAAGACTTCGGCATAGCACCCATCGAAGCCCAGGCATGCGGCACGCCCGTTATCGCCTATGGCAGAGGCGGTGTACTGGAAACCGTACGGGGAATCGACCACCCCGAGCCGACGGGCGTGTTCTATACCGAACAGACGCCGGAGTCACTGATAGCCGCTGTGGGGCAATTCGAGGCGCAAGCGCATCAGATCCTGCCTGAGACATGCCGCACAAGCGCAGAGCGATTTTCAACCGAACGATTCAGGCAGGAGATTAAGGCGTTCGTTGATACTAGGGTTCGAGAGGTTTCGTTGCTTCAAGGGCAGGACGCGCTGTTGCATCGACCAACGGTAACCCCTCTGAGCGTGGCTCAGGTTTACCCAACGGCTGTACCGATGAAGCACGCCTGACCGAGCCCTCATTTCCCATTGCGAGGCTTCAAGGATGAACACAACCACCGCAACACAACGCATTCAAACCCTTTCGGCATTAAGCCTCGCGCTGCTGATCAGCGGGACTACAAACGCCAGCCACAAAGCCGGCTCAGCATACGATGAGCAGCACCTGCACGAGTATGAGAGTGCTGCGCAGGGCACGTCCGGCTGTGCGGCTGGAAAAAACATCTACGACCTCGGGTCACGCCAGAGCGTTAGCCCATGCATCGGGGTCAACCACGCCGAAACACCATCTCCTGCCCCGATTCGCTTGGCGAAGCCGCTTTCCGGTAGCCAGTACATCCGCTCAGGCGAAAGCATTCGTTACTCGTTTTAACCCGCGACCTATTTGGAGACGCCATGGACAGTGCAGACCAAACCAAGCAAACGCTGGTGTATGCAGACGGGTATTCCTATACGGAAATTTTCCAGGCTCCGGCAATCGCCGGGATGCCCGGTAATAGCCCATTGATCACTATCTTCCACGCGTTCTTTACCGCAGAGGACGAGAGCCCTTGTTCCGCCGATCGATCGGCCAATGGAACGTATTCAGCCAGCAACGCATCCGGCAAGATCGGTTGATTCAGTTGTAGACCGCGCTCAACGAGTTCCCGCTATCGCTCCCACCGCATTGCCGCAAGGGCCTTGCCAGATGAGCCACGCTATCAAGGTAGCGGGCACCCTCAGGTTTCACGCCGAGACAACCATGACTTCGAAAACCACTGTGGTTACCGTGACCTACGGCGACCGGCTGCCCTATCTCCAGCAATTGATCGAACGGGCCCTGAGCTTTACCGCCATCAGCGATGTGGTGGTGGTAAGCAACGCGGCGCTGGCACCCCTCGATCAGTTGGCGGAGCGCTGGCCGGACCAGGTCCGCCTGATCGAGCTGACAGAAAACACCGGTTCGGCCAATGGCTACGCGGTGGGCATCCAGGCCGCCTTGGCTGCGGATGCCGATTACATTTGGATGATGGACGACGACAACGCACCCACGGCTGCCGCGGTGTCGATTCTGCACCACGAGCTTGCGCGCCTCACTGGCCTGCTCGGCAAGGATCGGGTCGCGGTGCTGGGCTATCGGGCAACGCAACAAGCCGACGTTGCGCAAGGCGTGCCCGCGCGGTACATCCGCCAGCCGCGCTCCAGTTACTTCGGTTTTCATATCGCCCAGCTGCCTTACAAACTCTGGCGTCGACTGCCCTGGGGCAAGCGGCCCAGTAGGCCACCCACGAGCATCAGCCTGCCATTCGCCCCCTACGGCGGCCTGCTCGCGCATCGCAGCCTGTATGAACGGATAGGTCTGCCGCTCAAGGAACTGGTCCTCTACGTTGACGATACCGAGTACACCCGGCGTATTACCGCCAGCGGTGGACGACTGTATCTCTTTACCGAAGCCGTGATCGAGGAGCTGGAGCAGTCCTGGAACATCAAGGAGCGCACCACCAACATCTACGAAACCTTCCTGCTCGGTGAATCCGATTTCCGCGCCTACTACACCGCGCGCAATCAAGCATGGTTCGACAAAAACGTCTGGGCCGCTTCGCCCCGGCTCCATTGGCTCAACCGAGCGGTCTTTCTCACCCTGTTGCGCCTCTTTGCGCGCTTGCGTAACAGCCGGGAGCGCCTGGCGCTTCTCGAGCAGGCCATCCACGACGGCGAAAATGGTGCGTTAGGCATGAGCAAAGTCTTCCCACTGCGTTGACGTGGCCGCCTCAGGCGTTTCGGCGGACACGATTAGGAGACGTGGATGGATATCGCATCAATGCAACGCGACGAAAACAACTTTGACTTTCTACGCTTCTTCGCTGCGTCCGCAGTGGTGATTGGCCATTGTTATTGGCTATCGGGACTGGGTGCTGTCGAACCGGTGCGGCTGTTCACAGGTTCCATGGATACGGCCGACATAGCGGTGAATCTGTTCTTCGTCATGAGCGGTTTTCTGATTGCCGCATCTTGGATTCACAGCCGCAGCAGCCTGGACTTCGCCGGCAAACGAGCGCTACGAATATTTCCGGCGCTGGCGGTATCGACGCTGTTCACGGCTTTCATTGTCGGCCCGCTGGCCACCGGACTGTCGCTGAGCGAGTACCTGCTCAATAGCCAGACCGTCCGCTATCTTACGAATGTGGCGCTGTTCACCCAGTTCCACCTGCCTGGCGTGTTCACCGAAAACCCGTTCCCCGAGACGGTCAATGGATCAGTCTGGACGCTGCCTTATGAAGTGCTGATGTACACGATGTTGTTGCTGCTGGGGCTGCTCAAACTGTTCGGACGAATCGCCGTACTGGCACTGCCAATCGCGCTTATGTTCATCCATTTCCACTTGGCGCCTAACCTTGGACTGGAGAGCGACATGCTGCGCAAGGTGACTCGCCTGGGCATGTTTTTCTTTCTCGGATCAGCGCTCTATCTGTATCGCAAGATCTTGCCCTGGAACTGGAAGATCGCGGTCGTGCTGCTTACGCTTTCGCTGATCGGCGCGAGGACTGAGTGGTGGTTCCTCGTTCATGTGCTGACATTGCCCTACCTGACCATTTACCTGGCCCACCTGAGAATTCCGCGACTGTCACGCTTCGGCCGATACGGTGACTTTTCGTACGGCATCTACATTTTCAGTTTCCCAGTGCAGCAGCTGTTGATGCATTGGCTGGACCCGCACCTCTCGTTACCGGCGTTCATGGCGATCAGCCTGGCAGCGAGCATCGCCATCGCTGCGTTGTCCTGGCATCTGATCGAGTCGCCAGCGTTGCGCCTCAAGCGCTTCCTGCCAAGCAATCGCCCAGGTATCAGCGGTGCGGGCCTAACCCCGGCGCCCTGAGCGCCGCAGCCGGCCGGCCATTAGGGAGTCGGCTCTGAACGCTTGCCGCCAGTCTCGATGAGATGGCGAATGGTAGTCACCAGCTTCTCAAGCCCGGTGCCCTTGGGCAGAAAATGATCGACCAGATCGTCGACCGGCAACTGCTGAGGTAATGCAGCACTCATCATCAGAATCGGCACGTCGTCGAACGCCGGGTTCTTGCGTATCGTGCAAATCATTTCGTAGCCATTGAGCTCGGGCATCATGTAATCGGTGATGATCAGCGCCGGCTTTTCCTGCTCAAGCTTGACCAAGCCCTGCGCGCCGTTTGCCGCTTCGACGACTCGGTAGCCCTCGTCCTCGAGAATCATCACCATCAGCTTGCTGAGGCCGAGCTCATCCTCGACCAGCAACACGAGCGGGTCGAGCTTTTGCGGCTGCTCGTCACGCATCCCGCCCTCCCGTTACGGTCTGACGGTGGGGCTGCCCCGTCACGACCCCCTCGGTACGCTCCATCCTCCCTCCGAGCTTGAACCCTCCCTCGCCCAGATAGAACTCATATACATAGGGATCGAAGCCGCTTTCACGCATCTTTAAGATGGCCAGCGTACGGTAGAGCCTCGACTCGAGTTCCGCGTACCGCAGCAGGATGATGTTCTCCGCTATCGCCGACACCGCCGCGAACTGTAGCCCGTGCTCGCCACCGACGATCTCGGCCAGCTCGGCGGTAAATACGGTAGTCACGCCCTCGCAACGCAGGATAGCGGTAAGAGTGCTGACAAAACGGCCCAGCCGCTGTTCGTTCACCGCCGCCTGCTTGAACGCGTCGATGCCGTCGATGAACAGCCGTTTGACGCCCCGGCGGCGGACTTCCTCGATAATTTCTTCGGCGAGCTGATCCTGTAAGAGCTCCGTCGGGGAGTGATGGACCACCTCCACCACGCCGCTGTCGATCATCGTGCCTAGCTCGAGCCCGAGGGCTTTCGCACGACGTCGGAGTCTGTGCGCGTCCTCGTAGAAGCCGAAAATGAGCCCGGGCTCGGCTTCACTGCTATCGCAGATGAAGCTCAATCCCAAGGTGGTCTTGCCCACCCCTGTCGGGCCTACCAGCAGGGTCGTCGAGGAAAAAGGAATGCCGCCCTGAATGATGTCGTCGAGCCCAGCGACGCCCGTGCTCAGACGTTCGTCGCGCATGTTGGCAGACTCCAACTCACCCGTGACTGCCTCGAGCCGTGGAAACACGCGAAAACCGTCGCTGGTGATCGAACTCATGTGCCGACCGGAGATGAAGTCACTGCCGCGGAACTTGCGCACCTGCAAATAGCGGTAGGTACGGAATTGGTCCTCGTCGCTCCCCAGGTGCAACCAACCATCGACCATGGTGAACTCAGGGCTACCGGAGTCGCGCTTACTATTGGTTAGCAACAGAATGGTGCACCCGACCACGTCAGCGTAGATCGACAAGTCGTTGATGAACTCACGGAACGCTCGCTCCGAGGCGGCGTTTTCTTCCAGCGCGAACAGGCCGTCAATCACGATCAGCGAAGCCTGCTGGCGCTTGCCGTTGCGCGTGAGGTAGCGAAGGATGCCCTCCAACCCGTCGGTACGCAGAATATCGAAAGCACTTTCATAGACCACCGAAGTGCCGGCGAATTGGTTGTCCATGAATCGCATATTCTGCAAATGACGAAGCAGACGGTGATGGGTTTCAGCCAACAAGGTCACGTACAGAGAGCGCTCGCCACGAGCCGCCCAGCTGTAACAGATCTGATTGGCAAGAATGGTCTTTCCTTCGCCCGGTCCACCCTGAACGATATAGACCGCCCGGGGTAGCAGCCCTCCTTTGAGAACAGCGTCCAACCCTGGTACGCCGGTCGGAACATGAGTCGGCGCGGTTGGCGAGTAGGTAGAGTTGTCGGTCACAGCAGCTTTCCGTTTCGATCAGTGAGCGCATGGTAGCAAAGGGGATCCGGACCTAATGACTCGCCGGTGCACATTGGTCACCTGCCGCGCCCGGTTGTTCATGTTTTGTCCACGGCAACGAGGGGACGCAGTCAATAATCTGCTTTGCCTGCTTGATGACCGTGTTAGGGTCTCGCGAGTTACCCCCTGAGCCAGGGGCAGTCAGCCCTATTGTCGACTGATTGCCGTCATTGCTGCAGGCAAACACAATCTCTACATCGCGCCGTTACCGAGACTGATTACAACTGGAATTATGCAGACCGCTCGCCTACCTCGCTTGGACTTGCGCCGACTGATCATCCTGTTGGCAATGCTGAGTGGCTTGATCACGCTCGGTATCGGCTTCTACGCCAGCTATAAGGTCCAGCGTGACTCGCTGATCGGCAGCACGCTGGCTGCCAACCGCGCATATGCGGCAAAACTGGCAGACGGGACAGAATTGTTCTTTCACTCTGCCCAGCAGCAATTGGCCGTCAGCGCTGAGAATATTGCTGCCCAGTTTTCTGACAACGATGTACTGAACGAGGAAGCCAGACGGCTGCGGCGACAGACAGACAGCTTCAATGCCATCGTCATTACCAGCGCACAGGGCGAAGTGCTGGCGACCGCTCCGAATACCGGCCTATTGGTTGGGCAAAAGCTGAACTCACCGGGTGCTCTCCGAGCCTTGGCTAAGCGCGAGCCGCTGATCAGCAGCCCGTACACTTCGGCACTAGGTACGTTGGTAATCCTTATTTCGCATCCTATCGTCGCCAGTGACGGTACCTACCTCGGCTATATAGGCGGGGTGATTTCTCTGCGCGAGCGCAACATCCTCCATAGCATGTTGGGCGAGCACTTCTATCAGGACGGCTCCTACCTTTATGCCGTCGACCAGTCACGAAGGCTCCTCTATCACCCGCAGCCGAAACGCCTAGGTACAGTAGTGGCCGAGAACGAAGTCATCGACAGGGTGCTGCAAGGGGAGTCCGGCAGCCTTCGAGTGATCAACAGTCAAGGCGTGGATATGCTGGCTGGCTATGCGGCCTCCCCGGCAGCAGGCTGGGGCATCGTGGCCCAGCGACCAACCGCCGACACACTGCAGCCGCTCGATGATCTGATGCTCAAAGTCATCCGTCAGACGGCACCGCTCGCTCTGCTGACGCTGCTTTGCATCTGGGGACTGGCGACGTTGATAACGCGACCGCTTTCTCAGCTGGCCCAGCGCGCAAGCGAAATGGATGCCCCCAACAGCGCTGAGCGCATTCAGCGTATCCGCTCCTGGTATTTCGAAGCGGCGCAACTCAAGCGCGCCATGCAATTGGGCATCAACCTGCTGCATCAGCGCATCGGCAAGCTCAACCTGGACGCTCAAACCGATCCGCTGACCGGGCTGCACAACCGTCGCGGCCTCACACTGGCCCTCGAGATGCTCGCCAGCGAGGGCCGGTCTTTTGCGGTCATAGCGCTGGATATCGACCATTTCAAGCGCATCAACGACACTCACGGCCATGACGTGGGCGATACCGTCATCCGCCAGATGGCTGGACTGATGACGACCTGCTCACGGGACGCTGACATTCTCTGTCGCAGCGGCGGCGAAGAGTTCTTGATGCTGCTGCCCAACACCACCCTCGATTCGGCGTTGCTGGTAGCCGAGCGTCTGCGCACCAGCGTCGAGCTGGAGCAAATCCCCGTGGTCGGCAACATCACCGTTTCGCTGGGAATCGCAGTCTGGCCCATGCACGCCAGCAACATCGAACGCGTCCTGAAGCTGGCCGATGCCGCGCTGTACCGCGCCAAGCAAAACGGCCGAAATCGCTCGGAAATCGCTGAGCCCGATCAGTATTCACCGGAAGATTCCAAACCGGACGCCTGATCCTCGGCTCGCTCCTGATGGCATTCAGGCCTCGGCCGGGCGACGGCAGACATGGCTAAAAAATACTCAGCTTTGTATACTCGCGCGCCTTTTTCAGCTGCGGTTTTCGAGGTTCAAAGTCGATGAGCAAAACGCCAACAGTCGGGTTCGTCAGCCTGGGTTGCCCCAAGGCAACGGTCGACTCTGAACGCATCCTCACCCAGCTGCGCATGGAGGGTTACCAGATTGTGGCGTCCTACGAGGACGCCGACGTGGTGGTGGTCAACACCTGCGGCTTCATTGACAGCGCCAAGGCCGAGTCCCTGGATGCCATCGGTGAAGCCATCGCCGAGAACGGCAAGGTGATCGTCACTGGCTGCATGGGCGTTGCTGAAGACAATATCCGTAGCGTGCACCCCAGCGTTCTGGCCGTAACCGGCCCACAGCAGTACGAGCAGGTGGTCAACGCCGTACACCAAGTGGTGCCGCCAAACATTGATCACGATCCCTTCGTCGATCTGGTGCCGCCGCAGGGCATCAAGCTGACCCCGCGTCACTATGCCTATCTGAAGATTTCTGAAGGCTGCAACCACACCTGCAGCTTCTGCATCATCCCCTCCATGCGCGGCAAGCTGGTCAGCCGTCCGGTGGGCGACGTGCTCAGCGAGGCCGAGCGCCTGGTCAAAGCCGGCGTGAAGGAGATCCTGGTGATCTCCCAGGACACCAGCGCCTATGGTGTCGACGTCAAGTACAAGACCGACTTCTGGAATGGCCAGCCGGTCAAGACGCGCATGCTCGAGCTGTGTCAGGCCCTGTCGAGCATGGGCGTATGGGTGCGACTGCACTACGTGTATCCCTACCCGAACGTCGATGACGTGATCCCGCTGATGGCTGCGGGCAAGATCCTGCCGTACCTGGACATCCCCTTCCAGCACGCCAGCCCGAAGGTGCTCAAGGCCATGAAGCGCCCGGCCTTCGAAGACAAGACCCTGGCCCGGATCAAGAAGTGGCGGGAAATCTGCCCGGAGCTGACCATCCGCTCCACCTTCATCGTCGGCTTTCCCGGCGAGACCGAAGAGGACTTCCAGTACCTGCTCGACTGGCTGACCGAAGCCCAGCTCGACCGTGTTGGCTGCTTCCAGTACTCGCCGGTCGAGGGTGCACCTGCTGAAGCCATGGACCTTGAAGCCGTACCGGACGACATCAAGCAGGACCGCTGGGACCGCTTCATGGCCCACCAACAGGCCATCAGCGCGGCGCGCCTGGAACGCAAGATTGGCCAGGAACTGGATGTGCTCATCGACGAAGTGGACGAAGACGGCGCCATCGGTCGCTCGTGGGCCGATGCTCCCGAGATTGACGGCATGGTCTACGTCGACAGCGCGCGCCCGCTCCAGCCTGGCGAAAAGGTCCGCGTCCGGGTGACCAACGCCGACGAATACGACCTATGGGCCGAAGTGATCTGATCATTACCGCCCGAAACGTGAAGCCCCGTACCCGCGGGGCTTTTTTGTGTTCAGCAACTCGCCACCGTCCCGGCACTTCTAGATGGCCCTAACGACACGTTCAACATGGCAGCTCGTTACGGAATGCCAGCTCGCCCGAGCCGGGCGGATGGCGAAAGGCTTGCATCGAGATGGAGCATTGTCCGTTCGGTCAGGTTCTTTCTGGGGCAGGACCATACGCGGAGAGCAGACGATGCCGGAATCGCCGCCGACCGATAATCGCAACTGATTGAAAAATAACAACTAAGCAGACATACGGTGATCCCATAGCATTTGGCTCAAGACTTGCTATGTCAGATTCATCTGACCGTTCGGCCAAGAAAAAGCACACATAACGCAACAGGAGCGCTACATGAAATCCATACTGACCACTGCCGCACTCGCAAGCAGCATGATGCTCGCTGGCCAGGCAATCGCCGCACCGATGCTCTGGCAAAATAACAGCCTGACCTATCTGTACGGGAACGATTTCAAGGTCGACCCCGATACTCAGCACACCCTGACCTTCGAACATGCCAGTGGCTGGACCTATGGCGACGTGTTCCTGTTCGTCGACTACAAGTGGAATGAAAGCCAGGACGACAGCGAGGCCGCACGCACCTACTACGGCGAGTTCAGCCCGCGTCTGTCGCTCGGCAAGACCACCGGAATGGATTTCTCGTACGGCCCGATCAAGGATGTGCTGGTGGCCTTCACCTACGAGCGCGGCGAGAACGAAGTGCAGAACTACCTGCTCGGCCCCGCCGTTGATCTGGCAGTCCCGGGCTTCGACCGTCTGGCCATCAACACCTATTACCGCAAGCCTGATGGCATTCGCAACAAGGCCTCCGGCCAGTGGCAGATCACCCCGACTTGGGCCATCACCATTCCTGTCGGCAGCTCGGACATTCTCATCGATGGCTATATCGACTGGGTGGTCAATGACGCAGGCAATGAAGGCTCGGACGACTTCCAATCGAAGAACCTGCACATCAACCCGCAGGTTAAATACGACCTCGGCAAGGCCGTGTACCAGAAGGCCGGTCAGCTCTATGTCGGTATCGAATATGACTACTGGTCGAACAAGTACGGCATCAAAGATGGCGGCTTCGTCAGCGAAAACTTTGTCGGCCCGACAGACCAGAGCGCCTGGAACGCCATCGTGAAGGTGCATTTCTAATATGCACAGCCGCTCGTTCCACGGGCGGCATGCCGTCTTGAACGGTCTTGTTCACCAGCGGCGGCGCCCAAACGGTGCCGCCGTTGTGCTGTTTCAACCCCCGCTTCAGTTCGGCGTGGATGCACGACCCGTCCGAAGGTCTGTAGCCACCTTCTCCTTAGCCCGCGTAGGCTAGCATTCGATAGCGCATCGGGCCTGATGCCGCCGACACAGGGAAAGGACCTTATGACTACTTTCGACGCTTTGCTGCCGCAGACGCCCACCGACGGTAAACCCACCGGACGGATTCGTCAGAAGAACGAGGAGTTGATCCTCTCGGCCGCCGCTGAAGAGTTCGCTCGCCACGGCTACAAGGGCACCAGCATGAACGCGATTGCGCTTCGCGCCGGACTGCCAAAGGCCAACCTGCATTATTACTTCACCAACAAGCTCGGCCTCTACGTCGAAGTGATGCGCCATATCCTCGAGCTCTGGGATAACGCGTTCGACCATCTGACCGTGGAAGACGACCCAGCTGTTGCGCTGGCGGACTACATCCGCACCAAGATGGACTTCTCTCGCAAGCAGCCACAGGCCTCGAAAATCTTTGCCATGGAAGTCATCAGCGGTTGCGAGTGCCTGTCCGCACACTTCAACGAGGATTATCGCGAGTGGTTTCGCGGTCGCGCCGCCGTGCTGCAGGGCTGGGGCGATGCCGGCAAGATGGACCCGATCGACCCCATGCATTTGATCTTCCTGATCTGGAGCAGCAC
The DNA here is from genome assembly GCF_044543345.1 of Pseudomonas sp. NPDC077451. Lineage (NCBI taxonomy): Bacteria > Pseudomonadati > Pseudomonadota > Gammaproteobacteria > Pseudomonadales > Pseudomonadaceae > Pseudomonas > Pseudomonas sp. NPDC077451. The sequence goes on along the minus strand of NZ_JBITVX010000002.1, from coordinate 436,635 downwards.
GCAGCACTACGCCGATTTCTCCGACCAGATACGCCGTATCACTGGCCAGCGCCGCATCACCAAGGACGATTTCGAACGTGGCACCGAGACGCTGATCAGGGTAATTCTCAAAGGCTGTGGCCTGACGCCGCCGCGCTGATCCCAGCGCCATTCCGCCGCCCACCCCGAGCCGCCAATCTGTATGTCCCGTCGTCTGCGCATTCATTCCCCCGCGATCCATTACTTCGACATGGTGCGACGCTGTCAGTCGATCCGGGAAGCCGCGCGTCGGCTCAACGTGGCCTCCTCTGCCGTGAACCGACAGATCCTCAAGCTCGAGGCCGAAATAGGTTCACCGCTGTTCGAGCGCCTGCCGGCCGGGCTGCGTCTGACCGCTGCAGGTGAGGTATTCGCTCGCCACGTACTCGTGGTCTTGCAGGACGCTGCGCGGGCCAGCTCCGAGCTGGACGCATTGCAGGGGCTGCGCACCGGCCATGTGGAGATTGCAACGGTCTCGGGCGTCACGGTCGACTTGCTGCCTTCGGTGCTCGAAAACATGACTGCGCGCTATCCGCACATTACCGTGGGGGTGACCAGCTTGGGCTCGCAAGCCATTCCCGAGGCGGTTACCAGCGGACAGGCTGATATCGGGATCGCCTTTGCGCTGCGGCGAACCGCTGATTTGCAGCAGCTGGGCGTCGGCCACTTTCGCCTCGGCGCCATCGTGTCTGCCGATCATCCGTTGGCGGGACGCCGCGAAGTGAGCTTTTCAACCTGCGCCGAACACCGCCTGATCCTGGCAAAAAGCGACCTCTCGATTCATCACCTGCTCGCCCCGGTATTGGCGCGCACCCGCTCGCCGCAGAAAGCCGCACTGGAAACCAGCTCGGTGGAGCTTGCAGCGCAAATGGCCAAACGTGGCGCTGGCATCGCGTTCCAGACGCGCATCGGCATCGAAGCAGAGCTGTCCACCGGCACGCTTGTGCACTTGCCACTAAACGACAATGGTCAGGTGCTCAGTGATCTCGGTGTGTACGTGCGCAGCTCGCGCTACCTCCCGGTGGCGGTGGACGCGTTCGTTCGCGCGCTCTGCGAGGAAATTACCCGCCGCGAACAATACGAGCGCGCCGAGACCGAGTGCTCCTGACCCCTCTCCACCTTTTCCGCGAACCGTCCTATCCCCCTCCTCGCCTTATCTCTCCGCACGCTCAGACTTCGGCCGCCCGCGCGCGCTGTACTCGACGCGCCAGCCCTGGCATGTGAAATTTTTCAACCTCATTGGAAGGCACCCTGAGTGCGCCATTCCGGGGCGCAGCGCCTCGCCAAACATCACGCCGAGCAACCCAACCCAACGCCGGCGCAGGGTGTCGTAAGCCCCGTATTAGAGCGCTTCTTGCCCTCAAAAGAGGCAGGCACAACCGATGCCGAAACGGCATCGGGATGCTCGATATTCTCTTCTTTTGCGTACAGCTAACGCACCGGATACTGCGCCACAACGGGCCCCCGCCCCTCCGTTGCAGGTGCCATGTCATGGCCTACCCACTTAGTTCAGACCCAGCCCAAGCGTGCTACCTGCCGCTGATCGACCTGACCGGATTGCTCAGCAGCGATTCACAGCAACGCAATGCCGTCGCCGGGCAGATCGGACAGGCCTGCCGTGAGTGGGGATTCTTCTACATATACAACCATGGCATCGATGCGAGGTTACAAGCGGCCGTGTTCGAGCAGACGCGGCAGTTATTCGACCTGCCTGACGAGGCCAAACGAGCGCTCGACAAGGCCACGTCACCAGCCAACCGCGGCTATGAAGCCCTACGCGGCCAGTGCCTGGAGCCCGGCGCGCCGGCTGACCTGAAGGAAGGCTTCTACCTCGGCCGCGACCTGCCGGCAGACGATCCGCGTGTGCAAGCCGGGCGCTTCAATCACGGGCCGAACCAGTGGCCAGCGTCGCTGCCCGGTTTCCGCCCCGCCATGGAGCGTTATCACGCCGCCATGACCGATCTCACCGAGCGGCTGATGGCAGGCCTGGCGCTATCGCTCGAGCTGCCGGAGACCTACTTCGCCGGCTTCTGTCATCAAGCCATGGCTACCCTGCGCCTGCTGCACTATCCACCGCAGCCCGCAATGGCAGCGCCTGGCGAGAAGGGGTGCGGTGCGCACACCGACTTCGGCGGCTTGACGTTATTACTGCAGGACGAGAACCCCGGCCTGCAGGTCTGGAATCACCACGCTCAGGACTGGGTGGACGCACCGCCCTTGCCCGGCACCTACGTGGTCAATCTCGGCGACATGATTGCCCGCTGGACCAACGACCGTTACCGCTCGACCCTTCATCGCGTGGTGAATCTGTCCGGGCATGAGCGCTACAGCGTGCCCTTCTTCTTCGGCGGCAATCCTGACCACCTGGTGAGCTGCATTCCGACCTGCCTCGAACCTGGCGAAGCGCCGCGCTATCCCAGCGTCACCGTTGAAGCGCATTACCGCGAAATGTACCGGAGGACCTATGCCTGATCGCCACGTAGTGCTGATTCACGGCGCCTGGGCCGGCAGCTGGGTCTGGGACGACATACTCAAAGGCCTGCGAGCCGCTGGTTACACGCCACATGCCGTTGACCTGCCCGGTAATGGCAACGACGACACATCACCAGCAGCAGTGAGCCTCGACCTATATGCGGCGCACGTTGCCAGTCTCATCGATACGCTCGACGGCCCCGTGCAACTGGTCGCCCATTCAGGCGGCGGATTGACGGCTGCCGCTGTCGCCGAGCAGCGTGCCGAGCGTATCGCCGGCGTCGCCTATGTCGCCGGCATGATGCTGCCCAGCGGCCTGCCGTTCGCCGAAGCCTGTGCGGAACTGGTAAGCACGGCGCCGGAAGTCTCCGGTGTCGGCCCTTTCCTGCAGCGCAGCGCCGACGGCTTGGGCACACGCGTCCCGGCCGAGATCGCCTGCGCCCTGTTCTTTCATGACGTACCCCTGCCGCGGGCACTGGCCGCTGCTCAGCGCCTGGGCGCACAACCCGATGGCGGACGCTCTGTGGCCGCTCGCTGGACGCCCGAACGCTTCGGCCGTCTGCCGCGCCTGTATATCGAATGCAGCGCCGATCGCTCGGTGGTGCCTGCGGTGCAGAGCTGGATGCAGGAGCTGGTGCCGGGCGCCGAGCGCGTCACGCTCGATTGCGGCCATGCACCCCAACTTTCCAAGCCCGACGCATTGCTCGCTTGCCTGCTGCCCTTCTTTTCGCGCCATGCCGAAACCGTTTCTGATCCTGACCTTTTGCGATGCACCCAAGGAGCGACGCCCCATGTTCAAGAAAACCCTGATCGCCAGTTCGCTGCTGGCCCTGTTCTCCCAAGCCGCGCTGGCGGCCGATACCGTGCGCTGGTTGAATGACTGGCTACCCGCTGGCGACAAGGCGGTGATCTATCTCGGCGTCGACAAGGGCCTGTTCGCCGAGCAAGACATCGAAGTGGAAATCGCCAGCGCTCGCGGCGGCAGCGATGTGGTCACCAAGCTGGCAACCGCCAGCGCTGACTTTGGCAGCGCCGGGCTGGCCTCGGTGCTGCAGGCGAGAGCGCAAGGGCCTGTACCGGTGGTCGCCGTGGCGCCGATCTACAACAAACAACCGGACGCCTTCTTCACCGCAGAGGGCTCGGGCATCGATCAGTTCAAGGACATCGCCGGCAAAACCGTCGCGACTCCGACCTTCTCTGCCTCCAATGTGGTGTTTCCGCTGGTCCTGGAAGCCAACGGCATCGCTCGCGATGGGGTGAAGCTGCTCAAGCTGGACCCTGGCGCGCTGGCGCCCATGCTGGCCACCGGCAAGGTCGACGCGACCATCAACTGGGTCACCGTTGCGCCCGGTTTTGCCCGTTCGATGCAGGAAGCCGGCAAGCAACTCAAGGTCATTGCCTGGTCGGATTCAGGCTTCGATGGCTACGGCCTGTCGCTGATCGCCTCGGAGCGCTTCCTGAAGGATCAGCCAGAGGTTGCGAAGAAATTCATCAAGGCCTACCGCCAAGCGCAGGAGATGGCCATCGCCGACCCGGCTGCAGCGGCCGCCGCGCTGAAGAAAATGGTCCCGGAGATCGACGAGCAGCAGGCCGTGGAACAGTTCGAGGCATCGGTCCCGCTGATGCAGAACGAGATCAGTGAAGCCGAGGGCACTGCGAAGTTCGATGCCAAGCGCCTGGAGACCACCTGGCAATGGGTCGCCCGCGCACAGAACCTGCCGAGCGACAGCCTCGACCCGGCTCAGGTCATTGCCAACGGCTTCGTCGAGTAAGGCCATGAACCAGACCGAAACCCGCTCGGCCGTGCGGCCGAGCATCGTCTTCGAGCAGGTCCGACAGGTATTCACCTCCTCGGACGGCAGCGAAGTAGTCGCCCTCGATGACACCAGCTTCGCCATCGATCGCCACGAGTTCATCGCGGTGATCGGCCCTTCGGGCTGCGGCAAGTCGACGTTGCTGCGCATCCTCGCCGGCCTCATTCGCCCCACTAGCGGCCAGGTGAGCATCTACGGCAAGAAACTCGATGGCCCGCGTGACGAGATCGGCATCGTCTTCCAGAAGCCGACGCTGCTGCCCTGGCTGACGATTCGCGACAACCTCACCTTTCCAATGAAGCACAAATACGGCCGGGTCACGCAGCAAGAACGTGAGCGCGGCGAGGAACTGCTTGATCTGGTCGGCCTGAAGGAATTCGGCGGGAAGCGTCCGGACGAACTTTCCGGCGGTATGCAGCAACGCGCCGGAATCGCCCGCGCGCTGCTACACGACCCGGAAATCCTGCTGATGGACGAACCCTTCTCGGCGCTCGACGCACTGACCCGCGACGAGCTGAGCCTGGAGCTGCTGAACATCTGGACGCAGCGACCGAAGACGGTGTTGTTCATCACCCATTCGATTCCCGAAGCCTTGCTACTGGCTGACCGCATCTTGGTGATGTCCGCGCGCCCGGGCCGGATAACCGAAATCATCGACGTCGACCTGCCTCGGCCACGGTCGCTGGATACCCTTACCGAGCCCCGCTTCAATGAGCTCGCCAACCATATCCGTCGCAAGGTGTTCAGTCGCCATGGCCTTTGATCGCGCATTAGGCGAGCGCTTCGCCCCCGGGCTGGCATTGCTCGGCCTGTTACTCCTGTGGGAAGCGGCCTGCTGGGCGTTCCGCCTGCCAGCGTTCGTCCTGCCCTCCCCGAGCGCCATCCTCAGCGCCACCTGGAAACTCGACCCGACGATCTGGGCCGAGCACATTTTCGCGACCTTGCGCGTGACCTTGCTTGGCTATGGGCTCTCGATTCTGATCGGCATTCCGCTGGCCATCGCGCTGGCGTCCTCAAGGCTATTGTCGCGCACGCTCTATCCGCTTCTGGTGATCGTGCAGTCGACGCCAATCGTTGCCGTCGCGCCGATCATCGTGGTGGTGATGGGCGCCGGGGACATGCCGCGGGTGTTCATCACCTTTTTGATCGCGTTCTTCCCAATCGTCGTGTCCACCGTGACCGGCCTGCTGGCGACGCCGCCGGAGCTGATCGAGCTGTCCCGCTCCCTGGGCGCCTCGCGGACTCGGGAGTTTCGCAACATCCGCCTGCCCTTCGCCATTCCGCACCTATTCTCGGCGCTACGGATCTCCATCACCCTGGCCGTGATCGGAGCTGTGGTGGCTGAGTTCGTCGCGGCGGACAAAGGCCTCGGTTACTTCATCAACTTCTCGACCTCGATGTTCCAGGTCCCGCAAGCGTTCGCCGCCTTGATGATGCTGGTGATCATCAGCCTGGGCCTGTTCCAACTGGTCGGCCTGGTGCAGCGCCTGTGCTTCGCCTGGAGCCTGCCGAAGAACGAACACTGAACACATCCAAACAGGCAGGTGCGGCGCAATACCCTGCTGCGCCCGCCTTCACGAACCCATCTATCTGGGACATGGATATGCCTCTAGACGACGCCGCTTTACTACGCAAAAGCTTCGACGTGGCCCGCCGCGCCCTGGCCGAAGGAACACACCCTTTCGGCGCCATCCTGGTCGGCCCCGATGGTGAAACCCTACTGGAACAGGGCAATGCCTACATGCCGGATCACGACATGACCGGCCATGCCGAGCGGGTTCTGATGACCCGCGCCTCGACCCGCTACACACCGGAATTCCTCTCCCGCTGCACCATGTACACCTCTGCCGAACCCTGCGCCATGTGCGCCGGCGCCGCGTACTGGGTGGGACTTGGGCGGGTGGTATATGGCCTTTCCGAGCGCAGCCTGAAAGCCATCACCGGCAACCATCCGGAAAACCCGACGCTGGACCTGCCCTGCCGTGTGGTGTTCGAAGCCGGACAGCGCAAGGTCGAGGTGATTGGCCCCTTGCTCGAAGACGAAGCGGCCGCCTTGCACGAGGGCATATGGTGATTCGCACCCTGCCAGAATCAGGCAAGCCCGCGGCAGGATCGACATAACGCCAGGTAGCAACCCCCGCCTAGCATTCATGCCACGGCGCATGAGCGCCGAATGATGGCTAAGCGGAGAACCTGAACATGTCGAACGTCAACGGAAAAGTTGTACTCATCACCGGCGCCAGCAGCGGTATCGGCGAAGCGACGGCACGGCTGCTGGCCGCCAAAGGGGCCACGGTCGTACTGGGCGCACGGCGCCTGGATCGGCTGGAAAAGCTTGTCGCCAGCATCACCGATACAGGCGGCGTTGCGGCCTGCCGTGCATTGGACGTCACCAGCCGTGAGGATACCCAGGCCTTCGTCGATTTCGCCGAGCAGCGCTTTGGCCGCGTCGACGTGATCATCAACAATGCCGGGGTGATGCCGCTGTCGCGACTCGACGCCCTGAAGATCGAAGAGTGGGACCGGATGATCGACGTGAACATCCGTGGCGTACTGCACGGCATCGCAGCCGGGCTGCCACTGATGCAGCGCCAGCGCTCGGGTCAGTTCATCAACATCGCCTCCATTGGCGCTTATGCAGTCAGCCCTACCGCCGCCGTTTACTGCGCCACCAAATATGCGGTTCGCGCCATTTCCGAAGGGCTGCGCCAGGAGGTCGGCGGCGATATCCGAGTCACCCTGGTATCGCCCGGTGTCACCGAGTCGGAACTGGCCGAGAGCATTTCCGATGAGGGCGCGCGGGCTGCCATGAATGACTTCCGCCGTATCGCCATCCCAGCTGAAGCCATCGCCCGCGCCATCACCTATGCCGTCGAGCAGCCGGCCGATGTCGATGTCAGCGAGCTGGTGGTTCGCCCGACTGCCAGCCCTTACTGAGGACGCCGCGATGAATCTACTCACTGGTAACGCATTGAGCGCGGTCTGCCTGGGGTTGCTCGGTTCGCTGACATTTGCCTCCCTGGAAGCGGTCGGCAACGAGCGCCACGCCCGCGGCGTCGAGGTCATGGATCATCTGTCTGGCGGTGCTGGTCAGCCCGTCCTCGAAGCGCTGCGGGAGGACTATCCGTTTCTCGCCGACGGTATCACCCGTTATGCGCTGGGCGATGTCTGGGGGCGTAGCGGCCTGGATGATCGAACCCGCCAGCTGGCCGTAGTCGCCGCTTTCGCCGCGCAGGGCAACCTGCCCTACATGAAGGTGCACGCCGGTTACGCGCTGCGTCTTGGCGTTACCCGCGACGAGCTGAAGGAGGTGGTGTATCTGACCACTGTCACCGCGGGCTTTCCTCGAGCCATCGATGCGGCGCAGGCGTTACGCGAGGTGCCCGACCCAGTCGCGCCGTAGCACGCAAACGCCGCGCCTGCCGGCGCGGCATGCTTCACGATCCGTGCATCCGATTGCGACGCCCCGCAACGGTGCACATGCCAGCCCCATCCGACAAGCAAGCACCAAAGCGAAGCACCCACAGCGCTCGGTTGACCAGCGACCAGCAGCGCATCTGCGCTACCCCGTTCTTCTCGGCATTTCCTGACTGGCTGGCCAGCTTTTTGCTACTGGCATGCCATGAGAATTTCAGCGGACGCCGACATGCCCGAACCACAGACCGCACGCCTGCAACTGACCGGTATCACCAAAGCGTACCCAGGTTGCCTGGCCAACGACCGCATCGATCTTTCGATCCAGGCCGGCGAGATCCACGCCCTGCTCGGCGAGAACGGCGCAGGCAAAAGCACGCTGATGAAGATCATCTACGGCGTGACGCAACCCGACGCCGGCAGGATCTGCTGGGAAGGCCAGCCGGTGATCATGCGCGACCCGGCGCAGGCGCGCGACCGGGGGATCGGCATGGTGTTCCAGCACTTTTCGCTGTTCGAAACCCTGAGCGTGGCCGAGAACATTGCCTTGGCGCTGGGCACCGGCGCGGGGACACCAAGACAGCTGGAGCCGAAGATCCGCGAGGTGTCGCAGCGCTACGGCATGCCGCTGGAGCCGCAGCGGCTGGTGCACAGCCTGTCGATCGGCGAACGCCAACGGGTGGAGATCGTTCGTTGCCTGATGCAGGACATCAAACTGTTGATTCTCGATGAGCCGACGTCAGTCCTCACGCCGCAAGAGGCCGACGATCTGTTCGTCGTACTGCGCCGGCTTGCTGCCGAAGGCTGCAGCATCCTGTTCATCAGCCATAAGCTCAACGAGGTGCGCGCGCTCTGTGAGAGCGCGACGGTGCTGCGTGGCGGCCGTGTCTCCGGCGATTGCGTACCGGCGCAGTGCACCGATCTGGACTTGGCGCGGCTGATGGTAGGCGATGCCGAGGGGCTTGAAGCCGAATACCCGAAAGCCCGCGGTGGCACGCCGTTCCTGCGTGTCGATTCGCTGTCCTGGCACAACGCCGATCCGTTCGGGGTCTCGCTGCAGGACTTGATGTTGGAAGTCTGTGCCGGGGAGATCGTGGGCATCGCTGGTGTCGCTGGCAATGGTCAGGATGAGCTGCTGGCCCTGCTGAGCGGCGAGCAGCGGCTGAGCCGACAGCAGGGTCAGCACATCCGCTTTCTCGACGCTCCGGTGGCGCATCTGCGGCCCGATGCGCGACGCCGTCATGGCATGACCTTCGTTCCGGCCGAGCGGCTCGGCCATGGTGCGGTGCCTGAACTGAGCCTGGCCGACAACGCATTGCTCACCGGTTTCCAGCAGGACGGAATGGTGCGAGGTGGCCTGATCCGGCACAGCCGCGTCGAGGCGTTCGCGCGACGCATCATCGAGACATTCGCAGTGAAGACCCCAAGCAGCCACACCCCGGCTCGCAGCCTGTCCGGCGGCAATCTGCAGAAATTCATTCTCGGCCGCGAAATCCTCCAGCAACCGAAGCTGCTGATCGCCGCGCATCCGACCTGGGGCGTCGATGTCGGAGCCGCGGCCGCGATCCACCGCGCACTGATCGAGCTGCGCGACGCCGGTGCCGCCATCCTGGTGATATCCGAAGACCTCGAAGAGCTGTTCCAGATCAGTGATCGCATCGCCGCCCTGAGCCATGGCCGGTTGTCGGCCTTGCGTGCCACACGCGAGACCAGCCCCACGGACGTGGGTCGCTGGATGGCCGGTCAGTTCGATCAACCCACGCCCACCGCCGCCTGAGAGCCTTCGTATGTTGTTATCCCTAGAACCACGCGGCTATGAATCGCGACCAATGCTCTGGCTGTCGCCACTGCTTGCTGCGTTGCTGACGCTGATCAGCGGCGCGCTGTTGTTCGTCGCGCTGGGTCACCCGCCGCTGGAGACGTTGCGGGTGCTGCTGATTGATCCGGTCAGCGACCTTTACGGCGTCTCCGAACTCTTGGTCAAGGCGTTACCGATCCTGCTCTGCGCCTTGGGCCTGGCTGTCGTGTACAACGCGCGCATCTGGAATATCGGTGCCGAGGGTCAGTTGCTTATCGGCGCGTTGGCCGGCAGTGCGCTGGCAGTGAACATCATCGATTGGGACTCGCGCTGGGCGCTGCCCCTTACGCTCGCGGCGGGCACCCTCGGTGGCGCCGCCTGGGCTGGTCTCTGCGCCTGGCTGCGTACTCAGTTCAATGCAAACGAAATCCTCACCAGCATCATGCTCAACTACATCGCGCTGAACCTGTTGCTGTTCGCGGTGCATGGGCCGTTGAAAGATCCTGAAGGCTTCAACTTCCCCGAGTCGGCGATGTTCGGCGACGCCACCCGTCTGCCCCAGCTGTTCGAAGATCTACGCGTGCATGGCGGTTTCTACTTCGCCCTGCTGGCATTGGTGGTGATATGGGTACTGCTGCACAGGAGCTTTCTCGGGTTTCAGATCAAGGTACTCGGCCTCGACAAGCGTGCCGCTGGCTTCGTCGGCTTTCGTGAAAAGCGCCTGGTGTGGATTGCTCTGTTGATCAGCGGTGCTTTGGCTGGACTGGCCGGAGTTGCCGAAGTCACCGGCCCGATCGGCCAATTGGTTCCCCAGGTATCGCCTGGCTACGGGTATGCCGCCATCACAGTCGCCTTCCTCGGTCGGCTCAATCCCATCGGGATTCTGTTTGCGAGCCTACTGATGGCATTGCTCTATCTGGGTGGCGAAAACGCCCAGATGGCGGCCAACCTTCCGCAGTCGATCACTCAGCTGTTCCAGGGCATGGTGCTGTTCTTCCTGCTGGCCTGCGACGTGCTGATTCTCTATCGGCCGCGCCTGAAGGGCTGGAGCCGCAAGCCGCACACTTCGGCGCTCGAGCCGGAGCCCGCCGCATGACCTTAATGCCCCACTTCTCCTTTGCTTTGCCGCTTACAGCTCGAGGGCTGATTTGATGGATATCGACCTACTCACCAACATCTTCTACGCCATGATCCGGACCGGCACGCCGCTGCTGCTGGTCGCACTCGGCGAACTGGTCTGCGAAAAGTCCGGCGTCCTCAATCTCGGCCAGGAAGGCATGATGCTGTTCGGCGCTGTGGCCGGGTTCATCGCCGCCTTTGCCACTGGCAACCTCTGGCTGGGCGTGGTGTTCGCCTGCCTGGGCGGCATGCTGCTGTCGCAGCTGTTCGCGTTGGTGGCGCTGGGCTTCAATGCCAACCAGGTGGCTACCGGCCTGGCGCTGACCATCTTTGGAGTCGGCGTGTCCTCATTCATCGGTGCCGGCTGGGTCGGCAAGCCGCTGGCCGGTTTCGAACCGATCGCCATTCCTTTCCTGAGCGACATTCCGTTAATCGGTCGCATGCTGTTCGCCCAGGACCTGCTGGTCTACCTCTCCTTCGCGCTTTTCGCCTTGGTTGCCTGGGTGCTGCTGAAAAGCCGGGTCGGCCTGATCATTCAAGCAGTCGGTGAGAACCCCAACGCGGCTAGCGCCATGGGCCTGCCGGTCCTGCGGGTTCGGGCGTTGGCGGTACTGTTCGGAGGCGCCATGGCCGGGCTGGCGGGTGGTTATCTGTCGCTCGCCTATACCCCGATGTGGGCCGAGAACATGACTGCCGGTCGCGGCTGGATCGCCCTGGCGCTAGTGGTCTTCGCCAGCTGGCGTGTAGGGCGCGTGCTACTTGGCGCCTATCTGTTCGGCCTTGCCAGCATCCTGCATCTGGTGGCTCAAGGGATCGGCTTGTCGATCCCCGGCAACCTGCTGGCGATGCTGCCGTATGTGGCAACCATCGTCGTGCTGGTGCTGCTCTCACGCGACGCGATTCGCACCCGCCTGTATGCACCGGTGTCGCTGGGGCAACCTTGGAAAGCCGGCCATTGATCGGCCAGGAAAGCGGGCCTTCCAGGCCTCGCTTTCCAACTGCGGCCATTCGTTTCCATGCGCTCCGTGCGCAGTACGACGTCCCTACAGGCCGAGGCCCAAACGCCGTAGCAGTGCCTTTTCGATCTCCAGAATGACCAGTACCGCCACCCCTGCAAGCACCACGAACATGCCAGTGGTCAGCGACAACGCCTCGGAGGCGAAGAGTGACTGCATGAACGGCGCATAGGTAAACATCAGTTGCAGGAGGAAAACGCCGAATACTGCCATCAGCACCCGCGGCGTGCCCTTCACGCCTTCCGCAGTGAACGAGGGCGCCTTCAGGTAGCGCACGCTGAACAGGTAGAACACTTCCATGCAGACCAGCGTGTTGACCGCCACGGTACGCGCTGCCTCAACCGTTGCGCCTTGAGCGCGCATCCACTCGAACATGCCGAAAATGCCCACCAGGAACAGCGCGGAGACGAAGAAGATCCGCCAGATAACGAATCGCGACAGCATCGGCTCGTCCGGCCGGCGCGGCGGACGCTGCATGACATCTGCCTCGGTGGGTTCGAACGCCAAAACCATCGCCAGCGCCACCGAGCTGACCATGTTCACCCACAGCACCTGCACCGGCGTGATCGGCAAGGCGATGCCGAGCAGTACGGCCAGCAGCAACGACAACGACTCCCCGCCATTAATCGGCAGCAGGAAGGTCACCGTTTTGCGCAGGTTGTCGTAAACGGTGCGGCCTTCTTCCACGGCATGCGCGATCGAGGCGAAGTTATCGTCCGCCAGCACGATCGCACCGGCCTGCTTGGCCGCCTCGGTCCCCTTCATGCCCATGGCGACACCCACATCGGCCTGCTTCAACGCCGGCGCGTCGTTGACGCCATCGCCGGTCATGGCGACCACTTCGCCATTGGCCTGTAGCGCCCGCACCAGGCGCAGCTTGTGCTCCGGGCTGGCACGGGCGAACACGCGGGCTTCGGCAACAGCCTGACGCATCGCCGTTTCGTCCATCCGTTCCAGCTCAGGTCCGGTGATGGCCTTGATGTCATCCCCCATCCCGAGCTGTCTGGCAATGGCACTCGCGGTGACGCCGTGGTCACCGGTAATCATCACCACCCGAATTCCGGCAGCGCGACACTCCGCAACTGCGCGTATCGCCTCCTCGCGCGGCGGGTCGATGATGGCGACCAGCCCGAGCAGGGTGAGTCCGTTGGCGACGTCTGCGTGCTCAAGCAAGTCCTTGTCGGCGGGCAATTGGCGCCGTGCGAGCGCCAGAACGCGGCGACCGGCTTGCGCCTGCGCCTCGACCCGCTCATGCCACTGAGCCTGTTCAAGCGACAGCTCCTCGCCATCGGCCATAATCTGATGTGAGCACATGCCCAGAATTCGCTCCGGCGCACCCTTGACCAGCACCTCGCTGCCGCTATCGGTAGCGTGCAGCGTCGCCATGAAGCGGTGCTCGGACTCGAAGGGGATCACATCCAGCCGAGGGTGATCGACATGGAGATTGGTCGGTGACAACCCCGCTTTCATTGCAAGGGTCAGCAGTGCGCCCTCGGTGGGATCGCCGGCCAGCGTCCACACCTGATCCTTCTCGTGCAGGCTGGCGTCGTTGCACAACGCCGCCGCGTGCATCAGTGCATTGACCGCTGGCGATCGGGCCAGCAGTGCAGCCGGCTCGATGGGCACAGCATCGACCAGCAGCGCGCCATGCGGTGCATAGCCGGCACCTTCGACCTCCAGCGATTGGCCGGCGCAGATCACCTCCTGCACCGTCATTTCGTTGCGTGTGAGGGTGCCGGTCTTGTCAGAGCAGATCACCGTCACCGAACCCAGCGTTTCGACCGCAGGCAGTCGTCGAATCACCGCATTGCGCGTCGCCATCCGCTGTACGCCAATGGCCAGGGTGATGGTCATGATCGCCGGCAGTCCTTCTGGGATTGCCGCTACCGCAAGCCCCACCGCCGCAATGAACATCTCGCCGGCGCCCATGCCGCGTACCAACGTGCCGAACAGGAACAGCACGGCGCTGGTCGCGAGGATCACCATCGTCAGGATGCGGCCGAATTGCTCCATCTTGCGCAACAGCGGCGTCGTGCCCTGCTCGACCGACTCCAGCATGCGGCCAATGCGGCCGATCTCGGTAGCCGCCCCGGTGGCAACGACCACGGCGCGCGCTTGACCTTGGGTCACCAGCGTACCGGCGTAGCCCATGCAGAGCCGATCGCCGATGGGCGCGTCATCGGCCACGGTGTCGACTTGCTTGTCCACCGGGACGGATTCACCGGTGAGCGCCGACTCGTCGATACGCAGATTGCGCGCCTGCAGCAGCCGCACGTCTGCCGGCAGGCTGTCGCCGGACGCCAGCAGCACCACGTCACCGGGGACCAGTTCAGCCGCATCGATATCCTGTTGGTGTCCGTCGCGAAGCACCACCGCATGGGGCGCCAGGAGGTGGCGGATCGCCTGAAGCGCCTTTTCCGCCTTGCCTTCCTGCACGAACCCGATGGCGACGTTGAGCACCACCACCACCAGGATCACGAAGGTATCGACCCAGTGCCCCATCAAACCGGTCACCACCGCGGCAGCAATCAGCACGTACAGCAGCACGTTGTTGAGATGACGCATCAGCCGTTGCAGCACGCTTGCAGGTTTGGCTTCGTCGAGACGGTTCGCTCCGTATCGAGAGAGCCGTTCCTCTACGCTTTTGCGGCTGAGCCCGGCAGCCGAAGATTCAAGCTCACGCAACGTCTCATCAGCCTGGCAGGCATGCCAGCGGCGCGACTGGATTTGCTGTTCGGGCATTGGATCCCCCTGGTGTTGATTTGCGGTGCCAAATCCGGCAACGCAGTGGTCTCATGAGAGCCCAATAAAGATCAACATAGCTATCGCGGGGAAACGCGTTGCAACACAGAGGCAGCGGTCGAATGTCGCAGCCGCCCCGCACGCGCTGATGTCGTTGCGCCGCGCTATGCTTGAACCCCCCTTCCTCCACAAGGATCTCTCATGCAAAAAACCGTACTCGTGATTGGCGCTTCCCGCGGTCTGGGCCTAGGCCTCGCCAAGCAATTTTCCAGCGAAGGCTGGCAGGTCATTGCCACGGTTCGCAACTCGCAACAGGCCGACGCGCTCGACCAGATTCCACGAGTGAGCTTGGAAACACTCGACATGACCGATGCAGCAAGCGTTGACGCACTGGCCAAGCGTCTCGAAGGCACGCAGCTGGATGTGCTGTTCGTCAACGCTGGCGTTGCCGGGCCGCAAGACAAGCCGGCCACCCAGGCCACCGAGGCAGAGGTGGGTCAGCTGTTCTTTACCAATGCTGTCGCGCCGCTGCGCCTGGCCGAACGATTGCGACCGGCGGTCAATCCCGAGCGAGGCGTCATTGTGTTCATGAGCTCCATCCTCGGCAGCGTCGAGACCGGTCCCGGCATGGGCATGTCGCTTTACGGCGCGAGCAAGGCCGCGCTCAACCATATGACCCGCACTTTCGTATCCGAGCTGGGCGAGACCGGGTTGACCGTCTTGTCCATGCACCCCGGTTGGGTGAAGACCGACATGGGGGGTGACCAGGCGCCCCTGGACATCGAAACCAGTACGCGCGGAATGGTCGAGCAGGTCACCCGCGCCGTCGGCCACGGCGGACATCTCTATCTCGACTACCAGGGCGAACCGCTGCCTTGGTAATGCAACAAGGTGCCCGGCTGCTCTACTTCCATCAGAGCCGAGGCTGACGCATGAGGGCTGGTAGCCCCTGCCGATCAAGCAGTGCACTGCCCTGGGGCAGCCCGAACGAATGACGCACCACTAGCGCTCCAGTGCACAGCTTTTTTGGGCACTTCCTGAAATCCGAGAGCCGACAACACGGCGATCTGTCCATCTGGTCAGCTTTTTGCAATCGGACCAGCAGCCGCTACGGCCCTCGCGTCATGACACACAGGAGCGTCATTCACATGCAGAAGAAACCACGGAGCGCCTTGCTGCTCAGCCTTGCCGTTGCCATCGGCTTCACCAGCGCCCTTTCCACTGGCGCAGCCTTCGCCGCTGATCCGCTGAAGGTCGGCTTTGTCTACGTAGGCCCGATCGGCGACCACGGCTGGACTTACCAGCATGAGATGGGCCGCCAGTATCTGGAAAAAGAGCTCGGCGAGCAGGTCGAGACCACCTTCGTCGAGAACGTTGCCGAAGGCGCCGATGCCGAGCGAGTGATCCGCAACATGGCCAAAGGTGGCTATGACCTGATCTTTACCACCTCCTTTGGCTACATGAACCCGACGCTCAAGGTTGCCAAGCAATTTCCCAAGGTCACTTTCGAACACGCTACCGGTTACAAGCAGGACAAGAACCTCGGCACTTACCTCTCCCGCTCCTATGAAGGTCGCTACGTGGGCGGCTTCCTCGCCGCGAAGATGACCAAGAGCAAGAAGATCGGCTACATCGCCTCCTTCCCGATTCCTGAAGTGATCCGCGACATCAACGCCATCCAGTTAGCGCTCGATAAGTATAACCCCGGCACCGAAATCAAGGTGGTGTGGGTGAACTCCTGGTTCGATCCAGGCAAGGAGGCGGATGCTGCCAACGCACTGATCGACCAGGGCGTCGATGTGGTCTTCCAGCACACCGACAGCCCGGCGCCGATCCAGGCTGCCGAGCGCCGAGGCGTCTATTCGGTCGGCTATGCATCGGACATGTCCCACTTCGGCCCGAAGGCCGTGCTGACGTCCATCGTCAACGACTGGGGCCCGCACTACAGCAAATCGGCAAAGGCAGTCGTCGACGGCGGCTGGAAGCCGCAGGACTTCTGGGGTGGTCTGGCAGAGGAAACCATCAGCTTGCCGATCAGCGATCTGGTACCCGCTGAGGTGAAAACCGAGGCAGAAGACATCATCGCCAGCATCCGCAGCGGGGCGTTTCACCCGTTCACCGGCCCGATCAAGGATCAGACCGGCACCGTGCGTATTGCCGAGGGTGCCACCGCCAGCAACGGCGAGTTGGCCTCGATGAACTACTACGTCAACGGCATCACTGCCGATCTGCCGAAGTAACACCAGCGGCCGCTGCGCTAGCCGCGCCAGCACAGGCGCGGCACCTGGAATTTGCCGTGCCGTCCCTCCTTCCGGAGAACCGCTGGCAAGGGGTTAAACCCTATATGGCTGACGGTACGAGAAGACCGCAGCGAGCATTCCTCGGAGCTATCCATGCACACACCACTCCCCATTATTGACATCGCGCCGCTCTACGCCTCGGATGTTAAGGGCTGGCACGAAGTGGCCCGTCAGATCGACACGGCTTGCCGTGACTGGGGTTTTTTCTATATCCGCAATCATCCGATCAGCGCGGAGCGTATCGCCCAGCTGAAGGGTGCTGCCGAACAGTTCTTCGGACTGCCCGTCGAGCAGAAACTACAAATCGATATCACCAAGAGCACCCATCACCGCGGTTACGGAGCGATTGCGACCGAACAACTCGACCCCGCCAAGCCAAGCGACCTCAAGGAAACCTTCGATATGGGTTTCCATATGCCACCCGATCATCCCGAGGTGCTGGCCGGCAAGCCGTTGCGGGGGCCGAATCGCCATCCCGAGCTCGAAGGATGGCCGGCACTGTTCGAACAGCACTATCAAGACATGCATGCGCTGGCCTGTACCCTTCTTCGCGCGGTGGCCAACGCACTAGGCGTCGAGTCGGGCTTTTTCGATAAGCGCTTCATCGAGCCGATCAGCGTGTTTCGCATGATCCACTACCCGCCACGCCAGACCGCAACGGCGCCCGAGCAACAAGGTGCCGGCGCCCATACCGATTACGGCTGTATCACGCTGCTCTACCAGGATCAGGCTGGCGGCTTGCAGGTGCAAAACGTGCGCGGAGAGTGGATCGATGCGCCGCCAATTGAGGGCACCTTCGTGGTCAACATCGGCGACATGATGGCGCGCTGGAGTAACGACCGGTACAAGTCAACGCCGCATCGAGTGATCAGCCCGCTGGGCGTCGATCGCTACTCGATGCCCTTCTTTGCCGAGCCCAACCCGGACACGATCATTAGTTGCCTGCCCGGTTGCCAGAGCCGGGACAATCCGCCCAAGTATCCGGACACAACCTGTAGTGCCTATATGCTTTCGCGTTTCGCCGAGACCTACGCCTATCGCCGGGAAGCTTCAGCTGCAGTGAACTGACCGCCCTGCACCAAGGAGACTGAGCCGCAAGCATCCTTGGCAGGAACGCCGTTCAAGCGTCCAGCAAAGAACTGGCGGGCACATCACGTGCCCGCCAGCCCGTACCAACCGCGGCGATACTTAGCCCCGCACAGGCGCCTTGCGCACCGGTGCATCCTTGGCGACGTAGTAAGCCGCTGTGCTGCGCGGCAATGGCTGCCGGCCACGAATCCCGTCAGCGATCTTCTCGGCGATCATGATGGTGGTGGCATTGAGGTTGCCGGTAATGATCTGCGGCATGATCGACGCATCCACTACACGCAAGCCTTCCACGCCGTGCACGCGGCCCTGCCCATCGACGACGGCCATGTCGTCCGTGCCCATCTTGCAGGAACAGGACGGGTGATAAGCCGTCTCCGCATGCTCACGGACGAAAGTATCCAGATCCGCATCGCTCTGAGCATCAATGCCAGGGCTCAGCTCCTTGCCACGGAAGGGATCGAGCGCCGGCTGATTGATGATCTCGCGAGTCAGTCGAATGCCATCACGAAACTCCTGCCAGTCCTGCTCGTGGGCCATGTAATTGAAGAGGATGCTGGGATCGACGTTCGGGTCAGTCGAACGAATCTGGACCCGGCCGCGACTGGGCGAGCGCATCGATCCCACATGCGCCTGGAAGCTGTGGCCATCGTGGGCGTTGCTGCCGTTGTAACTGACCGCAACCGGCAGGAAGTGGAACTGGATATTCGGCCACTCGAACTCATCGCGACTGCGAATAAAACCGCCCGCCTCGAACTGATTGCTGGCGCCAATACCCGTGCCACCGAACAGCCACTGAGCGCCGATTGCCGGCTGATTCCACCATTTCAAAGCGGGATACAGCGAAACCGGTTGCTTGCATTCGTACTGCAGGTACATCTCGAGATGGTCTTGCAGGTTTTGGCCGACGCCAGGCAAGTCGTGAACCACCTCGATACCAAGCCCCTTGAGTAATGCTGCCGGACCGACGCCGGAGCGCTGCAGCACCTGAGGCGAGGCAATGGCGCCGCCGCAGAGCAGCACCTCGCGGCGCGCTCGTGCAGTGGTCGCCTGCTCACGGCCGCGCAGGTATTTCACGCCGACAGCGCGCTTGCTTTCGAACAGCACGCGGTCCGTCACGGCGTGAGTGACGATGGTCAGGTTCGGGCGATCCTTGGCCTGGTCAAGGTAGCCACGTGCCGTGCTGGCACGACGGCCATTGGGCGTGACGGTGCGGTCCATCGGGCCGAAGCCTTCCTGCTGGTAGCCGTTGAGGTCCTCGGTCTTGGGGTAGCCGGCTTGTACGCCCGCCTCGACCATGGCATGGAACAGGATATTGTTGCCGGGCTTGGGCGTGGTCACGCTGACCGGCCCATCGCCACCGTGATAATCGTTGGCGCCGATGTCGCGGGCTTCGGCCTTGCGGAAATATGGCAGGCAATCCAAGTAGGACCAGTCCTCGAGACCGGGCATGGTCGCCCAGTTGTCGTAGTCCATCGCATTGCCTCGGATGTAGCACATGCCGTTGATCAGCGACGAGCCGCCCAGACCCTTGCCGCGGCCACAGTCCATGCGGCGGTTGTTCATGTGGGGTTCTGGGTCGGTCTTGTAAGCCCAGTTATAGCGCGTGCCTTGCAGCGGGTAGGCCAGTGCTGCAGGCATCTGAGTGCGGAAATCGAGGCGATAGTCAGGACCGCCGGCTTCCAGCAGCAGGACACTGACATCTGCGTCCTCGGTCAGACGTGCAGCCAGCGTATTACCCGCAGAGCCGGCACCGATGATGATGTAGTCGTATTCCATGAATCCTCCTGTCGCGTTGGCGAGCGCTGTCCTACGCTCGTCTCAGCCTGCCCGCTTAGAAAACCGACGCGAACTCGCCCAGTTCTACCTGTACGGACTTCAGCCGCGTGTAATGCGTCAGCGACGAGATACCATTTTCGCGGCCAATCCCGGACTGCTTGTAGCCGCCGACGGGCATCTGCGCGGCGGATTCACCCCAGGTGTTGATCCAGCAGATTCCGGCTTCCATCTGATGAATGATGCGGTGGGCGCGCGCCAGATCACGGGTGACAACACCAGCAGCCAGACCGTAGTCGCTGTCGTTGGCGCGGCGCACTGCCTCGTCTTCATCGTCGTACGCCAGCAGACTGAGCACCGGGCCGAAGATCTCTTCACGGGCGATGATCATGTCGTCAGTACAGTCGCTGAAGATGGTCGGCTCGATGTAGGCGCCACGGCCGAACTCGCCAGTGGTGGCGCGCTCACCGCCGCAGAGCAGACGTGCGCCCTGCGCCTTGCCCTTGGCGATATAACCGAGCACGTTCTGCATGTGGGCAAAGCTGACCATGGGGCCGAAGGTGGTCTGCTCGTCTTGCGGATCGCCCATGCGGATGCGTTTGACCCGCTCGAGCAGCTTCGCTTCGAACTCGCTCAACAAGGCGCGCGGCACGAATACGCGGGTGCCGTTAGTGCAGACCTGACCGGAGCTGAAGAAGTTGGCCATGACAGCGATGTCGGCGGCGCGGTCCAGGTCGGCATCGTCACAGACGATCAACGGCGACTTGCCGCCCAGCTCCATGGTCACGTCCTTGAGCGATGAGCTGGCCGCACTGGCCATGACCTTTTTGCCCGTTGTCACACCGCCAGTAAAAGACACCTTGGCGATGCGCGGATGCTCGGTGAGCAACGCACCGATCTCCGCCCCGGTGCCGGTCAGCACGTTGAACACACCCGCCGGCAAGCCGGCTTCGGTAAAGATCTCTGCCAGCTTGAGCGCACTCAGTGAGGTCACTTCGCTCGGTTTGAAGATCATGGCGTTGCCGGCAGCCAGAGCGGGTGCGGCTTTCCACAATGCGATCTGGATCGGATAGTTCCAGGCGCCGATCCCGGCCACCACACCCAACGGCTCACGGCGGGTATAGACGAAGCTCGTGTCGCGCAGTGGAATCTGCTCGCCTTCGATGGCCGGCGCCAGGCCTGCGTAGTACTCGAGCACGTCAGCACCGGTGACAATATCGACGCTACGGGTCTCCATCAGCGGTTTGCCGGTATCGAGGGTTTCCAGCAATGCCAGCTCGTCGTTGCGCTCACGCAGGATGTCGACCGCTTTGCGCAGCACACGCGAGCGCTCCATGCCGGTCAGTGCTGCCCAGATCTTCTGACCTTTCTCAGCGCTGACCACCGCACGCTCAAGATCGGTACGCGAGGCCTGCGCCACTTCAGCGAGAACCTCGCCGTTGGCCGGGTTGACGCTCTCGAAGACGTCTCCACCGCTGGCCTCGACGTAAGCGCCATCGATATAGAGTTGTTGCCGTGGATAACGGGCCATGATTTACCTCTTCGAATGTCCAGGTGGCAACGACCGGATAGGCCACTGCCACGTTTCAGGTACCACGACGGACCTGTAGGTCCGTCGTGGTCGCAGTCAGGTGGCGCTTGCGGTACCGGGTTCGGACGAGCCGTCCGCCAGGCTGCCTTTCTCGCGCTGCAAGTGCAGGAACTGCATGTGGTGCTCGTAGTGATCGAGGATGTCTTCGATCAGCTGGCGCTTCGAGTAGCCCATCAGGTCGTAACCAAGGCTCCCCTGTCGCAGGTGCACTTCAAGCCGGTAATAGTGCGCACTGCTGCTCGATGTGCGCACCGCGAAAGACGGCATCGAGCTGCGAACAGGCCAGATCTGGTAGGTGAAGTCCATTTCGCTGCCAAGATTCACGTTGAGGATCAGGTGCTCGTTGCCCGCCTCGCCTTCGATGATTTCCACCGGCACGCCTTTCTCGCCGAGCGCTTTCTGGATCTCCTCCATCGCTGGCCGGCATGTCTCTTTCAGGTAGCGGCGGATCTGCGACAGGCTCGGGAAACTCATCGCCCGCGAGAGCCGCTGACTCCAGTTCATGTGGGCATGTTCAAGCGTCGCACGGCCGGACAGCTGTCCTGAGAGGCTCTTTTGATAACTGTCCGCCATCACGCCTTCGACGTGCAGCGCCTTGAACAGACCCACCATCATGAACAGAAGCACAATGGAGAACGGCAGCCCCATGATGACAACGGTGCCCTGCAGCGCACTCAGCCCGCCGGCAATCAGCAGTGCCAGGGTCAACACGCCGATGATCGCGGCCCAGAGTATGCGCATCCAGACCGGCGCATCGCTATTGGCGTCCTTGAGAATCGAGGTGAAATTGGACAGCACCAGCGAGCCCGAATCACCGGACGTCACGAAGAACACAATGGCAAGGATGGTCGCCACGGCAGTCGTCAGGCCGGCCCAGGGCAAGCTCTGCAGGAACAGGTAGATCGAAGAGCCCGGATTACTCACCGCCTGCGCGCCGAACTCGACGGCACCGTTCATCACCATGTCGATGGCGCTGTTACCCATGATCGACATCCACGCCATCATGAAAGCCAGCGGCAACAGCAACGTCCCAATCACGAACTCACGGATAGTGCGCCCCCGCGAGATACGCGCCAGGAACAGCCCGACGAAGGGCCCCCATGCAATCCACCAGGCCCAGAAAAATACCGTCCAGGCATTCAGCCAATCGGTGGGCTGGTCATAAGCGTAGGTATCGAACGACAGGCTGATGAAATTGGAGAAGTAGTCGCCAATGTTCATCACCAACGCGTTGAGCAGAAAGGTGGTCTTGCCGGCGAACAACACGAACAGCAGCAGCAACACTGCGAGGAGCATGTTGAACTCGGAGAGCCGACGAATGCCCCGCTCCACCCCGGTCGCCGCCGATATCGCGGAGAACACGACGATCAACACGACCAACACCGACTGGGTCAGCGTGCTTTCAGGCACGCCGAAAATGTAGTTGAGGCCGAAGTTGAGCTGAATGATGCCAATGCCGAGGCTTGTGGCGATTCCGAACACGGTGCCTAGCACCGCGGCCGTGTCCACGGTATGCCCGATGGGGCCGTAGATGGCCTTGCCGAAAATCGGGTACAGCGACGAGCGGATCGAAAGGGGAAGCCCTTGGCGAAAGCTGAAATAGGCCAGCGACATGCCCACCAGGGTGTAGACACCCCAGCCAGACAGCCCCCAGTGCAGGAACGTCAGCTCCATGGCATGCCGCGCCGCCTGCGCGGTGCCGCCTACGCCTACCGGCGGTTCCAGATACTGGGTGATCGGTTCAGCGATACAGAAAAACAGCAAGTCGATGCCGATACCGGCGGAGAACAGCATCGCCGCCCAGGTAACGACATTGAATTCCGGTTTCGAATGATCAGGGCCTAGCCTGATTTTGCCGTAGCGCGTGGTTGCAATGACAATCACGAACAGTAGGTACACCAGTACGGCTAGAAAGTAGAACCAGCCAAAGGTGTTTGAAATCCAGCCCAGGACGGTATTGATGACCGTCAGGGATGGCTCCGTGAAGAACATCGTCCAGATCGCAAACAGTACGATGGCAACCGCCGAACTGTAGAAAACGACCGGATTGATGCGATCTCGGGTTGGGTCAGTGTGACTGGGTGAGAGCTCAGCCTCGTTCATCAGTTCTATCTCCTGAACTTGTTCTGGCTTTTAGGACATCGCGACGCGACGAAATGCGGCTGCCACGTTTTGCGACTGCCAAAGCGGCTGCAATGCTGCTGCCTGTATGCGGGGCTGCGTCAGGGGCGACGCGCCAAAAACTGCCGTAAAGCTCTGGCGAGCGCGGCACTGGAAAAGAGTGAAGCGTACAGCCGTAAAACAAACGTAGCCTATGTTCGAAAAAAGGGCGGCTATCCTACACGAATCATCGAAACCCTGCATGGGTCCGCGAATAGCGTGCTGGCGCAAAGGGGCTCATGCGTACGCACCGCTCGGGCTCTGAAGCTATTGCAGATTGCTCGCCAGCCTTGCGCGTAGGCGCGATCCACCACCGCAACGGGTAAGATGACGCCCCTCCGCGCCGGGCTAATCACCATGTCCTACTCCGTTTCCCCCATCGGCTTCGTCCGCTCCTGCTTCAAGGAAAAGTTCGCCATTCCACGCCAGCCGCAACTGGCACCCGCCGCTCGAGGCGTACTGGAACTGGTCGCACCGTTCGATCAGGTTCATGCGCTGGAGGGACTGGAACAGGTGAGCCATGTCTGGCTGCTGTTTCTTTTTCATCAAGCCTTGGAGGCCGAACCCCGTCTGCGAGTACGGCCGCCACGTCTAGGTGGCAACCGAATGGTTGGCGTATTCGCGACACGGGCGACGCACCGGCCCAACGGCATCGGACAGTCGGTTGTGAAACTGGACCAGATCGAGCCTGGCCGTCTCTATCTGTCGGGAATCGATCTGCTCGATGGGACACCGGTGCTGGACATCAAGCCTTATGTCCCCTATGCCGACGTGGTCACAGATGCCCATAACGGCTTGGCCGAGGATGCACCCAACCTCATTGCAGTGCGCTGGACCGAGGCCAGCCTGCAACAGGCGCACTGCGAAGCGGCACGGCTGGGCGAGCCGCTGCAAGCCTTGATCGAACAGTGCCTGGCACAAGACCCGCGACCGGCCTATCAGACGCCAGCACCGGAACGCCGCTACGGCACCCGGCTCTGGGATGTCGAAGTCCGATGGCACTACCCAGAGCCATCAACCATCACGGTATTGGAAGTGACACGAGCAGCCAGCTAGGCTGACCTAGACCTTCGCAAGACCATTCAGCAATATCCTGCATACCGGCTCGAGTAATCGCCTCTTAAGCTCAGCGCATACGACAGGTGCCCGTCATGCCCACATTCGTCGGTATCTACGTTTACCCCGACGTCGAGGTGCTCGATTTTACGGGGCCTTACGAGGTGTTCACCACCGCGACGCGGCTGGCGCTGCGCGACGGTCAGCCACCGCCCTTCTCAACGTCGACCATCGCTGCGCGCAAGGGGCTCGTGCGCGCCAGGGCGGGTCTGGTCGTCCAACCCAACTACAACTTTGCCAACCACCCCACCATCGACTTGCTGATCGTTCCGGGCGGAGTGGTCGCCAACGAACTGGAGAACCCCGAGGTGGTGCGGTGGATCGAGAAAACAGCCGCGCAGGCCGGACTCACCGCCTCGGTGTGCACCGGTGCATTCCTGCTGGCGAAAGCCAACGTGCTGTACGCGCATAAGGTGACCACGCACTGGGAAGATATCAGTGAACTGAAAGCGATGTTCCCGCTGCTCAAAGTGATCGAAGGCTGCCGCTGGGTTGATACCGGCCGCTACGTAACCTCGGCAGGTATTTCGGCTGGTATCGACATGAGCCTGCACTTGGTCGAGCGTATCGCTGGCCGCGAACTGGCCGAAGCCACCGCCCGACAAATGGATTTCGACTGGCGCAAGAACAGCTGACCCGAAACAGCACCAGTACTGCTTCGTCCACCGATCAGCGGCTATTTAGACGCCGGCGTGAGCAGCAATCGCTGGGTGCCGTAGACCTTGTCGAGATTCTCCGACTTAAATGGGAAGCTCATGTAGCCGCCTTTCAACCAGGCCTCGATGCCATCTGCGTAGTGGGGGCTGGCCGGGTTGCCGGACTGACCGGTGCTGTTTAGCCCGATCATCGGCTCATCACGACCGAAGTCGACAACGATCCGCATCGCCGGGATCAGCCAGGTATCGAAATTGTCACCCCAGCGGTAGGCCGACACGTTCAGCGTGCTGTGATCGCCACCAGCCGCTACCGGCCCCCGATCCAGATAGCCGCTGATCGCATTGATGCCGGCGCGCTGGCTGGGCGACATGTAAGGCGCCAGTTGCGTAGTGCCGCTCTTCCAGGTGTAGGTATGCAGCTGCCCCCACTGCCAGGCACTTCGGTCAGCACCCAGGGCAGTTTCCATACGACTGACCGAAGCGGCAAGTGAGCGCGCCAGAATGGCCGGCTTGTCTTCCTGTTGGGGCGTACCGATATCGTCCCAGAACGGGCTGTCGTCCCGGCCGAGCAGATGATCGGCCTGTGCCGAATAGGAGGCGTTTGCGGCCTCGACCAGGGCCTTCCAAGCGCCGCTACCCTCCGGCCCCAGCTCGTCGAGAAAGGTCTGGCGTGCAACCTCAATCAGGAAGCTTTCATACAGCGCTGCGTCCGCAGAGCCAGCAGCGAGCTTGCCATCGAAGCGCAGCAGGGTTGAAAGCGCTTCACGTGCCCGGCGCCGCTCAGGCTCGGCAAGCGTATCGATGGCGGCTTTCAACGGCTCCGCCATTCCCGGCGCCTGCAGCATGGTCTGCAGCTTGGTCGCAAAGGTTGTCGTCTGGTCATACTGCATTGCGATCACACTGCGGGTGTCCTGCTTACCCCGACCAAGCAGCTCGGCAATACGCTCGGCACGCTCCGGGTAGTACCAGGAATTGGACAGCTGCATGCCATAGCCCTTAGGCACGGTGCGATGATTGGCGGTCCCCAGCCAGCCTTGTGTCGGATCCTGATCATAGGGGTGAAGCATGGGATCGGCGTAACCGTCCCAGTCATAACGCCCTTCCCAACCGGGCGACGGAAGCAGGCCCAACCCCTCACGCCGGTTCGGATAACGTCCGGTGACCTGCCAGCCGGTACTTTGCTGGTCGGCAAACACGATGTTCAGTGCCACGGCACGGATGTCGCGGGTCGCCTCGAACGCCTGGTCGACGGATTGCGCACGGGTCAGGTCGAAAAATGCATCCAGCGTTTGATCAGCCTCGAACTGGTTGGTCTTCAGAGCCAGCCCGTAACCACTGCTCAACTGCAGCGGCTGCAAGGGGTGTTTGCGCTCCCCTAGAACGCTATTGAGCAACGGCCCGTTGCGTGTCTCATAGATCGTTTCTCGGACAGGGCGCGCACCCTTGATAAAGAAGGTCTCATTTCGCTCGCGAGCCGGCACCCACTTGCCATCGGCCAGATACAGCAAACGGCTACCCTCGCGCCGCACCTGCTCGAGAAAGAGGTCCTGGGTATCGCCCATGACCATGGTCATGCCCCAGCCCAGCTTGCCGTTGAACCCGGCGACCACAGCAGGCACGCCAGCAATCGTCACGCCCGCAGCCTGAAACTTCGGCGAGCGAATCTGCACGAAGTTCCAGTACGACGGCATGGACAGCGGCAAGTGCGTGTCATTGGCCAGGATCGGCTTGCCACTACGCGTATTGCTGCCGGAAATGGCCCAATTGTTCGAAGCGGCGACCCCCAGCATGTTGAGCGAGGCAACTTGGGCGGCTGCGCTCTCAAGCGCTGCAAGCCCAGCAATATCGCCGCTCAGCTTCAAGCTTTTGAGCTTGTCGGCCTCCTCAAACGGCAACGCCTCGTCTGGGTAGGTGGGCAGCAGCCAGGCGACCTTGTCCGCACCGACTTTCTGCGCCATGACCAGTGATGCGATTTCTTCCTGAAGATTGACCGCTAGGCCGAAGTTCAACAGACAGAACACCAGTGCCGAATCTTCAGCCTTCCAGTACTCAGGCGTATAGCCTGTGACTGCAAGATCCATCGGCAACTTGTCGCGATGACGGAACAGGTAGGCGTTAACGCCTCTGGCATACACCTCGAAGAAGCGCTTCATCCGCGGCGAGCTTTCCCGATACAGCACCGCAGCGCTTTGCCGAAGGTTTACCGCACGCATGAAGCGGTCGACCTCAAGCACGCCGGGCCCGGCCATTTCAGCCAAGCGCCCTTCGGCCATGAGCCGCATGCTGACCATCTGGCTCAGGCGGTCAGTGGCATGTACGTAACCCAATCCGAACAGTGCATCATGAAAGTTCGCCGTTTCAATCAGCGGCATACCCAGCGTGTTGCGACGGATGCTTACGCTTTTGTCCAGCCCCGTAATCGCCTGGACGCCCTGGGCAGGCGGCAGGCTGTCGCTGTAGCGACTATCCAGATAGGCCTGGCAGCCGCTAAGGGCTCCACCCACAAATACGGCACCCAACGTCAGGCGAACCAGAAAAAACGGCAGGCGCAGTGGCATCAACGGCTCCTTGCGGGCAGGGCAGTACGGATATGAAAAGGATGTGGTCTGCCGTCGCACTCAGGCGGCTTGGTGATTCTTTGGCAGTGCTTCATCAAGCAGCCAGCGGGCGGAGCGGCGCGCCTCGGCCTTGTGCTGCAGTTCGAGCGCACTGAAGCGAGCCTCATGATGGCGACGCTCAGAACGATCCAGCGCTTTCCAGGCGTCATGAGTAGGGACTTGCGAGGTCTCGTCGAAGAGCACCTGAAAAACCTGACAGCGCGGGTCCTGACCCAGTGCGGAATCGAAGTTATCCAGCAGCACCTTGATCCGGATAGCACCTTCGATCAGAGGGACCTGTTCTTCGAGCAGGCTGCTCGCGAGCACGCGTAGGTCTGCGGCAAGCGCTGCGTGCTGCTGCGCCTGCATCTCCGCTAGCTGTTGCTCTCTGCGCCATACCCTGCGCCATAGATGCAGGGCGTATCCCGCCAGGGCCGCGATCAGCAGCAGGGCAGCTATGAGCAACACTATGGCGAAGGGTGTCATGCGCGGATCAGGCTCCGTGGCACTTCTTAAACTTTTTCTGGCTGCCGCATGGGCAGGGATCGTTCCGACCGACATCCTTCAGCGGATTACGCACCGGATCGTGGCTGTGGTTGCAATGCGGGCCGTGTACATGTCCGTGGTCCTGGTGCGCGTGGTCGTGATCATGATTGCAATCGGGACCGTGCACGTGTGTTTCGTGGTTCATCGGTACTGCTACTCCGGGATAAAGTTGCCGGGGATTATCTCGCCATTGGTTGAGATGTGCACGCGCCGTCCGAGCATTAGACCGGTTTTCAACTCACCATCCAGACGATAGGCAATCGGGCGATCCGGCTTTTCCAACAGACGCACAATGTACTTCATGTGCCGCCAGAGATTGGTATGTATCGGCACCTCGTAATACTCGAAGCCGTTTCCGGGAACGGTTGTCCAGCCGCTGGACTCTCCGCTCGCCAGCTCGATGTCGTTGAGGTGGACGGTATACACCAAACCGCGAACCGGCAGGCTCTGCTCGTTGGGATTGTCGATGCGAAAGCGCAGCATGAACTGCTGTTCGAGCAGCCTGGCTTTGATGATTTCGACGTTTTTAAGTTGAACGCGGGGATCCCGGAAATCACTGCTGAACCAGGTGGAACAGCCTGCAAGGCCGGCCAGCAGACTCAACAACATCACCGTTCTGGATATTCTTCTTATGGGTGCGTGGCAAAGCATTCCGGTACTCCAAAGGACGGCCAAGTGTAGCAAGCAGCGGATCGCCCGCAATGGGTTGTTTGGCGAAACTAGCAGCAACGTGCTACGTCTTTGCGACCGTTCTGACGGCTCCTGGCGAAGCCATCAACGCCGTTATCGCCAGCATGCCACTGGCTACTAGCCACGGCACTCGCTGGCGGGACTGCTCTCAACCAGCCAGCGCGCGAGCCAGCACCGCACGTACCTTCACAATTCCTTCAGCCAGCGCAGCCTCGATTTCCGCCATGGTGATGACCCCACTGCTTTTGCCCGCAGCCGGATTGACCACCAGCGCCAGACAGGCGTAGGGCAGCTCCAGTTCACGCGCCAGCACCGCCTCGGGCATACCGGTCATCCCGACGATGTCGCAACCATCGCGCTCCATCCTGGCGATTTCAGCGACCGTCTCCAGCCGCGGCCCCTGAGTGCAGCCATACACACCATGACTGCTGAACAGGTAACGTTCAGCTGCCAGACCGGCGATCAGGCGCTGGCGCAAGGGCTCGTCATAGGGATAGCTGAAGTCGACATGGGTAACATGCTCGATGTCGCCCTCGAAGAACGTGTGATCGCGGCCGTAGGTGTAATCGATCAACTGATGCGGCACACAGAGGTGACCGGCCCCCATGGTCGAATGGATGCCTCCGACTGCATTCACTGCGATAACGGCCTGCGCGCCGGCACGCTTCAGCGCCCACAGATTGGCGCGATAGTTGACCTGATGTGGCGGAACCCGGTGCGGGTGACCATGCCGAGCGAGAAACAGCACTTCGCGACCGGCATACTCTCCACGCACAATATCGGCCGACGGCGGACCGTATGGCGTTTGCATGGGTATCGCTTCGAGCAGGGTCAGCCCAGGCAGCTCGGTAAGCCCCGTGCCGCCGATAATGGCATGGACAGTCATCTGTGTTTCCTTGGTCAAGCGATCAGTTCGGCAGCTTTGAGTGCAGCGACGGATGCGCGCCAGCGTGGATCCTGTTTGTATTCCAGTGAGCCGCATGCCCGGTTGCGCATTCTGCCCAAAGCCGGTGATGGCTGCGCCCCGAGCCGCTGCAGCGCCGACAGTGCAAGCTCAGCAGCCCCGCGATCATTACACACCAACCCCATATCGCAACCCGCCGTCAGCGCCGCCTCGATGCGGCTCGCCGCATCACCGGCGACATGCGCACCAGCCATCGATAGGTCATCACTGAAAATCAAGCCGCGGAATCCCAACTCATCGCGAAGCACATCCTGCAACCAACGCCGGGAAAAACCAGCGGGCCTGTCGTCTATTTGCGGGTAGATAACATGGGCGGGCATCACAGCATCAAGCTCGGCGGCCAGCTTGCGGAAAGGGACAAGATCCCGACCGCGCAACTCATCCAACCCGCGTTCATCGACCGGTATTGCGACATGAGAATCCGCTTCGGCCCAGCCATGACCTGGGAAGTGCTTGCCAGTGGCCGCCATTCCGGCGCTGTGCATGCCCCTGATGAAAGCGCCGGCCAGCTCGCTTGCCCGTAGTGGATCACCCTCGAATGCACGCGAACCAACCACAGCGCTGCGCTGGTAATCGAGATCCAGAACTGGCGCGAAACTGAAATCGAGACCGACTGCGAGCACTTCAGTCGCCATCACCCACCCGCAAATTTCTGCCAGCTCCTGCGCATTGGGGCGCGAGGCGAATTCGCGCATCGCCGGTAGCCGGACGAAGTCACGCCTCAGCCGCTGGACGCGCCCCCCTTCCTGGTCGACCGCCAGCAGCAGATCAGGCCGCACCGCTCGAATCGCTCGGCAAAGCTCTTGGACTTGAGTCAGGTTTTCGATATTCCGGGCAAATAAAATAAGCCCGCCTACTTCCGGTTGGCGTAGCAATTGTCGGTCCTCGGCGGTCAGCCAAGTACCGGCAATATCCAACATCAAAGAGCCATGCATGTTAGTTAGCGAATCCTTATATCAGCGTTGCGCTTGACCAATCCGGGCATGCAGCTTCGCCGATATACACGGCACAGCCAGCGGGCACACGGGGGAAGAGTTCGAGCAGGTCGGCATTGCGTAACCTGATGCAGCCGTGGGAGAGCGGTATTCCCATAGGCTCCGAATCCGGCGTGCCATGCAGATAGATGTAGCGGCGAAAAGTATCGACTGGCCCCATCCGGTTGTACCCCGGCTCGCAACCACTGAGCCAGAGGATCCGCGTCAGGATCCAGTCACGGCCAGGAAAACGCTCATGCAGATCGTCATCCCATACCTCCCCGGTCCAACGCCGTCCGCGCAAAACGGCTCCCGAAGGCAGGCCCTCACCAATGCGTGCGCGCACCTGATGGCGGCCTCGCGGCGTACAACCGGTGCCATTGCGTTCACCTGCACCATTACGCGCGGTAGAAACAGGGAAACGAAGGCGCAGGCAGGAATTGGCAAACCCGTAGAGCGCCTGGTCAGCGATCGAGATATGGAGCAAATCGAGGTCGTTCATGGGCGGCTAGCTTAGCCGATCGCCCTGTGAGGATGCACCCTAGCCCTTGGCTGGCATTGCCAAGGCGTTACGTCGGGCAATCGGATGGGCCTGCGCCAGCCCTGGATCTGCGACACCCGAGTCGGCCCGCATACCCGCTGCAAGAAACGGGACCATCATGCGCATGACCTGCTCAATCGAGGTTCTTGCGCCGAAATCGTTCTCGGCGATAGCCCTTAGCGCTTTGATACCCGACATGCTGAAAGCCGCAGCGCCCAGCATGAAATGCACACGCCAGAACAACTCAATCGGCGGGATCGACGGCGCGGCCTCGTGTACCCGATGCATGTAACGGCGAAACACCTTCCCGTACATGTCCTCGAGATAGCGACGTAGATGCCCCTGGCTTTGACTGAAGGAAAGCCCCAGCAGACGCATGAAGATGGACAGGTCATCGCCGCTGCGCGGCGTCACTGCCAGCGCTTGCTCGACCAGGATCTCCAGCAACTCTTCGAGGCTTTCCTTCCTGTCAGACTGCGCTTCGCGCCTATCCAGCTCCCGCTCAAGGCTGATGCAGAATGGCCCTAGAAAACGCGAGAAAACTGCCTGAATAAGTGCCTTTTTCGAACCGAAGTGATAGTTCACTGCGGCCAGGTTGACGCCGGCTCTGCTGGTGATCAGACGCAGCGACGTCTCGGCGAACCCCTTCTCAGCGAATAGCTGCTCCGCCGCATCCAGGATACGCTCGACTGTTTCGGACTGCGCCATGCCCTCTCCCCCGACAAACATCTGTTTGAAACTTACGTTTCAACCTACACCAAGTCAACCGACATAGCGCCGAAATGCTTCGGCGGCCCTTTACTGCGCGCTCACAGCCTACCTGCCGCCCAATCAAACAACGATTGCCAAGCATTCGGTACTGTATATAATCCCAGTCACTGTATAAAAGAACAGAGACCCTTTTGATGATCAAACTGACCCCTCGCCAGTCGGAAATCCTCGCCTTCATCAAGCGTTGCCTTGAAGACAACGGCTACCCGCCGACACGCGCCGAGATCGCTCAGGAGCTGGGTTTCAAATCGCCCAACGCCGCAGAGGAGCACCTCAAGGCTTTGGCTCGCAAAGGCGCCATCGAAATGACGCCCGGCGCCTCTCGCGGGATACGTATTCCAGGCTTCGAACCGGCTACCGAGGACAACGGCCTTCCGGTAATCGGCCGGGTTGCTGCCGGTGCGCCAATTCTGGCGCAGCAACATGTCGAAGAATCTTGCCAGATCAATCCTTCATTTTTCCAGCCGAAGGCTGATTACCTACTGCGCGTCCACGGTATGAGCATGAAGGATATCGGCATATTTGATGGGGACCTGCTAGCGGTCCATACCACGCGTGAAGCACGGAATGGACAGATAGTCGTGGCCCGAATCGATGACGAAGTAACTGTTAAACGTTTTAAACGTGAAGGCAGCAAGGTCTGGCTGCTTGCCGAAAACGCCGAGTTTGCGCCTATTGAAGTTGATCTTGAACAGCAAGAGTTGGTTATCGAAGGTTTGAGCGTCGGCGTAATACGCCGCTAAGGAGAGGTTCATGCAGTACCATCCCCAACCCACCGCAGGCAAACCACCGCAGCTTTCCTTGTTCGAAGGGCTGATCGCGCATCGCCTGACACCGTTCGCAGAGGTAACGCACGCTCCACAGCCCGCCGACGACTGCCTGAGTGAAATGACCCTGACTGGTAGCGGGGATCACTGCCGCCAGTTGCTGGCTCCCATGCTGCGCGAGCTCAGTGAGGCAGCGGATACTCGCTGGCTCACGTTGATCGCACCGCCTGTATCGCTTTCACAGAGTTGGCTGCGAGAAACCGGACTGAATCGTGACCGCATTCTGTTGCTCCAGGCCCGCGATAGCCAGACTGCGCTTGAGCTGGCATGCAAGGCGTTGGTATCAGGCTGCAGCCACACGGTCATTACCTGGTTCCCACGCATCGACAAGGCGGGCCGCCTGAAGCTGCGCGTGGCGGCAGCCCAGGGCAATGCACAGAGTTTGAACATACGTCTGGGTAGCTAATACGCCCCAACCGGTTGGCATAAGGATGTGCCGAAACCCGCCAGGCGCCGCAAAGGCGACCAGGCGTCTTTACCCCTCAATGCAGCACGCGCGGCCCTTCTTCCTCCCGCTCGAAATCACCCTCCGATACGCGCCCCGCCATCTGCACGCCAATGTTGAACATGGCCTTAGCGACCTCAACATGCTGACCTTGCAGGAACGCCTTGGCATCATCAGAAAAATCCAGCGTGACCAACACGCCTTCGTCCTCGGCACGACGCAGCACAATGCTGCCGTCAGGTAGCTCGACGATTTCCAGAAAAGACGTTGGCATTGGCATGCTCCCCTTGAAACCGCGCATTGTAACAGCCGACCGCCCAGGCGGCAGCCTTTGGGTTTAGCTGCCAAAACAGGATGCTGAACTGCTGCTCAGTCTCGCGCAGGCAGGAAGCAGATGTGCAGTAACGCGCCGGCACAGTAGGATGGCTGCCTATTGATACCGGACCGCAGGATGACCATAAGAACCTTGCTACTGACCGCGCTGGCCATGCTCGCCTTCGCCGGCAATTCGCTGCTTTGTCGCGCAGCTCTGCGGGACAGCCAGATCGATCCGGCCAGCTTCACTGCGCTGCGCCTATGTGCCGGTGCACTGGTGTTGTGGCTTTTGTTGTGCCTGCGTGGGAAGTCTTTTTCTAACTCAGGCAGCTGGCGGGGCGCCCTCGCACTCTTCGCCTATGCAGCCTCGTTCTCTTATGCCTACCTCGACCTTGACGCAGGCGCCGGCGCGCTGCTGCTGTTCGGGGCCGTGCAGATAAGCATGATCACCTGGGGGATGCTGCAAGGTGAACGCTTGCATCGGGGGCAGACAGCCGGGATGCTCCTGGCAGGAGCAGGGCTGCTTGTGCTTCTGCTGCCAGGAACAAACACACCGCCGCTATCGGCATCACTTCTGATGGTGCTGGCAGGAGCGGCGTGGGGAGCCTATTCGATACTGGGTAAAGGGACGCCGGACTCACTTGCCGCTACTGCGGGCAATTTCATTCGCACCCTGCCAATCGCCGTCCTGTTATGCCTGCTTGCGTTGAACACGCTGGAGTGGGACAGCGCCGGATTGATCTATGCGCTGCTGTCTGGCGGTTTGGCCTCTGGCATCGGTTACGCCATCTGGTACGCAGCGCTCCCCGGCCTAGGGGCCATCCAGGCGGCCAGCGTGCAACTGAGCGTGCCACTTCTTACCGCCTTGGCGGGGAGCTTGCTGCTTGGGGAGCCCTTGACCGGGAAGTTGCTGGCCGCCGGCCTTGCGATTCTTGGAGGCATTGCATTGGTCATGCGTCTTAGACCAAGTACTTGATCCAGTACAGACACAGCAACGTTGCACGTCTAGTCGCTTACCACTCGGTAAGCGACTCGCGAAAGCGTAGGGCCAGCTGTTTCAAGCTGCTTCGCCAAGCCTCCAGCTCTTCACGCGCCAGCGCCGGCACCTGCGCATCCACACTGACCGCCTCGATCAACGGCATGGTTGGATCGGTTTTGGTCTTAGCAGGCGCACGAGGCGGCTCGAAGAGTGCTGAGTACGCTTTCAGCAGTTGTGCCAGCCAGGTTTCAGGATGCTCGGCCAACTCTATCAGCTCAGCGAGCTCCGGGCTCGATGACGAGCCCTGCACTGATGGCATCAGCAATAGCTCTGGACGCGGTGCGCTAGCACCAGGCAGGCGGTAGTAGCCAGCGATCTCGTGACATAGCCCCAGCAACGCGCCGTATAGATGAAAAAGACTAGCCTCGCGCTCGGCCTGGATCAGGCCTGGCGCATTCATCGCGCCTTTCTCCTCGGCCCGCTTCCAATTCTCAAGTGCGAGTCCGGCGAAGTAAATTTTCTGGTTGGTACGGGTGTACAGCTCATGAGCCATGGCGACGGTCTCCCAAGACTTGAAACGCTACAGGTCGAAGCCCGCGACAAAGCTGGCTCCGACCCGAGGCTGCCAGTTACTTACCGGTGCTTTTGTCCTCTACCTTCCATTTGCTGCCATCGAAGAAGGCTTTCCAGCCAGTCGGCTTGCCGTTGACCTCGGTTTGTACGTACTGCTCCTTGGTCTTGCGGCTGAAGCGGATCACAGCTGGGCGGCCTTCCGGATCCTTCTGAG
This sequence comes from Pseudomonas sp. NPDC077451, assembly GCF_044543345.1. Lineage (NCBI taxonomy): Bacteria > Pseudomonadati > Pseudomonadota > Gammaproteobacteria > Pseudomonadales > Pseudomonadaceae > Pseudomonas > Pseudomonas sp. NPDC077451. Next base: position 401,121 of record NZ_JBITVX010000002.1, on the reverse strand, counting down.
GCGCCTTGAGCAAAAAGTGATACTTCGGGTCGATCTCATCCTTGTGAGGAATCAACTCCAGTACTAACGGTGCCCGGGTCTCGCGATTCTTCGGAAACTGGCTGGCGGCCAGGAACAAACCGGAAGCGCCATCGCGCAGTACATAGGTGTCGTCGACCTTTTCACATTTAAGCTCAGGCATCTTCACCGCATCCATCTTCGGCGGGGCCGCCTCGCCGCTTCTGAGCAACTTACGCGTGTTCTTACACTCGCCGTTGGTGCAACCGAAGAACTTGCCGAAACGGCCCGTTTTGAGCTGCATTTCACTGCCGCACTTGTCGCACTCCAGACTCGGCCCCTCGTAGCCCTTGATGCGGTACTGGCCCTCTTCGATCTCGTAACCTGTGCAATCGGGGTTGTTGCCACAGATATGCAGCTTATGGGTTTCGTCGAGCAGGTAGGCATCCATCGCCGTGCTGCAGATCGGGCATCGATGTTTGCCCAACAGCACGCGAGATTCGGACTCCCCTTCGTCATCAGCGGCAATCTCATCGCCCGGAATCAGGTTGACGGTGGACTTGCAGCGCTCTTTAGGCGGCAGGCTGTAGCCGGAGCACCCGAGAAAGACCCCAGTGGAGGCTGTGCGAATCATCATCGGACGTCCGCAGACCTTGCACGGAATATCGGTCAGCGTGGGCTGGTTGGCACGCATCCCGTTCTCGCTCGCCTCAGCGACCTCCAGCTTCTTTTTGAAGTCACCGTAGAACTCGTCGAGTACGTGCTTCCACTCGCGCTCACCCTGTGCGACATCGTCGAGATTCTCTTCCATGCCGGCAGTGAAGCCATAGTCCATCAGGTTGTTGAAGCTTTCCGAGAGGCGCTCGGTAACGATGTCGCCCATCTTCTCGGAATAGAAGCGGCGGTTATGCAGAGAGACATAGCCGCGATCCTGGATCGTCGAGATGATCGCCGCATAGGTCGACGGCCGACCAATTCCGCGCTTTTCCATCTCCTTGACCAGGCTCGCTTCGGAGAAGCGCGCAGGTGGCTTGGTGAAGTGCTGGCTCGGGTCGAGCTTGATCAGCTTCATCCCGTCGCCCTTATTCATGTCCGGCAGGACGTCGTCTTCACCGCTCTTGCTCTGCTGCGGCATGACCTTGGTGTAGCCGTCGAACTTGAGGATCCGACCCTTGGCGCGCAGCTCGAAGTTGCCCGCGGCAACGGTAACACTGGTCGACAGATACTGCGCAGGCGGCATCTGGCACGCGACGAACTGACGCCAGATAAGGTCATAGAGTCGCTCGGCGTCGCGCTCCATTCCTGACAGCTGAGCCGGACGAAGATTGACGTCGGAAGGACGAATCGCTTCGTGAGCTTCCTGGGCGCCTTCCTTGCTGGAGTAGAAGTTCGGCTTTTCCGGCAGGTACTTGTTGCCGAATTCATCTTCAATGAAGCTGCGCACCATGCTCAGGGCATCCGCCGAGAGGTTGGTCGAGTCGGTACGCATGTAGGTGATGTAGCCCGCCTCGTATAGCCGTTGGGCCATCATCATGGTCTTCTTCACGCCAAAGCCGAGACGGTTGCTCGCGGCCTGCTGCAGTGTGGAGGTAATGAAAGGCGCCGAGGGTTTGCTGCTGGTCGGCTTGTCTTCGCGCTTGGCGACACTGTAGCTCGCACCTTTGAGCTGCTCGAGTGCGGCCATCGCATGCGCTTCGTTCAGCGGCTTGAACGCCTCGCCGTTTTCGCGAGCGACCTCGAAACGGACCTTCGCCTGCTCGGCAGTGGCCAGGTCAGCATGGACCTCCCAGTACTCTTCCGGAACAAAGGCACGGATCTCGCGTTCCCGCTCGACTACCAACTTCACCGCAACCGATTGCACGCGTCCTGCAGAGAGCCCGCGCGCGATCTTTGCCCAGAGCAGCGGGGAAACCATGTAGCCCACCACCCGGTCGAGAAAGCGCCGCGCCTGTTGCGCATTGACCCGGTTGATATCTAGATCTCCCGGTTTGGAGAACGCCTCCTGGATCGCCTTTTTGGTGATCTCGTTGAACACCACGCGCTTGTAGCGGCTGTCATCGCCGCCGATTGATTCGCGCAGGTGCCAGGCGATGGCTTCCCCTTCTCTATCCAAGTCGGTCGCGAGGTAGATAGTGTCGGCTTCCTTGGCCAGGCGACGAAGCTCATCGATGACCTTTTCTTTGCCAGGCAGGATTTCGTACTTCGCCTTCCAGCCGTGCTCGGGATCGATGCCCATCCGGGTAAAAAGCTGACGCTTGGCTTTCTCCTTCGGCGAAAGCGCCGGGGCTTCGGCCGCTGCGGCCTTACCGCGCTTGACCGGCTCCTTGTTGGCAGAGCCGCTGGTGGGAAGGTCGCGGATGTGGCCGATACTCGACTTCACCACGTATTGGTTGCCCAAATACTTGTTGATTGTCTTGGCCTTGGCCGGTGATTCCACGATGACCAGCGATTTACCCATGGAGAGGAGAGTTCCTGAATCGAGAGGTGAACTGAGAGTGTTGAACCGGCCGCAGCCCGACGTCGAAACGCCACCCGGCCTGCCGGTTAAGAAGCGAAGCAGCCTAGCCAGCCTGCGAAGAGCAATCAATCGCTCCAGAAATCATCCGTACCCAAATCCAATGGCAGCCTAACTGCCTGGCAGGGGTTTTATCGTCCGAAACCGAGGGGAGTCATCTTCACTCGGTTCGAAAGCACCGCTATATATAGTGGCGATAGAGCCGAGGTCAAGCGCAGGGCTTAAGCCAGCTCGTCCGGACGACGCCTAAAAACGGCTGGGCTCGGCTTCGATCAGGGCGAAACGGGGAAGCGTTTCACCGTCGACTTCAACCGTTTCGGTGAACATCGAAAGCGGGCGCACCCATAAGCCGTAATCCCCGTATAGCGCCTGGTAGAAGACTAGCGACTCTTCCGTTTCGGAGTGCCGAGGCACTGCATATACGCGGTACTCGGGGCCTTTGTAATGGCGGTAACGGCCTGGCGTGACCTGCATCGCGGCTGCCTCTGAAAAAAAATCGCTCATCAAAATGAAAACCGGGGCACGAGGCCCCGGTTTCCGTGTCGCCAACTAGCTTAGACGCGTTCGAACACTGTGGTGATGCCTTGACCAAGGCCGATACACATTGTGGAAACGCCCAGCGTACCGCCGTTCTGCTTCATCACGTTCAACAGGGTGCCCGAAATACGAGCGCCCGAGCAACCGAACGGGTGACCCAGCGCGATGGCGCCGCCATGCAGGTTGACCTTCTGCTCCATCTTGTCGAGCAGCTTGAGATCCTTCAGCACCGGCAGCGCCTGAGCGGCGAAGGCTTCGTTGAGCTCGACGAAATCAATGTCGTCCATGGTCAGACCAGCACGCTTTAGCGCCTTCTGAGTGGCCGGTACCGGTCCGTAACCCATGATCGCCGGATCCACACCGGCCAGGGCCATGGAGCGAATCACAGCCATCGGCTGGATGCCCAGATCCTGTGCGCGCTGAGCGGACATGACGATCATGCACGACGCACCGTCAGTGATCTGCGAAGACGTACCCGCAGTCACAGTACCGCCCTTCGGGTTGAAGGCCGGCTTGAGTGCCGCCAGGCTTTCGAGGGTGGTCTCGGGACGAATGGTTTCATCGTAGTCGAAGACCTTGAGGAAACCGTTTTCGTCGTAGCCTTCCATCGGGATGATTTCATCCTTGAACATGCCGTCGACGGTAGCCTTGTGGGCCAGGCGATGCGAGCGCTCGCCGAAAGCATCCTGCTGCTCGCGAGTAATGCCATGCATCTTGCCCAGCATTTCAGCGGTCAGGCCCATCATGCCCGACGCTTTGGCAGCGTACAGCGACAGCTGCGGATTCGGATCGACACCATGCATCATGCCGACGTGGCCCATGTGCTCGACACCACCCACGACGAAGACATCACCGTTACCGGTCATGATCGCCTGAGCGGCGGTGTGCAATGCGCTCATGGAGGAGCCGCACAGGCGGCTGACGGTTTGCGCGGCACTGGTGTGCGGGATGCGGGTCAGCAGCGAGGCCATGCGGGCCACGTTCCAGCCCTGCTCAAGGGTCTGGTTGACGCAGCCCCAGATCACATCTTCCACTTCGGCCGGGTCGACCTTGGAGTTGCGTGCCAGTAAGCCATCGATCAGGTGCGCGGACATGGTCTCGGCGCGGGTATTGCGGTGCATGCCGCCCTTGGAACGACCCATCGGGGTACGGCCGAAGTCGACAATGACGACGTCTCTCGGATTAAGGCTCATATCTCTTTATTCCTCAATTAACCGTAGAAGCTCTGGCCGTTGGCAGCCATTTCACGCAGCTTCGCAGTCGGCTGGTACAGCGGGCCCAGGTCGGCGTACTTGTCGGCCAAAGCCACGAACTCGGCGACACCGATCGAATCGATGTAGCGCAGTGCACCACCACGGAAGGGAGGGAAACCGATGCCGTAGATCAAACCCATGTCAGCTTCGGCAGCGGTTTCGACGATGTTGTCTTCCAGGCAGCGGACCGTTTCCAGGCACAGCGGGATCATCATGTAGTTGATGATGTCCTCGTCGGACAGCTCGCGAGTCTCGCCGACCACCGGCTTGAGCAGCTCGTAGGACTGCGGGTCGACCACCTTCTTCGGCTTGCCCTTCTTGTCCATCTCGTAGACGTAGAAGCCTTTGCCGTTCTTCTGGCCGAGGCGGTTGGCGTCATACATGACGTCGACGGCCGTGCGGGTGTCGTCCTTCATGCGATCCGGGAAACCTTCAGCCATCACGTCACGGCCGTGGTGGCCAGTGTCCATGCCGACGACGTCCATCAGATACGCCGGGCCCATGGGCCAGCCGAACTTTTCCATCACCTTGTCAGCACGGACGAAGTCCACACCGTGGGCGATGGCGCGGGCGAAGCCGCCGAAGTACGGGAACAGCACGCGGTTGACCAGGAAGCCCGGGCAATCGTTAACCACGACCGGGCTCTTGCCCATTTTCTTGGCGTAGGCAACGGTGGTGGCGATCGCGGTTTCGCTGGTCTTCTCGCCACGAATCACTTCCACCAGCGGCATCATGTGCACCGGGTTGAAGAAGTGCATGCCGCAGAAGTTTTCCGGACGCTTGAGCGCCTGGGCCAGCAGGCTGATGGAGATGGTCGAGGTGTTAGAGGCGATGATCGCATCATCACGCACCAGGCCTTCGACTTCAGCCAGCACGGACTGCTTGATCTTCGGATTTTCGACAACGGCTTCGACGACGATGTCGACGTGACCGAAGTCGCCGTAGGACATGGTAGGACGAATAGCATTGAGGGCTTCTGCCATCTTCGCCGGAGTCAGGCGACCTTTTTCGACGCGCTTGCCGAGCAGCTTGGAGGCCTCGTTCAGCCCCATCTGGATGCCTTCTTCGCGGATATCCTTCATCAGGATCGGCGTGCCTTTGACAGCCGACTGATAGGCGATACCGCCACCCATGATGCCGGCGCCGAGAACGGCAGCCAGTTTCACGTCACGGGCTTGTTTGTCATACGCCTTGGCCTTCTTCTTCAGTTCCTGATCGCTCAGGAACAGACCGACCAGGCTCTGCGCAACAGAGGTCTTGGCAAGCTTGACGAAGCCAGAGGCCTCGACTTCGATCGCCTTGTCGCGGCCGAAGTTGGCGGCTTTCTGAATGGTCTTGATCGCTTCGACCGGCGCCGGATAATTCGGGCCCGCCTGACCGGCCACGAAACCCTTGGAGGTTTCGAAAGCCATCATCTGCTCAATAGCGTTGAGCTTGAGCTTGTCCAGCTTTGGTTGACGCTTGGCCTTGTAGTCCAGCTCACCAGAAATGGCACGCTTGACCAGATCCAGCGCGGCGGCCTGCAGCTGCTCGGGGGCAACCACGGCATCTACGGCGCGAACCTTGAGCGCATCTTCAGCACGGTTTTCCTTACCGGACGCAATCCACTCAACAGCGTTGTCCACGCCGATCAGACGCGGCAGACGAACGGTACCGCCGAAGCCCGGGTAGATGCCCAGCTTCACTTCCGGCAGGCCGACCTTGGCGACGGTGGACATGACGCGGTAATCAGCGGCCATGCACATCTCGAAACCACCACCCAATGCGATGCCGTTGATGGCAGCGACGGTCGGGACACCGAGGTCTTCGAAATCGCTGAAGATCTTGTTCGCTTCGAGGTTACCGGCGACCAGCTCCTCATCGGACATCTTGAAGTTATCGACGAACTCGGTGATGTCCGCCCCGACAATGAAAACATCCTTGCCGCTGGTAACGATGACGCCCTTGACCGAAGCGTCGGCCTTGATGGCGTCGACTGCCTGGCGAAGGTCGTTGAGGGTGAGGCGATTGAACTTGTTGACGGACTCACCCTTGAGGTCGAAATTCAATTCGACGATGCCGCTCTCAAGAGCCTTAACCGTGATGGCTTTACCTTCGTAAATCATCAACTGATCTCCACGGTATGGAAGCTGAACGTTACGTGTCGCACGTCATCGGTCCGAAGACCGCCACCGTTACCGGTGAAACGACACCCACCGACACGATAAACCGGGCTGACGGCATTTGCGTGGCAAACGCTCGATTCATACGCCCGTTTGATTTGGGTGAGCACACCTTCTTTGAAAAGCACCGGAATGTCAATCGACAGGCCAAGCTGCGAAGACGCTTCACCCGGTCCAAGACCAATAAGCCTAGCCAAGACCAGGCCCTCGCGCGGCCACCAGGCACAGCTTTTATTGCATGGAAGGTCATTCATGCAGCTGATCGCCAGCCACATCGTTGATAAACCACGGCCTTCACGCACCGTCACAACTGTCTGGGCACCTTGTACACTCGGTGCTCTTACCCAAATTTCGTACAGCTGCGCCAGTTCGCAGCCGCGCTTCAGGAGTTATGCATGTCCGCCCCCATTGCCCGCGTCGATAAAGGCCTGGACCCGTACAAATGGCTGGAAAACCGCGACGCACCCGAGGTGCTGGAACACCTGAGGGCAGAGAACGCCTATCTGGAAGAACAGCTGGCTGACCAAGCTCAACTGCGTGAATCGCTGTTTCAAGAGATTAAAGGCCGTATCCGTGAGACCGACCTTTCGTTGCCGTCTCCCTGGGGCCCTTGGCTGTATTACCAGCGCACCACTGCCGGCGATGAGTATCCGCGTCATTACCGATGCACACGGCCGGCAGATGGCTCATTCACCGTCGATGAAAATCAGGAGCAATTGCTGCTTGATCCCAACGAACTGGCCGCAGGTGGCTTCCTCTCACTAGGTGCGTTCAGTGTCAGCCAAGATCACTGCAAACTGGCCTACAGCCTCGATACTCAGGGCGACGAGATCTATCAACTGTTCGTCAAGGATCTGAGCACAGGCGAAGTGACCGCCCTGCCCTTTGATGACTGTGACGGCAGCATGACCTGGGCCAACGATAGCTGCACTTTGTTCTTCGGCGAGCTGGACGACACCCATCGCCCCCATAAGATCTACCGCCACCGGCTGGGCGACAAGGAGCGCACGGAGGTCTACCACGATCCGGACGGGCGCTATTTCGTGCACTGCTACCGGACCAGCTCCGAACGCCAACTGGTGATCCTTTCGAACAGCAAGACAACCAGCGAAGCCTGGGTGCTGTCAGCGGATGAGCCCGAGGGAAACTGGATTTGTCTTGCTCCGCGCCAAGACGACCACGAGTACTACCCCGACCACGGCCTTCTCGATGACGAGTGGAGCTGGTTGATTCGCAGCAACCAGGCAGGCATCAATTTCGCGCTGTATCAGGCTCCGGAGTGCACGCCGCAGCGCGAACACTGGAACGAGCTGATCGGCCACAGCGACTCGGTAATGCTGGAAGACAGCAGCCTGAACGCCGGCGCGGTCACCCTGAGCCTGCGCGAGGCCGGGCTTCCTATCATCGAAGTTCGCCCATCAACCGGGGCGCCCTACCGGCTGCAACTGCCGGATGCAGCCTACAGCCTCCATGTACACAACACGCTTGAATTCGATAGCCCGGTTATCCGGCTGCGCTACGAAGCACTGAACCGCCCGGCTCAGATTCGCCAGCTGAACCTCTCCGACGGTAAGCAGGAGGTCCTCAAGGAGACTCCGGTCGAAGGCCCCTTTGACGCCGATGCCTATGAGAGCCGACGTATCTGGGCAACAGCCGACGATGGCACTCAGGTGCCGATCAGCCTGGTCGGTCGTCGAGAGCAATTCGGCAAACCCGCGCCCCTGTATCTTTATGGATACGGCGCCTACGGCCACAGCCTGGACCCCTGGTTTTCCCATGCCCGTCTGTCACTGCTAGATCGCGGCTTTATCTTCGCCATTGCCCATGTCCGAGGCGGGGGCGACCTTGGTGAGGCCTGGTACCGGGCCGGCAAGCTGGAGCACAAGCCGAACACCTTCAGCGATTTCATTGCCTGCACCGAGAAACTGATAACCGACGGCTACACCGAACCGGCTCGACTCGCCGTCAGCGGTGGCAGCGCCGGTGGGTTGTTAATCGGCGCGGTGCTTAACTTGCGACCTGAGCTGTTCGGCGCCGCAATTGCCGAAGTGCCCTTCGTCGACGTGCTGAACACCATGCTCAATGCGGATCTGCCACTGACGGTGACCGAGTACGACGAATGGGGCGACCCGAATCAGCCCGAGGTGCATGCGCGCATCAAGGCCTATGCGCCCTATGAGAACGTACGCAGCCAGCCTTACCCGGCGATCCTTGCGGTAGCTGGTTACAACGACAGCCGCGTGCAGTACTGGGAAGCTGCCAAATGGGTCGCCAAGCTGCGCGCCCAAAAGACTGACGCCAACCTACTGCTACTGAAAACCGAATTCGGTGCCGGACACGGCGGCATGAGCGGTCGTTATCAGGCGTTGAAGGACGTGGCGCTGGAATATGCCTTTGTGCTCAAGGTGTTCCAGATGGCGACTCGCTAAGGACGGCTGCTGTCAGGGGCGCGCAGCGGACGTATCCTGTGCTGGCTTCGGCGGTGCATGTTTGCCGACTTGCGGTCGGAACGGGGCATGCTCGTCGGGGTCACTTATCACACCACTGTTGCGGAGTGATACCCATGACCAGGACACCCTCAAATCAGGCTTCACAAAACGTGCATGGCTGGGAACGCGCCGCGTCGATCGCCGGCGGGCTGTACTTCCTAGGCAAGGGCCTCGGGCGCGGCGGCTTGGGCGGTCTCCTGCAGCTGGCGATGGGCGGCATGGCCCTGGCACGGGGCGTGACCGGCCACTGCGAAGCCAAACGCGTGCTTTGCGACGTCAATGAGCAGGCTAAAATGGCCGAAGGCAACTCTCGAAGCATGCCGTTGGAGCGCAGCGAAGCCGAAAACGAACGCCTGAAAGCTAACGCTCAGGCGGCCACCGGAACTGCCACCGTTACTGGAAACGACTCGTTGAGTAATCCGCCGGCCGGCGTCTGAGCTAGACGGCAGCGCAGCGATGGCGGGCGCAAATCCGGTCTTTAGAGGCGCGCCATCGCGGCGAATGCGAACTCCAGCCCGTAAAAAAGCAAAAGCTTCGCCCCGAGGCAGGCCTCCTTCAAAATCAAGCGCGGCACAAGCCCCAGTGCACGTGTAGGAGGCGCGCCCCGCGGCGAAAGCGGATTTCCAGCCAGTAAAAAGGCAAAAGCCTCGCCCCGAGGCGGGCCTCCTACAAAACCAAGCGCAGCACAAGCCCCAGTGCACGTGTAGGAGGCGCGCCCCGCGGCGAAAGCGGATTTCCAGCCAGTAAAAAGGCAAAAGCCTCGCCCCGAGGCGGGCCTCCTACAAAACCAAGCGCAGCACAAGCCCCAGTGCACGTGTAGGAGGCGCGCCTCGCGGCGAAAGCGGATTTCCAGCCAGTAAAAAAGCAAAAGCTTCGCCCCGAGGCAGGCCTCCTTCAAAAGCAAGCGCGGCACCAACCCTGGCGCGGGCCTCGCGCAAGGTCAAGATCAATAGTGATCGCTGCCTCAGTCTCTCGGTACGACGATCAGACCGGCGCGCTCGCCTATCGCAATGTCAGCCAGCGGAAACAGTATCCGCGCGCCCTGCTCCTCTACTACCCAGCGAACGCCGCCGTCATCTTCGGCGAGCAAGGTACCGAGCGCCAGCGGAGTGAAATTCTCGATATCCGCCGGCAGCTGCAGAACGAACTTCTCACTGCGCTTGACGATCTCGCGCGCCAACCGAAACTCCCGCAAGGGTCGTAGCGCCGGGTTTGGCTGGGCAGGCTCTCGTGCCTCGATCCAGTGTCGTGCGGCCTGGAGAAACTCATCGAGGCAATCAGGCCAGGCGCCGCCGGGCGCTTCCGCCATTTCCAAAGTAAAGGCCTCAGCACCGTGGCGAGTCGCGGTGTGAGCACTGAAGGTCCCGGAGGGTTTTTCCTGCAACAGCAGCGCATCGACCGCGGCGTGCCGAAGCCGCATCAGACTTTCAGACGACGTCTGCCGACCATCCATCCAGGGGCAGACGGCGAACTGCGGCAGCACCGATGCACGCATGGCCGAGTGCAGGTCGTAATGCCAGCGCCGACGGCCAGGCTCTTGGAAAAACGCTGCAACCCACTCCTCCAGCTGCGCCGCGCGGCGCGTCTCGTCGCCAGGCTCGCTCGCCGTGTGCTTGCCACAAAAAAGCCGGTTCAGATCCTGGCCTAAACGACGCACGCCCTGCCGCATGGCGGGCGGGTTGCAGAAGAGCAACAACAGCCGCGCGCGGGGGAGGATCTCGTTGCGCGCGATCATCCGTATCAAGCGATCCAATAGCTCAATCGGAATGACTTCACAGCCATGCACGCCCGCCGACAGCACCAGATCAAGCCCCGAATCCTGACCGCGCGCGGGAGTGACCTCTAAGGCACCCTCTCCCAACCATCGCAGCTGAGCACCGCCGTCAGTGAACTGGACGCTCTCAGCCGGCACCTGACCGGAAACCGTCAGCGCCAACAGCCGACCCAGCGTCGGCATTTCGGAGCCGTCAGTGGTCGTGGTTACAGTCTGGACCATGAACGTGATCATCCTCGCCGGACTCAACCGGCTCCATCTCAAGCTCGAGGCTGACCAAGTTGGTCGCCAGCGGACGCAGCAGCAGATTGGCGTACTCAGTGTCGCCGTCCTCCACGTCGACGCCGATCATCAGCTGATTGTTGCCGACTTGCTGGATCCAGACCTCCCGACCCTGCCACATCACGGCAAAACGGGTGCACGACGTCTCAAGCTGGGTGCCGTCTACGTCCTCAAGGATCAATTGCAGGCTGTCGCTCATACTCAGAACTCTCGATAAGGAAAAGAGGCAGGACACATCACCGCCCTGCCGGTTTCAAAGACTATGTCTCAGGCCTGGCTCAGTTTTGCCGCAGCGCGCTCGAAGCGGGCTAGCCCTTCAGCAATGTCGGTTTCTTCGATAATCAAGCTCGGGGCCAGGCGGATCACATCGGGGCCGGCCTGCAGAATCATCAAGGCTTCACGCTCAGCCGCATCGAAGATCTCCCGCGCGCGGCCTTTCCATGCATCATCGAGTACACAGCCAATCAGCATGCCCATTCCGCGGACCTGGCTGAACAGCCCGTGACGCTGACCGATCTCCAGCAGCCCGCGCTTGAATCGCTCGTGCCGTTCCTTCACGCCGTCCAGCACCTCCGGCGTATTGACGATGTCGACCACCGCCTCGGCCACGGCGCACGCCAGCGGGTTGCCGCCGTAGGTGGTGCCATGAGTACCCACGCTGAAATGCGTAGCGATCTCATCCGTGGTCAGCATCAAGCCAATCGGAAAGCCGCCGCCAAGGCTCTTGGCATTGGTCAGGATGTCCGGCGTTACACCGTAATTCATGTAGGCATACAGCTCGCCGGTACGGCCCATGCCGGTTTGGACTTCGTCGAAGATCAGCAGCGCGTTGTGCTGGTCACATAGTTTGCGAGCGCCTTCCAGGTAAGCCTGATCAGCCGGCAGAACACCACTTTCGCCCTGGATCGGCTCTAGCACCACGGCACAGGTCTTGTCCGAAATCATCGCGGCGAGCGCATCGAGATCGTTATAGGGGACGTGGCTGATACCTTGTATTTTCGGCCCGAAGCCGTCGGAGTACTTGGGTTGACCGCCCACCGTCACGGTGAACAAGGTCCGGCCGTGGAAGCTGTTAACTGCGGAGATAATCTCGTATTTCTCCGGCCCGTGGTTGTCATGCGCGAAGCGGCGCGCCAATTTGAAAGCCGCCTCGTTGGCCTCGGCGCCCGAGTTGCAGAAAAAAGCTCGATCAGCAAAGGTCGCAGCAGTGAGCTTTTTTGCCAGACGCAACGCCGGCTCATTGGTGAAGATGTTGGAGACGTGCCAGAGCTTGCCAGCCTGTTCGGTCAGCGCTGCTACCAGCGCCGGATGGGCATGACCGAGCACATTGACGGCAATGCCACCGGTAAAGTCGATCAGCTCTCGCCCGCTCTGATCCCAGACTCGTGAACCCTGGCCACGCACGGGAATGAAAGCGGCGGGTGCGAAAGTGGGGACAATGACCTGGTCGAAATCAGCGCGTTCTACCGGGGTGTGCGGGGCGGACATCAGGACTCTCCTGGGAGGCGACACGAATAGGAAATAAAACGCCCCGCCGTAGCGGGGCGTTGCATGCGCAGTTTAAACGCAGGCCCGCCAGCAATGGGCGGCCCGGCGAAAATTCTCTTCAGGATACGACCGAATGTTGCTGGTCGAGCTCAATGGCCCGCTCCAAGGTTTCGAGCAGGGCCTTGCGTGCCTTCAGCTTGGTGTTCTTGTGCGCGGTCATGTTGATCTTCTTCAACTGAGCCGCCGCCGCCTTGGCGGCATCCATGAGCTCAGCAGCAGGGACAATCTTGTCGAGGAAACCCGCCTCGACTGCAGCCTGCGGATTGAAGATCTCACCGTTGATCACCGATCGCTGGAAAGCAGGCTTGGTCAAACGGTCCCGAGCCAGTTCGATACCCGAATGGTGCATGGTCATGCCGATCTGAACTTCATTGAGACCGATGTTGAACGCGCCTTCGACACCAATGCGGTAATCGGACGAGAGCAGCAGAAAGGCGCCTTTGGCAATCGCATGGCCCGGACAGGCCGCAACGATCGGGAAAGGATGAGCCAGCATTCGCAGCGTGAACTTCGAGCCCGTGGTCACCAACGCAATGGCGTTTTCCGGCCCTGAGGTCATCACCTTGAGATCATAGCCACCGGACAGAATGCCCGGCTGCCCCGTGAGGATCACCAAGGCACGGTCCTGCTCAGCGCGATCGAATGCCGCATTGAGCGCGTCGAACATGGCCGGAGACAGTGCGTTGACCTTGCCGTTATTCAGCGTCAGCGTGGCGATGCCGTCTTCGAGTTCGTAGGAAACCAGATCACTCATGACGAATATTCCTTGTTAAAAGTTCGCAGACGTTACCCAGCAGAACCCAAGAGGTAAAGCATCGTGACTGACCGACAGGTCATGGTTTGCGTCCGGCGCTCGACAGGCGTCGGAAGGAAAGCGAAGAGGCCTAGCCCTCGACCGGCTCCGGCTCGAGCTCAAGGACGGCAAGCAGTTCGGGATGCAGGATCGTCTGCAATTGGGGATCAGCAATGAACAGGCCGTAGGACCCATCCGGTATCCCACTGCTGATCCTGTAGGGGGTTCCGTCGGCATCGACCGTCAACTGAGACAGATCCAGATAACGAGGTTCACAAGGCAACTTGTTAGCGCCGCGTAGGACGACCACCTTTGGCCTAAGATGCAAGTGCGCGTGTTTCTCCAGCACCAACCCCACCTCTCCAGTGTGCAGTTCCACCAACGTACCGACTGGAAACACGCCGAGCCAGCGAATGAATTCATGTACCAGTGCTTCATCGAACTGCTGGCCGGCGCTACTGCGCAACACGTCGTACGCCGTCTGGATCGGGCGTGCGTCGTCATAGGCACGGTGGCTGGTTATCGCGTCAAAGGCGTCGACTATGGTGATCACCCGGGTCGTGAACGGGATCTGGTAATGGTCGAGCCCTTGCGGATAACCCTTTCCATCCAGCCGCTCATGATGGCCGTGCGCCGCGTGAATCGCAGCGGCAGGAATGTCTTCCTGGCTACACAGGGCTTGATAGCCAAACGTCGGGTGCAGCTTGATGTGCAGGAATTCTTCCTCGGTCAGCTTGCCCGGCTTGTTTAGGATCGCCGGGTCGATCTTCATCTTGCCTACGTCATGCAGCAGCCCGGCGATGCCCAGTAGTTCTATCTTATCGTCGGCCAACCCGAGGTGCGTTCCGAACCCCATTGCTAGAATGGACACAGATAGGCAGTGCAGACTTGTATAGAGATCCTGAGACTTCAGACGCGTCAACCAGAGCATGGCGCTTTCATTACGTAGCATGCTCTCGAGGTTTCGCTTCACCAATGCCTGACAGGCCTTGGTATCGATAGCCCGACCCTGCTGGACGTCCAGTAGAACCTGATCCAGAACCAGGGTACTGCTGAGATAAGCCTCGCGCGCTTCCTGTACCTCTAGGGAGAGGGGAATGCGGGCCATCTTGCGCGTCACGCGCAGCGGCGTCGCCGAAGGTACAATCATCTGCCCCTGATCGATCAGCACGCGACGAGTATCGTCGACGAACACGTAATCACAGCGTTCGCGCACCGCCTGGATATGCTCCAGCTTAAGCAGCGGGAAACCTTGAAAGAGAAAGTCTGTCTGCCGCCACGGACGATCCAGCTCGCAGATATACATCCCGAGCTCCAAGTGGCTGACGTGCAGACGACGCTTGGTGGCGATCTCTACCACCTCCGGCCGTTTACGCTTTGTTTTGAATAACTTCATCAAAGCCTTTCCTGGCTCTCATATTCACCACGCAAGATTGCGCACAGGCACAGCATTTCTTTGTAGTTCGAACCCTAGAACAACGATAGGTTCATTGCCACGCGCGCCTATCGGGATTTCCAACAAGCCCTTAAGCGCATGAAAAAACTAAAAAAGTTTTTGCCATCTGCATGCTCTTCCGCTACATTAGCGCGCCTCGAAGGACATCGCGTCCTTCGAGACCCGGTGAGGTGTCCGAGCGGTTGAAGGAGCACGCCTGGAAAGTGTGTATACGAGAAATCGTATCGTGGGTTCGAATCCCACCCTCACCGCCAGATCAAACGACAAAGCCCCCTTTAGCGGGGCTTTGTCGTTTCTGCCGTAAGCCATTCCAAGAATGGCGTCGCGCATTAAGCGCGAATGCTAGGCATATGCCCTACCAGTTATTCAAGGATAGGCGCAGCGCCGCGGTTCCTCCGCCACTATTGATGTTTCGATTCCACCCGCATTGGCAACAGCAAAGGTGTGAACGTTTCCAATCGAGCCATCAGGCCATTGGATTTAGCGATGCAGCGTTAAAAGACACCGGGCGACTTGGGACTGGCCATGGTGCAAAAACCTCGTCCCGAGCATGGACCTCGCATTAAAGGGCATAGCTAAAGCCAGACCAGCCGCCCGGGGTTCGAAACAAAGCGCTCTAGCAAAAGGCTCAGCTGGCGAAGAAATTCGACTGCAGCCCGCTCGCAAGCGAAGCACTACGCCAAGTCGCGGGCTCCGGCAAATCACCAAGACATTCCGTGGCCCACATATTGCTTTGTTTACGCTGAAGCTTAGACCGGGACTCGCCAAGCTAGCGTCCGCTCTGGAACAGCTAAGTTGCTCCGCCAGAACAACCAGAAAAATCAAAAGGCCGCCATCATGTTTAAGCACAAAAAGGTCAGGCAGGCTACGATGATCCTGTTCGCCACCGCGGTGATTCTGATCCTACCGAACCTCACTCGACTGATCAGCTAAGACTGCAAGAATGAGGGAACCAATGAAGAACCTGTACCGACTGTTGATTGCATTGATGGCAACGGTAACGACCACTGCAGCCATTGCTGCCCAGGTCGATCAGTCTGCCGCGTTGAAAGCCTTGCAGCGCACCAACACCGTCTTGATCGACGTGCGCACCGAACTGGAGTTCGCCGAAGGTGCCCTACCCGGTGCAACACGTATCGAGACAGAGAATCTTGCCGAGCGCATCACCGCGATTGCCCCGGACAAAGATGCTCCCGTAGTGCTCTACTGCCGTAGCGGCCGCCGAGCGTCAGCCGCGCAGGAGCTGCTTCAGGAGCTGGGCTACAGCCAAGTGATCAACGCTGGCGGGTATCAGGATCTGAACGGGCTCGTGCCGCTTCGCTGAAAGCACGCGCCCCTCACCGCGCCCCATCTTCGTTTCGCCTACCCCCTATCGTGGGAACTAATGCGCTGCAGTGGCTACTGAAAAAGGAGCCACTGCTTAAGCGCTTGGTCGCGCATACCGGGAGGAAACCACTTGATGAATTGGGATGTGGTGTTGGACGAAGGCCTTTGGATCAACATCGCCGTAATTGCCGGCATCACGATTGCCAGCTATCTCATCCTGCAGACCATCCTGCGGATCATCACCAACCGCCTTCGCAAGATGGCGAAAGGTTCGAGAAGCGGTTTCGTTGGCATCGCCGCGGAAATGCTAAGTCGCACCAGCCACATTCTGCTGATAGCCCTGTCGCTGCTGATTGCGCTGAAGGTCGTTGAACTGCCAGAGCGCTGGGAAACGGCGATGTCACATGGCTGGTTCATCGCGCTGGCGTTCCAGATTGCACTGTGGATGGATACGGCCGTTCGCCTGTGGATGGAAAGCCTGACACACGACGGCAAAGCTCGAAACCCGGTCACCACGACCATCATCGGGATCATGATCCGGATTGTGATCTGGACGATGATGCTGCTCTCGATCCTGGCGAACCTGGGAGTCGACATCACGGCGATGGTCGCCAGTCTTGGCGTAGGCGGTATTGCCATTGCCCTTGCGGTACAGACGCTGCTCAGCGATATATTTGCTTCGCTGTCGATCGGCGTGGACAAGCCTTTCGAGATCGGCGATTTCGTCGTCTTTAGCGGAGTCGCGGGAAATATCGAGCACATCGGGCTAAAGACGACGCGGATTCGCGCCCTCAGCGGCGAACAGATTGTCTGTGCCAATGCCGATCTGCTCAAGCAGATCCTGCATAACTACAAGCGCATGAACACGCGCCGGATCGTGTTCAAGTTCGGCATCACCTACAACACGCCATCGGAAAAGGTGCGCGAAGTCTCGGCGATGATGAAACGGATCATCGACGGTGTGGAAAATGCCAACTTCGACCGGGCGCATTTTCTTGCCTTCGACGACAGCCAGCTGACGTTCGAAGTCGTGTACATCATGCAGGTCTCGGACTACAACGCCTACATGGACGCTCAGCAAGAGATTAACTTGCAGCTGCTCGACGGCATCCGTGAGATGGGCCTGCAATTTGCCTTCCCGACCCGCAGTGTCGAGTTCATCGGTGGCAGCTTTCCCGAGGTGACGGTTGCCGGTGTCCCGAAGGAAAAACCGGCCGCCAACGAGGAGTCGCAACGCTCGCTGACAAACGGCTGACAGTCGGTGGCGGCGACCTGCCGAGAGCCGATCGCCGCCGACCGCTCAACTCATCGGACGCATTTGCTTGTGGGTCTCGATCAGCTGCGGCACTACGCCTGGATCAGCCAAGGTCGAAATATCCCCCAGTGCGTCGTGTTCGTCTGTGGCGATCTTGCGCAGGATGCGGCGCATGATCTTGCCTGAACGCGTCTTGGGTAAGCCCGGCGCCCACTGGATGACATCGGGCACCGCAATTGGCCCGATTTCCTTACGGACCCACTGTTGTAATTCCTGGCGCAACTGATCCGAAGCCTCCTCACCCGCCACCAGCGTCACGTACACATAGATGCCTTGCCCTTTGAGCGGATGCGGCACGCCAACCACCGCTGCCTCGGCCACTTTGCGGTGGGCGACCATCGCACTTTCGATTTCCGCAGTGCCCATGCGATGTCCGGAAACGTTCAACACATCATCGACCCGCCCGGTGATCCAGTAGTAGCCGTCCTCATCACGGCGGGCGCCATCGCCAGTGAAATACATGCCGCGAAAGGTCTTGAAGTAGGTATCGACGAAGCGATCGTGGTCTCGATAGATGCTGCGCATCTGCCCAGGCCAGGAATCAAGGATGACCAGATTGCCCTCCGTTGCCCCTTCGAGCAGGTTGCCGAGATTGTCCACCAGGCCGGGCACTACGCCGAAGAAGGGGCGCGTTGCGGAGCCTGGCTTCAGTGCGGTCGCGCCTGGCAGCGGGCTGATCAAAATGCCGCCCGTCTCGGTTTGCCACCAGGTATCGACGATCGGGCAACGCGATTTGCCGACCGTCTCGTGATACCAATGCCATGCCTCAGGGTTGATCGGTTCCCCCACAGTACCGAGCAAGCGCAGACTCGACCCATCAGCCCCCTCCATCGCAGCCGGACCTTCGGCCATCATCGAACGAATCGCAGTCGGCGCGGTGTAGAGGATATTCACCTGATGCTTGTCGATGATCCTGGCGATTCGCGTGACATCCGGATAGTTGGGTACACCCTCGTAGATCAGGGTGGTGGCGCCGTTGGCCAGTGGACCGTAGATGATGTAACTGTGCCCGGTGATCCAACCGACGTCGGCGGTACACCAATAGACCTCACCAGGGCGGTAATCGAATACCCGCTCGTGGGTCAGGGCCGCGTAGAGCAAATAACCACCAGAGGTATGTAGCACGCCCTTTGGCTTACCGGTGGAACCCGAGGTGTACAGGATGAACAGGGGTTCTTCCGCGCCCATTTCCTTCGGCGCACAAACATCCCCAGCCACGCGCATCAGGTCCTCGTACCAGATGTCGCGATGCGGGTGCCAGCGGATGTCGCCGCCAGTGCGCCGCACCACAATGATCTTCTGCACGCAGTGCGTCTGCGGGTTGGTCAACGCCTCATCCACGTTGGCCTTCAGCGGCACCTTTTTCCCACCACGGAGCCCTTCATCGGCCGTAAGCACCACTTTGGAATTGCCGTCGATAATCCTTCCGGCTAGGGCTTCCGGCGAGAAACCACCAAAGACCACCGAGTGGATGGCGCCGATGCGCGCGCAAGCCAGCATCGCCACGGCCACCTCCGGAACCATCGGCATGTACAGGGTGACCACATCACCCCGATGCACGTCCTGTCCGCGTAACGCGTTAGCGAACTTGCTCACCTCGTGATGCAGCTCGCGGTAAGTGATTTCACGGTGATCTGCCGGATCATCGCCCTCCCAGATGATCGCGATCTCATCGCCCCGAGTGTCGAGGTGGCGGTCCAGGCAATTGGCTGAAACGTTCAGCGTGCCGTCGGCGAACCATTTGATATCGACATGGTGGTCGTCAAAGGACGTTTGTTTGACTCGGGTAAACGGCTTGATCCAGTCGATGCGCTCGGCCTGCTCGCGCCAGAACCCGTCAGGATTGACCACCGACTGTTGATACATGGCTTTGTAAGTGGCTTCATCGGTCAGCGAACGGGCCGCCACCTCCGGGCTCACGGGATACAGGGACGCAGCGCTCATGGGCATTACCTCACTCGTCGGTCTCGTTATCTTTCGAATAACCCCTGTCGTACAGGCGAACCCTACGAATCGAACCAAGCGCCTGTCAGACATCACTATCGAGCTATGCGGGGCTACAGCTTTCCGCCGGCCAATGCTTCTGACCTCTACTGAGCATAGACCGTTAAAGGATCAGGTACTTTCCGCGCCGACGTTGTCATAACACTATCGAGATCACCGTTCGCCAAGCCGGACCCGCCTGCCTATGTCAACGCCTTCCAACGCCGTCTTCCGCCTGGCCAAAAGAATTTCCGAAAGTATCGCCTTTTATCCCATTCTGATTGCGGCGTTCTACGCCATCCTGGCGGTCACCATGCTCGCTTTCGAGACGACATCCATGGCCTCCTCGCTACAACCCCATTTACCGTCCGGGTTGACCGACCCGGATAACGCCCGCGACATTCTCAGCACTCTGATTACCAGCATCGTCTCGTTGACCGTATTCAGCTTTTCGATGGTGATGGTCGTGCTTAACGGTGCAGCGGCTCGCCTGACTCCACGGGTGCTTCCAGGGTTGATCAGTGACACGCGCAACCGAGTCATTCTCGGCATCTACCTGGGCAGCGTCCTGTACTACTTGCTGCTGATCAGCACCATCAACAAGAACCAACCAACCGACATCCCATCGGTCGGCGTTTTACTCGCGCTGCTGACGGGCATCCTCAACTTGGCGATGTTCGTGGTGTTCATTCGCTCGGTGTCACAGTCGATTCAGGTCGACTGGGTACTGAGCCAGCTTTACAGCGGTGCTTACGCCAACCTTGAAAAGCGCAAGCAACGCCTGGCAGCGGGCAAAACCATGCCGGATGATACAAATTGGTGGTGTCTTCCAGCGTCACGCCCCGGTTACCTGCGAGCGGTTAACGAGCGGCGGCTGGGCGAGTTGCTGAGCAAGCGCAACCTGTTAGCGGTAGTTCAGGTTGAGCCAGGCTTCTTTCTGGTTGAAGGCCATCCACTGATTCGCTTCAGTGAGCCCTTGAGCGACGAGGACAGAGCGGTGGCAGTCGACTGTTTCGACTTCCAGAACAACGAGTTCGCCAGCGCTAACGTGTCCTATGGCATGCGCCAGATAGCAGAGATCGCCGTAAAGGCAATCAGCCCAGCTATTAACGATCCCGGCACCGCGATGCGGGCTATCAACCTGATCGGCGTGTTGCTGCAACGGATTGGTGGTGTGCCGCCGTTCGACGTCGGCTGTTTCGACCATGGGCAACCGCGCCTCTTCTCCCCGCAACTGGCCATGCAACGCATGCTGGAAACCGTGATCGCGCCCATCCGGGTTTATGCCAGTCATGACCCGCTGGTGATGATCACGTTGCTGCAATGCATGAAGAACGCGCTGCACGACAGCCCAAGCGCCGAACAGGTCCAGGCGATTCATGACGAGATCCGGGCATTACGCGACCAGGCAGACGCCAAGGTCGAGAATTGGCGGGACCGTCATGCCGTCAACGACGCCATCGAGGGACTGTTAAAGCTCGACGGACGCAAGCATCCATGCGTGCAATTGCTCCCAATCGACTGCAAGGAGCCGACCGCATGCTGATTTGCAGAGATCGACGACAATACTGAGCGAATCGCGCCGTTATCAGGCAAGGTTTGCGAGCTCTGTCTGAGCCCTCCGCTCCGATAGATCTAAGGAATCGATAAGCTGTGTTAAGCCGGCTTTCACAGCCGTCGATGTTCAGAGTACCGCAGCTGCGCTCGTTTGATGATGCATTGAGCAAACGACAGCGCATTCGGCAACCGATACGATGCACATTGGCCTTTCAGCGCCATGTTGAAGGCTCTGTGCCTCGCCCTGGCAGAGCAGGATTTTTTTGTCCTCACCAAACCAGCCTTGGCGATACGGTCATTGTCGATCCGCCACGGCTCAGTCATCCTCGCGCTCGTTGGCCGTCCCGTAACAGGTGTTGTGATGAACGAGCAGAATGAGAACAGCTTGCCCCTTCATGGCCTTAAGGTCATAGAAATGGGCCAGCTGATCGCCGGCCCCTTCGCCAGCAAGATGCTTGGCGAGTTCGGCGCCGAGGTGATCAAGATCGAGCCGCCGGGTGTTGGCGACCCGCTGCGCAAATGGCGCAAACTCAAGGACGGGACGTCACTCTGGTGGCACGTCCAATCGCGCAACAAACAGTCCCTGACGCTGGATCTGAAAGCCGCCGAAGCCCAGGAGATTGTCCGTCAGCTAGTCGCCGAAGCCGATGTGGTAGTGGAGAACTTCCGCCCTGGCACCCTCGAAGAGTGGGGCCTGGGCTGGGATGAATTGTCCGCACTCAATCCGCGCCTGATCATGCTGCGCATCTCCGGCTACGGCCAAACCGGCCCCTACCGTGACCTGCCCGGCTTTGGGGTCATTGGCGAAGCCATGGGCGGCCTTCGCCACCTAACCGGGTATCCGGGCCAACCACCCGTGCGCGTGGGCGTGAGCATTGGCGACTCGCTTTCATCGCTGTATGGGGTGATTGGCGTGCTACTCGCCCTGCAGGAGCGCAACCGCAGCGGCAAGGGGCAGGAAATCGACGTAGCGCTCTATGAATCGGTCTTCGGCATGATGGAAAGCCTGGTGCCGGAATACGACGCCTTCGGCTATGTCCGCGAGCCGGCCGGCAGCGCCCTGCCCGGCATCACGCCATCCAACTCCTATCTGTGCAAGGACGGCGCATACGTCCTGATTGCCGGCAACGGCGACAGCATCTACAAACGTCTGATGAACCTGATCGGCCGTCAGGACCTGGCCGAAGATCCGCGCTTTGCCCATAACGACGGCCGCGCCCAGCACGCCGCACTCATCGACGCGGCCATCGGCGAATGGACGATTAAACACAGCCGTGCAGAAGTGATCGAGGCGCTCAAGGAAGCGCACGTTCCGGCCGGCTATCCCTACACCGCTGCTGATATCGTCAAAGACCCGCACTACCTGGCGCGGCAAATGATCGAACAGGTCCAGACCTTCGCCGGCCCGCTGAAAGTCCCCGGCATCCTCCCCAAACTCAGCCGCACCCCCGGCCGCATCGGCACCGGCGGCCCGCAACTGGGGGAGCATACTGAGGATGTGCTGGCGGGACTTGGGCTAAGTGATGAACAGGTTCAGGGGCTGCGCGAGCGGGGAATCATCTGAGTTCGCCCTTAGCCATGGTGCGTGCCTCCTGCAGCAGCAGCTGGTGGCGCGGCTGCCGGGGGCCCGGCCATAACAAAGCTCGACGCCCGCAGACATTAACGTCGGACCACAGCTACCTGCGAAGACTACCCTGGCTACTCCTCTTCGTTCACCCGATCCCGCAACTCCTTGCCTGGCTTGAAATGCGGCACGAACTTGCCGTCGAGCGGGACGGATTGGCCGGTTTTCGGATTTCGGCCGACGCGCGGGGCGCGGTAATGGAGGGAAAAGCTGCCGAAGCCGCGGATTTCGATGCGGTCGCCGGTGGCCAGGGCCTGAGCCATCTGCTCAAGCATTGTTTTGATGGCCAGCTCAACATCCTTGGACGAAAGAAGGCCTTGTTGGGTGACGATACGTTCGATCAACTCCGACTTGGTCATGGTTTTCCCTTCGTTTTCAAGCGGCTAGATCAATTAGGTTGCGCTCGTTTGTAGCATGTTGTTCAGAGTTTGAACAGCCTGAACGTTCGGGTCAGGTTTTTGGTTGGAGTGGTCGATGCGGCTGGGGTTTGGCGCGGAAGAAGCCCGACTTAGAGGGCGAGGCTGTGACGCTCGGCAGGCCCGGGCCTTGCATTCGCCGCGGGGCGCGCCTCCCACGAGAGCAGAAGCCGTGTAGCGGTTGGGATTTGTGGGAGGTTCGACCTCGAGGCGAAGCTTTTGGCGTTAAGCTGCTGAGTCAAACAGGAGGAACTTTATGAGTAAGGATGCTCGTTTTTCGTCAAACCGATTACGTGCGGGGCGTTGGTCTGGCGAGGGGCAGATTTATTTGGTCACGGCGGTAACTAAACTACGCCAGCCGGTCTTCCACGATCTCTTTGCCGCCCGTGAGTTGATACGTGTAATGCGAGCCGATGAGGCACGGGACTCACATAAGACACTAGCGTACGTGGTGATGCCTGATCACCTGCACTGGCTGTTGGAGTTACGACAAGGGTCTCTGTCGCAACTTGTAGGGCGCGTGAAGTCGATCTGCGCGAAGCGGATCGGTCGCAGGGTTTGGCAGGATGGGTTTCATGACCGTGCGTTGCGCAAGGAGGAGGATCTCCAGGCAATGGCTCGGTATGTGGTAGCTAATCCGCTACGGGCAGGGCTGGTGGAACGGATCGGCGATTATCCGCACTGGGATGCGGTTTGGTTGTGACTTTGTTGTTCGCACCTTCGGCGCGATTCGCCGCGGGGCGCGCCTCCCACGAAAAGCAGGGCGGTGCGGGATTTGGCTTTGTGGGAGGCCCGACTCGGGGCGAAGCTGTTGATTTGTGAGCGGGCGCGGGGTTCGCTTTCGCCGCGGGGCGCGCCTCCTACAAAAAGCAGAACGGAACAACACCGAAACGAAAAAGGGTGGGCTATCAAGCCCACCCTTTAATTCACCCTAGGACGATCAATCCTCGCGATAGCGACGCAGCTTGAGCTGCTTGCCGCCTACGCGGGTGTCCTTGAGTTTGCCTAGCAGGCGCTCGAGGCCTTCTTCCGGCAGCTCGACCAGGCTGAAGCTGTCGCGCACCTGGATGCGGCCGATATCTTCACGGGCCAGGCCGCCTTCGTTGAGGATGGCGCCGAGCAGGTTACGAGCGGCGATGCCGTCGCGGGCACCGAGCGCAGTGCGGCAGCGGGCGCGGCCTTCGGCCAACGGGATCGGTGCACGACGCTCGCGGTCGCCGCTACGCTCAGGACGATCGGAGCGCTCGCGCGGGCTGCTGGTCGGAACCAACGGTTGCTCTTTTTCGACTTCTGCCAGGGTCAGCGCCTGACCGTTAGTGGCTTTACGCAACAAGGCGGCGGCCAGTGCACGCAGGCTGCAGCCGGTGTCGGCAACTAGCTTGTCGAGCAATTCGCCATGACTGGCTTCGGCGTCGGCCACGAGCGGAGCCAGGCTGTTGGTCAGCTTCTTGATGCGCGCCTCAAGTACTTGCTGGCCGTTCGGCAGGCGGGCTTCGGCAACCTTCTGGTTGGTGACGCGCTCGATGACTTGCAGCATGCGACGCTCACGCGGCGTGACCAGCAGCAGTGCGCGACCTTCACGACCGGCACGGCCAGTACGGCCGATGCGGTGAACGTAGGACTCTGGGTCATAGGGCATGTCCACGTTGAACACGTGGGTAATACGCGATACGTCGAGGCCGCGAGCGGCGACGTCGGTGGCGACCACGATATCCAGGCGACCGTCCTTGAGCGACTCGATGACACGCTCACGCTGGTTCTGGGCGATGTCGCCGTTCAGCGCAGCGGCCTTGTAGCCCTTGGCTTCCAGCGCAGCGGCGAGATCCAGCGTGGCCTGCTTGGTCCGCACGAAAGCGATCAGTGCATCGAAGTCTTCGACTTCCAGGAGGCGCAGGACGGCTGCGATCTTTTGGTCGGCATGAACCATCAGGTGTGCCTGCTCGATGGCGGTCACTGTCTGGGTCTTGGTAGCGACCTTGATGTGCTGCGGCTCGCGCAAGTGTTTCTCGGCGATGGCGCGAATGGAGTGCGGCAGGGTCGCGGAGAACAGCACGGTCTGGCGGCTTTCCGGCATGGCTTCGAAGATGACTTCGAGGTCGTCCATGAAGCCCAGCTTGAGCATCTCGTCAGCTTCGTCGAGTACGAGGTACTGGATTGTGCCCAGCAGCGCGCTGTTGCGGCTCAGGTGGTCGACCAGACGGCCAGGTGTAGCGACGATGACCTGCGCGCCCTGGCGGATGGCCTTGAGCTGCGGACCCATCGGAGCGCCGCCGTAGACGGCGACCACGGTTAGGCCAGGCATCTGCTTGGCATAGGTTTCGAACGCGGTGGCAACCTGCAGCGCCAGCTCGCGGGTTGGCGCGAGAATCAGCGCCTGTACTTCCTTACGAGCGGGATCGATCTTCGACAGAATGGGCAGCGCGAAGGCTGCGGTCTTGCCGGTACCGGTCTGGGCCTGACCGATCATGTCGTGGCCGCCGAGAATTACCGGGATAGCCTGGCTCTGGATGGCCGAAGGCTCTTCGTAGCCCACTGCGGTAACAGCGGCGAGTACGGAGGGATGAATACCGAGTGCAGCAAAGCTGCCGATTTCCTGGGTCATGGGTCTTTTCCTGATGCTCCGCAAAGACCCATGTTCCGAAGCTGCGCATGCCATGCAAAACCCGAAGGTCACCCTGGCAGCCTGGTCGGCGGGGTTTGCGAAAACGTAATGAATGATGAATCGTCAAGGACAGCCGCGAGAAGCGGACAGCAGCCGAAGCAGCGCTTCGTGTGTTGCAGTACCTAACGCAAGCTGAGTTTCAGCCGGCGCGTACTATACCGGAATTCTGTGAATCTGTGCGTGTAATTTGTCTTTCGAGTTAGGTTCGCAGGGCCGGCTTAGAGCAGCCATATGAAAGCCAAACCTTCCGCCTAGATTGATTCTGTTTGGTTTGGCTTTTGATGGATGGCCGACCCGGGGCGTAGCTTTTGGATGTTGGCCGGCTGGTAGCGCCCTTTCGCCGCGGGGCGCGCCTCCCACAGGGTCGGCGTGAACCACCGGCTTCGATACATCATCGGCTTTTGTGGGAGGCCCGACCCGGGGCGAAGCTTTTGGCTGTTGGGCCGCCCGGAAATCGCCTGAGCTCAGCTCGCCGGCCGTAGCGCACTGATCAGCGAGTCCAGCGAGTATCCCAAACGCGGAGTTAGCGCTGCGGCGCGCTCACGCAGGCTCGCCTCGTCGAGTGTCTGCTCCAAATCGGCGGGCACGAACAAGACGACGTTCCCCTCCTTCACCGAACATTCCCAATAATGGCGATGAAACAAACCACGGAGCAGCGCCGCTCCAAGGGGTTTGTCCTCGTCAGTCCCCCACTGGTTGATGATCAGCCAACCATCCGGATTCAGCTTCTGCTGGCAGCGCTCAAGAAAACGCCACGCCAGATGCGCGGCGGCCGGGCCCACGTCTGTGTAAAGGTCGACGAAGATCAGATCAGCAGTCTCGGCCGAATCGAGCAGTTCCACCGCATCGCCAATGCGGATGTACAGCCGCGAATCGTTCTGCAGGCCCATATAACGCATCGCCAGTTCAGGCACGTCCGGACGCAGCTCGATGGCCTCGACGTCCTCCAGCGGCAGGAATTCAAGGCATGCCTGGGTCAGGGTCCCGGCGCCTAGCCCGAGGAACAGGGCTGTTTCCGGCGCCGCGTGCAGCAGACCGCCCATCAACATGGCACGCGTGTAGTCATACTCAAGCCAACTCGGGTCGCGGGTGAACGTACAGCTTTGCTCGACCGCAGCGCCAAACTCGAGAAACCGATAATCCCCCACTTCCAGCACACGGATCAGACCGAACGCGTCATGCACCTCGGCCAGCAACACTTCCTGCTTGTCCACTGCGCTTCTCCCAAACCTGTCGGTGCATCTTAACAGCCCGATTGGGAAGGGCTATCAGCGCCGAACCGGCACATCAGGTAAAATCCGGGCACTTTTTTACGGACGGAATCAATTTCCATGAGCCACGCCTGGAGCCCCACTAGCTGGAGAACCAAACCCATCCAGCAGCAGCCCGTATACCCCGATGCCGAACATCTGAAACGGGTCGAGGGCACATTGGCGAGCCTTCCACCGCTGGTATTCGCTGGCGAGGCACGGGAGCTGCGCCGGCAATTCGCCGAGGTGACGGAAGGCCGCGCGTTCCTGCTGCAAGGCGGTGACTGCGCCGAAAGCTTCGCCGAGTTTTCCGCACCGAAAATTCGCGACACCTTCAAGGTGCTGTTGCAGATGGCGATCGTGATGACGTTCGCCGCTGGATGCCCTGTAGTAAAGGTCGGCCGCATGGCCGGGCAGTTCGCCAAACCGCGCTCATCCGGGGACGAGACTATCGATGGCGTCACCCTGCCGGCGTACCGCGGCGACATCGTCAACGGCATCGGCTTCGATGAAAAAAGCCGCGTGCCGGCCCCGGAGCGGCTGCTGCAGGCTTATCACCAATCCACATCCAGCCTGAACCTCCTACGCGCTTTCGCCCAGGGCGGGTTCGCCGATCTGCATCAGGTGCATCAGTGGAATCTGGATTTCATCGCCAACTCGCAGATGGCTGAGAAATATCACCAGCTCGGCGCACGGATCGACCAGGCGCTACGGTTCATGCGCGCATGCGGCATGGACAACGCGCCGCAATTGCGCGAAACCAGCTTCTTCACTGCCCACGAGGCGCTGCTGCTGAACTACGAACAGGCATTCGTGCGCCAGGACAGCCTCAGCGGCGGCTGGTACGACTGCTCTGCCCATATGCTCTGGATTGGCGACCGCACGCGGCAGCTGGATGGGGCACACGTTGAATTCTTGCGCGGCGTGGGCAACCCGATCGGCGTGAAAGTTGGACCGAGCATGGCCAGCGACGAGCTGATCCGCCTGCTCGACATCCTCAATCCTGAGAACGATCCGGGTCGTTTGAATCTCATCGTGCGCATGGGCGCCGACAAGGTCGAGGAAGGCTTGCCGCGCCTGATCCAGGCCGTGCAACAGGAAGGTCGTCAGGTGCTGTGGAGCTCCGACCCGATGCACGGCAACACCATGAAAGCGTCCAGCGGTTACAAGACCCGCGATTTCGCCAAGGTGCTGGCCGAGGTGCGGCAGTTCTTCGACGTGCACCGCGCCGAAGGCAGCTACCCCGGCGGCATTCATATCGAAATGACTGGGCAGAACGTCACCGAGTGCATCGGCGGGTCGCGCCCTATTACCGAGGACGGGCTTTCCGACCGCTACCACACCCACTGCGACCCTCGGCTCAACGCCGACCAGTCGCTGGAAATGGCGTTCATGATCGCTGAAACGCTGAAACAGGTTCGGCCGAGCTGATACCAGCTGCGATGGGTTAAGCCCTGGCTCGGCTGGCGAGCCGGGGCATACCTCAGTTCAAACGACAGCGTAAATCGCTGGTGTCAGAAGTACGGAGCTGAAGCGGAGCTATCCGACCGTTACCAACTTACAACTGGCGTGGTGGGCTGAAGCCCACCCTACAGCGTTCGTTTGGGATGTATGGTTGAGGCCTACGGCTGCCGCTACAAACTCATCACATCGAGGAAGCGCGGCGTGGCGTCGTTGTCGATGCGCAGGCTGGTGAAGTCGAACAGGTTGCGGTCGGCCAACTGCGAGGGCACCACGTTCTGCAAGGCGCGAAACATGATCTCGGTACGACCCGGCGATTTGCGCTCCCATTCCTGCAGCATTTCCTTGACCACCTGGCGCTGCAGATTTTCCTGCGAACCGCAGAGGTTGCAGGGGATGATTGGAAACCCCTTCATCTGCGAATAGGCTTCGATGTCTGCCTCGCTGCAATAGGCCAGCGGCCGGATCACCACATTGCGGCCGTCGTCAGACAGCAGCTTGGGCGGCATGGCTTTGAGCGTGCCGCCGTAAAACATGTTGAGGAAGAACGTCTCGAGGATGTCGTCGCGATGGTGACCGAGCGCCATCTTGGTTGCACCGATCTCGTCGGCGAAGGTGTAGAGCGTGCCGCGACGCAGACGCGAACACAGCGAGCAGGTGGTCTTGCCTTCCGGAATTTTTTCTTTGACGACCGAATAGGTGTCCTTCTCGACGATGTGGTAGTCGACGCCAATGGACTTCAGGTACTCGGGCAGCACGTGCTCGGGAAATCCCGGCTGCTTTTGATCCATATTAACGGCGACAATTTCGAATTTGACCGGAGCCACTTTCTGCAGACACAGCAAGACGTCGAGCATGGTGTAGCTGTCTTTGCCGCCAGACAGGCAAACCATCACCTTGTCGCCTTCCTCGATCATGTTGAAATCAGTGACTGCCTCGCCGGCGAGGCGACGCAGACGCTTCTGCAGTTTGTTCTGGTTGACCGAGAGGTTGCCCATTTCAGAGTCCGGTGAGATGCGAAAGGCGCGCATTTTACGCGCAAAATGCACCGGCGCCCCACCCCATCCATCCAGCCGTTTGTAACGCTGGCCTTGTGCTAGGCTTTGCGACATGAACGATGATCTCGAACCCGAAATGGACCTGGCCGAGCAAATATTCGTGCTGCTGCGCGAACAACCGGAAGGTTGCAGCGAATACCAGCTGATCCAACAGCTCAAGGCCCGACATAGCACTCATATCCCCAACCTGCCGCTACTCGACAAGCTGGTGCTGTTCCGTACCCATTTCCTGGTATTTAACGCGCTGTACCAGCTGCGCGACCAGCTCTGGGGCGAGAGCCGCTACAACCTCCAGATTTCGCCGTTAAACGTGCAGCTTCAACCCTATGTGCCCGGTGCCAGCGGAGTCGCCGAAAACGATCCGTTGCGCGACTACTACCTGGACATGACCAATCTGCGCGACACCGACGAACAAGAAGTGGAATGCCTGTTGGCGAGCTTCTGGTCGCGCATGCGCGGCGATCACCTCGGCGAACGCAACGAAAATTGGGATCCGGAGCAGAAACGCGCCGCCTTGGAGCTGTTCGAGCTGGACCAGGAGGCCTCTTCGCTCAGCCTGCATACCATCAAACGGCGCTATCGCCAGTTGGTCAGCATTCACCACCCCGACCGTGGCGGCAGTACGACCCGCCTTCAGTCAATCAATCTGGCGATGGAAATACTGCAACGCTATTACCGATAGGTTCATAGCTTCCAATTGCTCTAATCAAGCCCAGTGCGCCGTACCGTCCGCTCCCTATACTGCGACTTAAGGTCGCACGCCCGTCCTACTGACGGCACGCCAGGCGAAGCGACCCTCCAAAACTGAGGAGACGCTGGCATGATCAATCACGTTTGGGGACTGTTTGCACACCCGGGCCAGGAATGGCAGGAAATCACTGGAGAGGAGCGTGAGGTCGGGCATTTGCACTTGGGAGAGGTGCTGGTACTCGCAGCGATACCGGCGATATCGGCGTTCATCGGAACCACCCAGATCGGTTGGAGCATTGGCGGTGGCGAGGCGGTAAAGCTCACCGAAAGCAGTGCATTGCAACTCACCTTGCTGTCCTACCTCGCCATGCTGTGTGGTGTGGCCGTAATGGGCGCCTTCATCCACTGGATGTCACGCACCTATGACGCAAACCCGACGCTGGTGCAGTGCATCGTGTTTGCCGCATATACCGCCACACCATTGTTCGTCGGCGGCCTGGCCGCGCTCTATCCGCACATCTGGCTGGGCATGATCGTGGGCACAGCGGCAATTTGCTACACGACCTACTTGCTCTACGTTGGCCTACCGACATTCATGAACATCCCTTCCGACGAGGGCTTCCTGTTCTCGAGTTCAGTGTTGGCTGTCGGGCTGGTCGTGCTGGTGGCGATCCTCGCGCTGTCAGTAATCATGTGGGGCATGGGGGTTGGCCCGATCTACGTACGCTAGCCTTGCCACGATACGGGCCGACGCGGAGGCCTCCGCGTCGGCCCGTTTTTGCCTGCGACATGGTGACGTTGAATCCCTGTCGCGCTTGAGCGTCTATACCAGCAAGACCTGCGCTCAAGCATCGGCATTAGGAGGCCCCCATGACCCCAGAATTCATCAGCTTGTTCACCCGGCCCGACCGCGCCTGGGAAACGATCCGTCAGAAGGAAGACGCCCACAGCCTGCATTACCTGATGCATTTGCTGCTGCTGGCGCTGATTCCTGCCGTATGCCTGTTCATAGGTGTCACCTTTGTAGGATGGAGCCTGGTGGACGCCGAACGTGTCCGACTCGATTTTGCCAGCGCTTTTCAGCTGTGCCTGTTGCTGTACATCACCATCATCGTCGGCACAGTGATCATGGGGTTTTTCGTAAGGTGGATGGCGCGCGCGTTTGAAGTACGCCCGAATCTGAACCAGTGCATTGGTTTCATCGCTTACGTCATCACCCCGTTCCTGCTCGCCGGCGTGACCGGGCTGTACCCGAATCGCTGGTTCGCAGCGATCGTTCTGCTCATAGCAGGCATCTACTCCACTTACCTGTTGTTCACTGGCTTACCAGCCTTCATGCGCCAGCGCAGCTCGCAAAGCTTTCTCTATGCCAGCTCGATCTGGGGTGTGGCGCTGCTGGTGATGGTGACGGTGCTGGTATCCATGATTCTGTTCTGGTCTCAGTTCCTGCAACCCAATTACGAACGCACCGTGCAAGCGAACCAGAGCTACGGCACCCAGGAAGAACGTCCTCAGGAAGAGCCCGGCGGTCTTTGAGCGATTGTCAGCCTGGCGGATTGCGGCATAATTCGGGGCTTCTTCGGAGGCCCCTATGCCCGACCAGCTACACGCCCGAGTCGAGGCCTGCTATGAACAGGCCGAGGCTTTTTTCAACAAGCGCTTCGAACGACCGAAAGTCAGCTTCAAATTGCGCGGGCAGAAAGCCGGCGTTGCGCATCTGAACACCAACCTGCTGCGCTTCAACCCGCAGCTGTATCAGGAAAACCGCGAGCACTTCCTCAAGCAGACCGTGGCTCACGAGGTGGCGCATTTGGTCGCTCACCAGATGTTCGGCGGCCGGATTCGCCCCCATGGTGAAGAGTGGCAATTGATCATGCGCGGCGTATACGAGCTGACCCCTGATCGCTGCCACAGCTACGAGATCACCCGGCGTCAGACGAGTGCTTACATCTACCGGTGTGCCTGTCCCGAGCGAGATTTTCCCTTTACCGCCCAGCGCCACGCATTGGTCCGCAAAGGCCGTCGCTACTTCTGCCGCACCTGCCGCGCCACCCTGGCCTTCAGTGGCGAGCAGCGAATCGACTGACCGACTCGCCGCCGCGCTATAGCCGTCTGGCGCGCCAGGCCGCAATCACGAACAGCGCAGCGAGCACCGCCATCAAAGGCAGCCATCCCGCATGCTCCCATACGTAGCCGGCGGCGTAGCCGACCACACTCGACCCGAGATAATAGGCACACAGGTAGAGCGCCGACGCCTGCGCCTTGGCGCCCTTGGCATGCACGCCGACCTGCCCGCTGGCCACGGCATGTGCAGCAAAGAAGCCTAAGGTGAATAACGCCAGCCCAATCACGATTGCTATCAGCCAGGGCGTCGAACACAGCCCTACGCCTAACAGCATCAGCGCGATACCGCCTTGCAGTACGCTTCTCGCACCCAGGCGTGGCACCAGCCGCCCGGCCCAACCCGCACTGAATATGCCGGCCAGGTAAACAGTGAACAGCAGACCGATAACCGTTGAGGAAAGGCCGAACGGTGCGCCGGCCAGACGAAAGCCGATGTAGTTGAACAACGCGACGAAGCCGCCCATCAGCAGAAAAGCCTGAAGGAAAAGATTGCGCAGGATCGGGTTGCTCAGATGCTCAGCAAAGTTGCTCAGCAGTCCGCGCAGAGAGAGCGGTTGTGGCTTGAAATGGCGGGACGCGGGAAGCAGCCAGACGAAGGCCCCCAACGCCACCAGACCTAAACCGGCAATCCCGCCCAGTGCCAGTTGCCAACCGCCAAGATCGCTCAGCAGGCCCGACAACAGTCTGCCCAAGAGCCCACCGAGGGCCGTCCCGCCGATATACAGCCCCATCGCCGCAGGCAACGACTCGGGATCGAACTCCTCCCCCACGTAGGCCATCGCTAAAGCCGGCAAGCCACTGAGTGCAAGGCCCAACAATGCCCGTAATACAAGCAACAGGGTCCAGGATTCAACCATTGCACAGGCAAGACCAAGCAGCCCAGCCAGCATAAGCGCTAGCGCCATGACCCGCTTGCGCCCCCAGCTTTCTGCCAAGCCGCCTGAAATCAACAGGCAGAGCGCCAGTGACAGCGTGGTCAATGACAGGGCCAAGCTGCTGGTGGCGGCCGACACGGAGAAATGCGAGGCCAACAGCGGCAGCAATGGCTGTACGCAATAGAGCATGGCAAAGGTTGCGAACCCTGCGCAGAACAGGGCCAGCGTTGCTCGGCGGTATGCGGTCGTGCCGCGTTTCAGGTGGGAATCAAGCGAGTCACAAGACATGAAAACAATCTCTACACCCGCACAACACGGGCCCAAAAAAGCCTCACAGGCTAGCACAACCCTAGTATCAGCAAGCTGCCTGCATACCGTCCCAGAGCCTCGTACCCAGGCAATCGGCTATCGAGCGCGATGGACGAAACACATCCAGCACGAGCCAGTTCATTGCGCCAGATCAATATAAGTGGTTTTAGCCCCTATAGCCCTTAGTCAAATAGACAGCTGACTTTGATTAAGCCGGGAACGCTTACTAGACTCCCACTACGCCACTCGGATTAAAGGTGAACGTAGTGCCGCACCATACCGACCCCGCACCTGTGGGAAAGCCGGAAGAAACACGGCTATTTGTCTTTCTGCTGGTTTTCCTGTTCCCCCTTCTAAGCGTCCTGACCGTATCCGGCTATGGCTTCATCGTCTGGATAAGCCAGCTGTTCTTTGGCCCACCCGGCCCGCCGAGCTGATTGCTCGAGATCGGAAGACCCTCTCCATTCATTGCTTGCTCGTTTCAGGGCAGGCGGAGCTTCATAAGAAAAAATGACCAATGCCTTGCATATCGCGAGCCTGCTCGTGCACTGCCGCCCCGAGCTACTCGATGCGGTGAAACAGAACCTGCTGCTATTGCCCGGCACGGAGCTTCATCAGGAAAGCGCCGCCGGAAAAGTGGTGGTGGTTCTTGAGGCGGAGCATGAAAGCCGCATTCTCGACACCATCAGCCACATCCAACAACTGCCTGGCGTCCTCAACGCTGCCCTGATTTACCACGAACTCCTCAGCCCCGAAGGAGAGCCTGAATGAGCCTCACACGACGTCAATTCGCCAAAGCCAACGCCGCGGCCATCGCAGCAAGCGTGGCTGGCATGCCTATCGCTACCAGTGCTAGCAACCTCGTTACTGATCCGCAGGCGACGGCGCTCAAGTGGCACAAGGCGCCGTGCCGGTTCTGTGGCACCGGCTGCGGCGTGATGGTCGCCACCAGCGGCGACCGTGTGGTCGCCACGCATGGCGATGTCAAGGCCGAGGTCAATCGCGGCATCAACTGCGTCAAAGGCTATTTTCTGTCGAAGATCATGTACGGCTCCGACCGTCTGACTGAGCCGCTGTTGCGGATGAAGGATGGCAAGTACGACAAACAGGGCGAGTTTCAACCTGTAAGTTGGGAGCAGGCCTTCGACATCATGGAAGAGAAATACAAGACCGCGATGAAAGACCACGGCCCCACTGCCGTAGGCATGTTCGGTTCCGGCCAGTGGACCGTGTGGGAAGGCTATGCGGCCAGCAAGCTGATGAAGGCAGGTTTTCGTTCCAACAACCTCGACCCGAACGCGCGGCACTGCATGGCGTCTGCCGCTGTCGGCTTCATGCGCACCTTCGGCATGGACGAGCCCATGGGCTGCTACGACGATATCGAAGCCGCGGACGCATTCGTGCTTTGGGGCTCGAACATGGCCGAGATGCATCCCGTGCTCTGGACCCGCGTGACCGACCGCCGCCTTAGCGCGCCGCATGTGAAAGTCGCTGTGATGTCGACCTTCGAGCACCGCAGCTTCGATCTTGCGGACATACCGATGGTGTTCACGCCGCAGACCGACCTGGTGATTCTCAACTACATCGCCAACCACATCATCGAGAGTGGCGCGGTCAACCAGGACTTCATCAAGAATCACACCAAGTTCGCCAAGGGCAACACCAACATCGGCTATGGCCTACGAGCGACCGATCCGCGGGAGATGAAGGCCGAGAATGCCGCTGCGGCAGGCGGCTGGACCGACATCAGCTTTGAAGACTATGCCGAATTCCTCAAGCCATACACCTTGGAGCGCGCGGCTCGCGAATCGGGTGTTCCGGAAGAGCGTCTGCAGATGCTGGCGGAACTCTATGCCGATCCGAAAACAAAAGTGATGTCGTTTTGGACCATGGGTTTCAACCAGCACACCCGCGGGGTCTGGGCGAACAACATGATCTACAACATTCATCTGCTTACCGGAAAAATCAGCGAGCCGGGCAACAGCCCCTTCTCGCTTACCGGACAACCATCGGCCTGCGGCACGGCACGCGAGGTGGGCACTTTTTCTCACCGCTTGCCTGCGGACATGGTCGTCACCAACCCCAAGCATCGGGCCGTCACCGAGAAGATCTGGAAACTGCCCGAAGGCACCATCCCGGAAAAGCCCGGCTTCCATGCCGTGCAACAAAGCCGCGAGCTCAAGGACGGTGGCCTGAGGGTCTACTGGACCCAGGCGACGAACAACATGCAGGCCGGCCCCAACATCATGCAGGAGGTACTGCCCGGTTGGCGCAACCCGGAAACCTTCATCGTTGTTTCTGACGTGTATCCCACGGTCTCGGCCCAGGCTGCAGACCTCATCCTTCCCGCTGCGATGTGGGTGGAGAAGGAAGGTGCCTACGGCAATGCCGAGCGTCGCACCCATTTCTGGCACCAGCTGGTCAGCCCGCCAGGTGAAGCGCGCTCGGACCTCTGGCAATTGATGGAATTCTCCAAACGCTTTACCACCGATGAAGTCTGGCCTGCCGAGCTGCTGGCCAAATCACCGGAGCTGAAAGGCAAGACACTGTTCGAGGTGCTTTTCAAAAACGGTCAGGTCGACACCTTCCCCGTTTCGGATATCGAAGAAGGCTACCGGAACCAAGAGTCGGAGGACTATGGCTTCTACGTCCAGAAAGGCCTGTTCGAGGAATACGCCCAGTTTGGTCGCGGTCATGGTCACGACCTCGCCGATTTCGACCGTTACCATCAGGAGCGCGGCCTGCGCTGGCCGGTTGTAGACGGCAAGGAGACCCTCTGGCGTTACCGTGAAGGCCATGACCCCTACGTCGAGAAAGGCTCAGAGGTACAGTTCTACGGTTATCCGGACAAGCGGGCGATCATCTTCGCACTGCCTTATGAGGCACCTGCAGAGATGCCGGATGAAGAATATCCGTTCTGGCTCAGTACCGGCCGCGTGCTGGAGCATTGGCACACCGGCAGCATGACCCAGCGTGTCGACGAACTACACCAGGCTGTGCCGGATGCGCTGGTGTACATGCATCCGGACGATGCGCGCGAGCTCAAGGCCCGCCGCGGCAGCGTGGTCAAGGTCATCAGTCGACGCGGTGAAATGCAGGCTCGCATCGAAACCCGTGGCCGCAACAAGCCACCGAAGGGGCTGATCTTCGTGCCCTTCTTCGATGCCAACAAATTGATCAACAAGGTCACCCTCGACGCTACCGACCCGATCTCCAAGCAAACCGATTTCAAGAAGTGCGCCGTGAAGATCGAAGTGGTCAGCATCGCCTGAGGAGAGTCACCATGAAATTCCGTTTACTGCCTTTGATACTCCTCGCGGTGTTTGGCGTGGCCGTCGCAGCCGGGCCCGATTACCCACTGGATGCGCCCGCCCCGGATGGTCGCCGGCCGGGCGGCACCATCACTCAGGAGTTCACCCCGCCTCCGCTCAAGGATGAGGAAAACAAGGATCTGAAGCGCGAGCGCAACTATCCGGAGCAGCCACCGACTATTCCGCACACCATTCGCGGCTATCAGGTCGATATAAACGGCAACAAGTGCTTGTCCTGCCACAGCCGTGCCAACAGTGCTCGTACTCAAGCGCCAATGATCAGCATCACCCACTTCACCGATCGCGATAGCCAGACGCTCGGCGCTGTTGCCCCGCGTCGCTACTTTTGCACCCAGTGCCATGTGGTGCAGCACGACGTGAAACCGCTGGTAGAGAACGACTTCGAGAACATCGACGACCTGCTCTATCACGAAAACCAGCAGAACGAACAGTGAGGACGCCTGGATGAAGTCGATACTGTCGTTCCTCAAGCGTTACTGGACCGTTCTGCGCCGCCCAAGCGTGCACTACAGTCTGGGCGTTCTAACCCTTGGGGGCTTCCTTGCCGGTATCATCTTCTGGGGCGGTTTCAACACCGCCCTCGAAGCGACCAACACGGAAGCCTTCTGCATTTCCTGTCACGAGATGGAAGACAACGTGTACATGGAGATCAAGGACACCATCCACTACACCAACCGCTCCGGCGTCCGCGCGACCTGTCCGGATTGCCACGTGCCACACGAATGGACAGATAAAATCGCGCGCAAGATGCAGGCTTCGAAAGAGGTCTGGGGAAAGATCTTCGGCACCATCAGCACGCGTGAAAAATTCCTCGGCATGCGCCGGGAAATGGCCGAGCGTGAATGGCGTCGTCTGAAGGCCAATGACTCGTTAGAGTGCCGCAACTGCCACAACTACGAGTTCATGGATTTCACTCGCCAGAGCAAACGCGCCGCCGAGTTCCACTCCAAAGCACTAGGCAAAGGCGAAGCGACCTGCATCGACTGTCACAAGGGCATCGCCCACCGACTGCCAGACATGCACGGCGTGCCGGGCTGGTAACTGTCCGGGCAGCGCTGATCCTGATGGGCAGCGCCGAATCATCATCGATGAACTTGAGCCCAGGGACGGGCTCAGGTACTCAGACCGCCTTGATTCACATCCCCCCCCGAAACGCTTCCGGCTCCTGCCCGCGCTTTACCCGCTGAACAACCTTGTTGCACCTGTGTCGAACTCCGGCTAATTATCGGAACGTCTCGATACCAACGTCAACAAGGAGTCCACCATGCGTTATCAACTGTTCGGTGCAGCCCTGATGGCGGTCAGCGCCATCGCTCACGCTGAGATCCAGACTCAGGAAATCCCCTACACCGCAGCCGACGGCACCAAGATGGTTGGCTACTACGCCTACGACGACGCTATCGAAGGCCAGCGCCCTGGCGTCGTGGTGGTCCATGAATGGTGGGGCCTCAATGACTACGCCAAAAGCCGCGCCCGTGACCTGGCCGGACTGGGTTACAGCGCCCTGGCAATCGATATGTATGGCGAGGGTAAGAACACCGAGCATCCGAAGGATGCGATGAGCTTCATGAAAGCTGCACTGGCCGACGCCGACGCGGCCAAGGCCCGCTTCAACGCCGGTGTGGATCTGCTCAAACAGCAACAGCAGACCGACGCCGCCAAACTCGCCGCCGTTGGCTACTGCTTCGGCGGCAAGGTCGTGCTGGACATGGCCCGCCAGGGCGTACCACTCGAAGGCGTTGTCAGCTTCCACGGCGCCTTGGCCACCGAAACCCGCGCAGCGCCGGGGAGTGTCAAAGCGCGCGTACTGGTCGAACACGGCAGCGCCGACAGTATGGTCAGTGCCGAAGACGTCGCCGCACTGAGCGCCGAAATGGTCAAAGCCGGCGCCGACTATCAATTCGTCAACCTGCCAGGCGCCAAACACGGCTTCACCAATCCAGGGGCTGACAAGTTTCAGGAAAAAGGCGTCGATGTGGCCTACAACAAAGCCGCCGACGAGCGCTCATGGAATGACATGCAACGCTTCCTCGACGAAACGTTCGACAGCAGCCGCCCTTAACCCAATGGCTTGACGCACCGGTCATGATTGCAAAGGGGCTGGACGCTTCCGTTGTTTGGAATGTTCGAGATGCCATGAACAAGCTAGATGAGCAGCGTGTTCTGGTGCTGTG
The DNA here is from genome assembly GCF_044543345.1 of Pseudomonas sp. NPDC077451. Classification (NCBI taxonomy): domain Bacteria; kingdom Pseudomonadati; phylum Pseudomonadota; class Gammaproteobacteria; order Pseudomonadales; family Pseudomonadaceae; genus Pseudomonas; species Pseudomonas sp. NPDC077451. The sequence continues at coordinate 362,159 of NZ_JBITVX010000002.1, read as the reverse complement.
CGTATGGAACCGCTTGATAGCTTGGGTTCGTTGATGCTTCACATTGACGTGGTCCTTCGCGGCTCTCCATCCGGCAACAACCGTAGCTGTCTGACGGCCCAGCCTCTCCCCGTTTGGGGAGAGGCTGGGGGAACACCGCCATCCAAGCCCACCCCGCACACGCCGCTGGTTTTTTTACTTCTCCCGGTGTTCCGCCTCCCAGAGCAGCCTCTGCCCGGCTCCCGTGCTAGCATTACGGCCCACCGCAACTCCCCCCATTCCGAATCGATCGCGAGTCATGGCCGAACACGATTTTCGCTACACCCTGCTCAACCCAGGACACACCCTGACCGAATGCCGCGCCTTGGCGCCGGGCCGTTACCAGGTCACCGGCAACGGTGGCAATGTTCGCTCAGGCGACGTCCTTATCGTCACGCTTAAAGGCAGCCGAGACCTCTCCCAGCGCCTGACCGTCGACAAGGTTCGCCACCTGATCAACCCGCCAGGCCAGTGGATGGCCGTGGCGAACGGACCGGTGTTCAAGGAGCTGGCGATCATCAACTGGCAGGTCGACTGCGACGGTTGCGGTAAGCAACTGGATTTCGAGTTCGCCGTAGACGCCGCCAAGGGCGAAGCCGCGCGCGCGCCAGCGGCCGAAGCGAGGATTGCCGAACTGGGCTGGACGAACGACACCGGCCGACACCTCTGCCCAGCCTGCCAGAGGGCAAAGTCATGAAAAAAACTATCCTGGCCGGCTTGTTCTTCTTGTCCGTAACCGGTTGCTCGGTCGAACCCTTAACCCTGCAGAACGAAGTCACCTATATCGCCGAGTGGATCGGTGACGAGCCCGTGGTAGGCCGTAACCCTGTGTCGCTGACCTTTAGCGAAGACCGCGCCTATGGCAACGCCGGTTGTAACCACTGGTTCGCCAGCTACCAGCTCGACGGCCATAAGCTGCGCTTCAGCGAAATCGGCAGCACGCGCAAGATGTGCGCCGATCACATCATGAAGCAGGAACAGCACTTCCTCGAACTGCTCTCGCAAATCGAACGTTGGGACGTCTCCAAGATCGATCAGCTGCGCTTCTGGCCCACCGAAGGCGCTCCGCTGCGAGTTTGGCCGGAACAGAACTGATGCGCCAAAGATGGGCACGCCGACAGTGGCGTGCCCTTCGATCAAGCGAAAGCTCCTGTCCGGATCAGCATTCAAAGCCTCCGGCAACCAGCCATACCGCTCGGGCCGTCTGTAATCAGCACCATCAAAAGCCGCTGAAACCCGCATAGCCACTGCTGCTCAGGCCACGCACCGATAACTTAGGGCTGCGTCTTGACAGCTACCAGACGCGACCGCAGCCATAGCTGCCAGAATTGGCACGCGCCCTGCAATAACCCAGGTAACCAGTTTTTGGGGACCCTGGTAAAGGCAGGCCAGGGATTCCCCTCTTTTATACCCAGACGAAAAGGCCGCTCAGTGAGCGGCCTTTTTGTATTCGGTTATTCACATTCCCCGGTAAATCTCGCGGCGGAAGATCAACGGCTTCGGGCCATGGTAGATCCCAAAACTGGCCAGCCCCTGGCTCGCCTCCCGCCCTACGTCCTGCCAGTCATACCAGAGCCATTCGGGCACCTGTTGAAACCCAATCCGGGCTTCACCGGTGGCATCCGGCTTGGTGATGATCAGGCTACCTTCGTACCCGATCTTTCCGCCGTCGATCCGTAGATCCTTGCCCGCCAGATTGCCCACCTGTTCGGTTGCCTGTGCGTTCCCCCAAACCGTCGCACTGCAGGTATCGCCGGCCTCAGGGCGAAAGATGCTCGATGCCTGCCAGGTCTCGATGACCCAAGGTAGGCTCAGGTCCTGCAGCTCGGAGCCGTGGCCGTTGCCGATCCGTAGCCGGCCAAGGCGAAACTCGCTTTGCCCCAAAATCGCCCCGAAAGATTCGCAAGCGCTGCCATGACAAACACCGTCCCTGTCTGTCAGCGCTTCGGCAGCAAAGCGCAAGCGGAGCTGGAATGGATGGTCGTCGGCGCCTGGTTGCGCAGCTCGCAGGTAGCGCAGCCAATCCGCATCCCAGATATAGGTCCGCTGCCCGTCCCCATTGTTCTTCCCACTCTCGCGGGGCGAGAGGGATTCAATCTCTTGCCATTCCAGCTCATCGGGATCGCCGTTTCCGTACTTCAGTTTTGCGGCAAGATTCACTTCTCGGTCAGCCTCCAGCCAACTCGGCGAAGGACCGGGACTGAATCCCCAGAAACCATCGAAATCGTAGTTATCGGTGGGGTATTCAGTTCCTTCCGAGACGCCGTAACCGGTGATCGTCAGCGTCGGAGGAGTAGAGAACCCGACTGGCTGATCCTGATAGCTGAACACTCCGCAACCTGGGCTCAGCACGCCTTCAATGCTGGCCTTCAGGTGATGCGGGATGAACCGGCCGATCGGAGCCGACTCGCTGACTGGCACCGCCACGCCTAAGTAGGGAGGCGGCTCGACACGCAAACGAAACACGCCGACTTCCGATAGCGCGATATCCTGAGTTATGGTTCCATCCCAGCCCGCTGGCGATCCCGGAGGAAAGTGGTCATAGTGACTGTCGACCGGCAGGAGCAGTTTCCCGTCCTTTCCGCCTATGGCTCGAGAGGGTGCTTGCACGACGGGACTAACCTTTATCTGACCCTGCCGATAATTAACGGTCGCTTTCGCCGAGCAAAGGTCACCTTCGGCCGGCCAGCCTACCGGTGTGATTGTCGTCGAAAATACCTGCCCGACTTTCCGAAAAACGTCGCAGTGGCTGTCTTTATTGGAACAGGTCTCGGAGGGCTGGACACAGAATCCCGCCGGCGCGAAGACGAAGCTATCGCTGCCGCTCATCGCCCCGCTGTCTTTCTCTCCGATGCCGCCCGGATAGTACGCATTGAGCAGCATCCGACCGGCTTCGGAATATTTCACCGCGAGCGAAGTGAATCCCTCCTTGTCGAAACGAAGCGCGAGCGACGTAGCCTCTTCAAAGGTCTGCCCAACCGCTGCTTTGTTCACAATAACCCGTTGTGAGCTGTCCGTTAGATCGCTTTCAGACGGAGTAACGAAGCTGCTCCAGAAACGTACCTCGCGCGGGACCGAGCTATCGGTAAACGCCGGTTCGCAGTGCGGGCTTTTTGCATCACCAAGGTTAACGACCGCACGCATGTGGACCGTCTTTTCCTGATCAGCCAGCATGTCCGGCACCTCGAAAATAAAGCCGCTCTGCGAAAAGGTCACATTGCATTCGGATGACAAAGGGGCTTTACCAACCTGGCAAAGCGTCTGTTTAGCCGATGGGGGATTCGAGGCGGAGAGCCCGAGTGGCATCTGAAGCGCTAGTCCCTGTAATTTGAAGCTACCAGTGCCATTGACCAGAGACTGATTACTACCCCCGACCCAGCCGTTGCCCGCCAAAGTCACCGATACGGTACCTGGATAGGGCTGGCATGCAGCCGGAGCAGCATTGGTACACGCCTTGAGCGTAACCGTTTGCGGACTGCAGGTATGCGCGCCCTCGCCGGTGACGAACTCGAAATGATCAATTGCTGAAGAGCTGCCACACCAATGCCGCGCTCTGGCTTGCCGGCCAAACTCTGTAGCTCCCCATAACACGTCGCCAAGGCGCACTTCATCAATAAAACCTCGTAGGCCATTGCTGCCGACACCGCCGATATTAAGGTATCTATTATTGATGACAGGGCCCAGCCCAACAATAGCTGTATCCGAACCACTAACCTTCAATTTACCATTGATATAAATATTTGCGTTAATCGTGGGCAGAATAAATATAAAAGATCGATACTCTAGATTAAAACCAACATGGTTCCACCCTTCACCAACCACCGTAGATATGACCAACTCTCTGCTGCGGGTGTTAACTCTCAAAACTAAGCGTCCTGACGAGTCCAGCTCGAGCCTATAGTTATCGCCCTTATCGAGCAGTGCAACCGAGCCACTTGTCGGCAACTCGCTTACGTTTAACCAGAAACTAGCACTAAGTTCATTAGAGAAGCTCAATGCTGCGCTGTGCGGCACGCTGACAAGGCCAGTTCCGGAAAATTTTCCGTAACGGCAAGTCCCCCAAGGGCTGGCCAAAGCGGGGGTCGCTCCGGCTGTCTCTGCAGCACCGCTAGCGGAACCAACCATATCAAGCGTGCCACTGTTGCGCACGGTTGCGTTCCGCCATGTTGCCTCATCGAAGCGCAGATATAGAGGCAGTAGCTCATTAATATCTTTAGAGTCACTGCATAGATAAGTTGGAGAGACACCACTGTAAGCGCATTGACCGTATATCCGACTATTGCCTATGCCCTGAATGGTCACCTGGCTTCCCCAGCCTGTTGCCGCTAGCACATCGCCATATACAAATGAACTATTTAAATATATCTTGTTTGTATTGCTGACCGTACCTACCACATCGGTACCATTGAGCTCTATCGGATTTCCCTGGGTGAAAATATCACCTTGGACTGACGATGAGGTTACAGTCACCTTGCAACAACTACTCCCTACATTACCCGTAACCTTAGAATCTTCAATAGATATTATATTCGCTGAAGAGATATCTCCCTGTACCGTAGTGCCATCTATAAACACCCCTGCCCCACCGGAACTGTTGACTCCACCGCCGACACTACCGCCGCTCAGAGTTATCTCACGATTCGCACTTTCCACAAACCCAGCGACGATCGTATTGGTCAGGGTAATTTCATTATTGAACCCGACATTCCCCTCGATCTCGCTATTCACCATAACCGCTCCACCGGAGCCGGTCACACTACCTTTCACGGTGGTGCCTCCCAACGTCACGCTTGCTCCCACGACAGAGCCGAAGATAACGGTACCAGCGCTACTTCCTCCCGATGTTATAATAACCCCATAAGACGAACGTAACATTATGTTATGTGCAGAAGAACCGACAACACTGGCATCGATTAAAAACCCGTTTTCGGCCCAAAGCGTGCTAGATGCATTAGCCACAACGGCATCACCGGCATTTAGCGTAACTTTCCCGTAGTTGCAGACGTAGGTATTACCATTTGCCGTCCAGCTCTTACTTGAACACGGAGGGTATTGTCCAGCGCTCAGGTTATATGTCGCCGCCTCAACCGTAGCGCTAAATAACAGTGCGCAGGCAACTAGTAGAAATGTGCTGATGCCAAACGCGGCCATATCTAGGCCTTTCGTAAGTAGCAGCCCCGGCAGTTGAAGGCGCCCTGCCCTATGGATAAGACTCATGGCACCTCCACGACGGCAGCCAGTTTGCGATAAACATAATCCGGGCTTCCTTCCGTCGCGTACTGCGCAGTTGCAGAAATCTGACGAAATCTGACGTTGTTGTCTTCTTCCTGGATAAGCCCTGCATCGGTTAGTGGTTTTGGTTCCTCAACCTTCACATCGAATCCATCGAGGCTAAAGCTCGCCTCGGGCGACTGTTTTGCAAGGACACGGGCGATGCCCCACTCCAATCCCGCCCGCGCGGCCTGATACGCACGCACTTGTTGAATAGCCATGCTGCTGGTGGAGCTCTGGATTTCGGACATGCGCGACATCGCGACAACCGCACCGGCAACGACGACGATCACGAACATTGCGGCGACCAGACCGAAGCCGCCTTGACGGCTGCGCAGCAAGGAAAGATCAGGGCGCATTGTCGACGTGAACCTGTTGCAGCAGGGTGACGGTTCCGCCTTCATTGGTGAGCACCAGCTTGAGCGTAACAAGGCCGTTACGGGTATTAGTTCCGGGTTCGTAGGTAAAGCTGCTTTTGCCACAGTCCACGTGATTCACGACCATAGAAGCCTTGGAGTAATCCGCTGCAGCAAGATCGGGAAATTCCGCTCGCACAAGAACTCCCGCCGCGCATCGATAACCGACGACCTTGTTGGCCAGATAAAAGCGGTGTTGAGGTGAAGCAAACGCGAATCGGAAGTTCGACAAGTCCGCACTAAGCACGCCCCCTGTCCAGCTGAATACCTTCGGCGATATTGGCGAGATCGTCCCGTCGACAGGCTCGGGAAGCCCAATGAGCGAACCGGTGTTGTAAATAATCAGCCAATGCTTGCCAGGGTCCTTCTGCGGCTCCATCGGGGAGAGGATCTCGATGGTGCATGGACCGGCCAACGGAGCACAGATCGGCGGGTCCTGACGAGGCCCGTTGGGGTCCGGTTGATTGGCGCGATAGCGGCCCGCTGTTGCAATGGGCACGCTTCGAATTTCATCTTTGGAGACGGCCAGCGAATTCGGCACCGCCAACCGGATATCCCGCGCCATGCGGTTGAGCGCAGTTGCAGCGAGATCGGTGAGCTCAGCGCGGCGGCTTTGGTCAGCGAAGCCTTGCAGGGGGCGTGTCATGACGGTGGAGATCATTACCGCGACGATTCCAGCCAGGGCGATGACCATGATTAGTTCGACCAAAGTGAATCCCCGACCGGCGTGTTTGCCGGATTCTGCTTGCTGGCGATTCGTCGCGCTGTGGTGAAGACTGGTCGTGAGCAACCCAGTTGCTAAGTGCATTGCAGGGGACATTATGGGCATGAGTCTTCCCCATAGCAGGTGCGCCAACCAACTAACTGCAGTTCCTTACTTGATGGATGTGTAACGGTCACGGTTACTTGTATGGCATCAATACCATTGAGCCCATTCTTTATCTCTTTGGCTTCAACTCGCACCGCATAGCCATCTAAACCAATTTCAGCACCATTAATGTCATAGGGTTTACTGGTGGCCAGCTCGTGATACTTCCTGACATCCTGAAAGCAGGCTCGCTCGTTACAATCGCTCGGCGTAATTTGAGAATACGATTGTTGCAGAATCTCCTCCATATACGCCTCCGCAATATACAAACTCTGCTGCCGCAACATCGGATCGGCAGAGCGGCCGGTGATATTGGCCATGGCTGAAAACAGCGCGGCGGCGGCGATGCCGATGATAACGATGGTGATGACCAACTCGACCAAGGTCATGCCGCGTTGAGGTCGGGTCATGGGAGACACCTCGGCCCCGTGGCGCGGCCGTAGGGTGTGAAACCGCGAAGCGTTTTCCACCGTTGGTTCTGACAATGAAGACGGGGTTGGAGGACATAGGTGGATGGGTGAAGCGTCATCCACCCTACGTTTGCGCACGGCAGGTTGCGGTTGAGGGGCGTAGCGTCGGAGCCCATAGTGGATGTGCCAGTGCGGTGACCATTGTCCCTCTCTTTGGGATTCGCAGACGCAGCCCAACCCAGGATTAGAAGCCGAGTCATCGGCCCGCCTCGACAAAGCCGGTGGCGGCGTGGACGGTGAAGACATGGCCACCGACATTTGCCGTATCCGTTCCAGTTGTTGCACATACCGAGAGCTCTTCGATATTTGCCACGACACAGCCTAGGGAATTGAAGGTGATATCGAGGCCCTTGTTGAGCGTTATGCCCGACGGAATCAGCTTGGAGTAATCCTCACCCATCGTGGAGGTACAACCACTCCCACGATAACTCAGCGCATAACCGTTGCCATCAAGTACAAATCGGACCGGGCAGCCACTCGCCACTGCCAATTTCTGCGCATAGCGAACTGACGAAAGAACTTCTTCGAAATAAAAGCGCTCATCGAAAGTCTTGCGATCGAAAAAGCGCGGGATGGCCACGGCGGAAATAATGCCGAGAATCACGACCACCATGATCAACTCGACGATCGTAAAACCGCGTTGTTCAACCATTGGCCAGCCCTTTTATTCAAGCGGGTTGGGGCGGGAATTGACCAGCTCCCAGAAATTCGTGGCAACCCGGCCAGAAGCCGGGTTGCACTGCAGCCGTAGGACGGGTGAAACCCGTCAGACATAGGCCGCACGAATTTCAGGCATTGGCGAGTGTACTTGCCCTGCGTGGCTACAGTAATTAGCCGCCGCAATTAGCAGAAGTAACAGGTAGACTTCCCCCGCCCAAAGCAGCAAACACCGGAGGCGCAGCTACAACTACCGGGTCAGCAGTAGCATCCGCTGCTACAGCAGCCGTATAGCTAAATCCACAGGTCCCTCTCAACTCAGCAGGAAGGCCCTTTTGGACCACACTATTAGTATTTACAATTTCAAAGTCCTGCTCCAATCCTGCAGCAACAAGCAACCCACCCAATGTCGGGTATCCGTTCGAAACGTCCACACTTTTATTTTCTATAAGAATAGCGTTATTTGTGACTTCGCTAGGATCAACCAGAATTGCTGAGTGCACGATTGCGCTGGCCGACTTCGCAGCCCCTAGTGCTCCATTAATCGATGCCGCGCGCGCATCCGACCCAAAATCCGCAAATCTCGGCAACGCAAACGCAGCCAAAATCCCCAAAATCACAATAACCATAATCAACTCAATCATGGTGAAACCGCTCTGTTGCTTTTTCATAGTTGTCGCTCCTTGTTGACTCAGTTGAAGTTGACGAAAACTTCGCCGGTATTGGCGTTGTATTCGATGACGTCGTCACCGCCATCGAGGTTGTAGGTGTATAGGCAGCGAGTGCTATTGGCCGTGGCTGTGAATGCCGGATTGGTGCCGGTCAGACTCTGGGAGGAGGCTTGCAGCAGGTTGCTCCAGAGGTTGCGGCATTCATCGGCAGACATACTGGTGTTGGCGAGCGGAGTGCCGCTGCGTTCGGTGCCCACGGGCCAGCCGTTGACGTTCACGTCCATCGCGCCGTTGCCGTAGCCCTGCACGTTGATCTGGCAGTTATCGGCCAGGCAGGCATTGCTGCCGCCGTTGCGGTTGAGTTCGTATTGGCCGCGCAACAGCGAGACGGCAGACGTCAGCGCACCGCCTGCGCTGCGCACGCTGGCGCGATGGGCGTCCTTGGCCGAGTCGATGAAGTGTGGCAAGGCCACAGCAGCGAGGATCCCGAGAATGGCGATCACAATAACCAGCTCGATCATCGTAAAGCCCTTGTTTCGCCGCATTTCGCTTGCCCGCTGTCGGTTTTCTGTCATCTGGTTACCTGTGATTAAGCACTCTGCAACCGCCGTGCCTGTCGGATCACGTCTGTAATCAAGTTGTTCGAAGCTCATCACCCTCTCCCCTGCGCCGCGCTACCCAGTTCCCACATCGGCAAAAACACACCCAGCGCCAGCACCAGCACCATCACGCCCATGCAGACGATGAGGATTGGCTCAATGGCGTCGGCCAGTTGCTTAAGGTCGTAATCGACTTCCTGTTCGTAAAAATCAGCCACTTCGATAAAAAGGTCGTCCAGCGCGCCGGTTTCTTCGCCGACGGCCATCATCTGCAGGACCAGTGGGGTGAACAGGCCAGAGTTGTGGGCCGAGCGAGTCAGCGCTTCGCCGCGTTCGACGCTTTCGCGGATGCCGAGAATCGCCTGGCCGATATGCTGATTTCCAACGCTGGCGCTGTTGATCGAAAGGGTCTGCAGCAACGGCACGCCGGCGCGGTACATCATCGCGAAGGTTCGGGTGAAACGCGCCAGAGCGATGCGTTCGAAGATGCCGCCGACAATGGGCAGGCGCAGTTTGATGCGGTCCCATTGGAGTCGTCCGGCATCGGTCTCGATCCATTTGAAGAAGGCGTAAAGCCCGCCAACGATGCCCAGCAGCAACAGCCACCAGTAGTCGCGCATGAAGTTGGAGGTGCCGATCAGTACGCGGGTGGCCCAGGGCAGCTGGGCGTGGAACTGGGCGAACACCTTAGCGAAAGCCGGGATCACCAGCAGGTTGATCACCGCGAGCGCGACGCCCATGGCGACCATGACGAAGATGGGATAACGGGTCGCCTGCTTGATGCGCTTGCGGGTTTCACGCTCCAGCTCGAGATAGGCAGACAGCTGCTTAAACGCCTGGTCGAGCTGGCCGGTGTTCTCGCCAACGCTGACCATACTGACGAACAGGTTGTTGAACACTTTGGGGTGGGCGTTCAGCGCGACGGCCATGGATTGACCGCTCTCCAGACTGGCACGCACGTCCTGCAGGATCTGCCGGAAGAACAGGTTTCGGTTCGACTCTGCCAGACCGCCGATAGCGCGGATGATCGGCACACCGGCCTTGCTCAGGCTGTACATCTGGCGGCTGAAGATGATCAGCTCATCGAGATCGACGCGTTTGCGCCGGAGCTTTTCGCGCAGCACCGCCAACGCATCACCGTTGCCGGCCTGGCTCTCGCGGGCTTCGATGGTCAGCGGAGTGATCTGTCGTGACAACAACTCGCCCGCCACGGAGTCGGCGCTGGCACCCTCGAGCGCGCCGCTGATCTTGACGCCCTGCGCGTTGCGGCCGGTGTAGCGGAAGCTAGGCATCGGCACGCCCCCCCCTGTCGCCACCAGCCGGCGCGATTCTGCACATGAACAATGGCCGCGCGGGTTCCAACCGCCCTGCGACGCCAAAAGCATCGCCCCGAGGTCGGGCCTCCCACCCGAGCAGCCGGTGCACATCGAACCCTGTAGGAGGCGCGCCCTCGCGGCGATTGGGGGCACCGGGAGAACGCGACCCGCCACTGGGGCGTTGGTCGCTAACCCATTCGGCGGGATTGGTATGGGCGCTGGTGTCCGAGCAGCTGCGGATCGCCAGCAAGCTGGCTCCTACCGGAGCGGCGCGGCGTGGCGCAGCCTGGGCGTTCACACCGTCACCTCGTCATCCGCCAGGGTGGCGCACACCTTGAGCACTTCATCCACGCTGGTGATGCCAGCAATGGCGTAATCCAATGCACATTCGGCCAGCGGCCGGTAATGCGGTTGCTTGCGCGCGGCTTCGGCGAAGCCTTGCGGATCACCACGACGCAGCGCGGCGATCATCGGTTCGTCGAGTTCGAGCAACTCATAGACACCGATCCGGCCGCTGTAACCACTGTTGTGGCACTGGTGGCAGCCGCTGCCGCGACGGAAACGCTTGTCGGCCAGCGACCCGCCGTGCAGCGTTTCCAGCCAGACCAGCTGACGCGGATCCGGCTGGTGTTCTTCCTGGCAGTTTTCACAGACGCGACGGATGAGGCGCTGGGCCAGCACCGCGTTCAGCGCCGTGGCGACGAGGAAAGGCTCCACGCCCATGTCGATCAGGCGCATGGCCGATGTCAGCGCATCGTTGGTGTGCAACGTCGACAGCACCAGGTGACCGGTCAGCGCGGCGCGCAGGCCGATCTCGGCGGTCTCCTGATCGCGGATCTCGCCGACCAGTACGATGTCCGGGTCCTGACGCAGCGCGGCTCGCAGCACGCGCGCGAAGGTCAGCTCGATCTTGGCATTGACCTGAACCTGATTGACCCGCGGCAGGCGGTATTCCACCGGATCTTCCACGGTGATGATCTTCTTCTCGGGGCTGTTCAGCTCGGAAAGCCCTGCATAGAGCGTGGTGGTTTTACCCGAGCCGGTCGGCCCAGTGACCAGCACCATGCCGTGGGGACGTTGCAGCAGACGACGGAAGCGCTCGAGCATCGCCGGCGGCATGCCGGTGCCGTCGAGCTGAAACATCGCCCCGCTCTGGTCGAGCAGGCGCATCACCACCGATTCGCCGAACTGCACCGGCATCGTCGACACACGCACATCAATGTTGCGGCCCTTCACCCGGATGTTGAAGCGACCATCCTGCGGCAAACGCTTCTCCGAGATGTCCAGGCCGGACATGATCTTCAAACGCATGACCAGCGCCGACGCGACGCGATGCTCTTTCATCACCTGCTCGTTGAGTACACCGTCGATACGCTGACGGATCCGCACCACGCCTTCGTCGGGTTCGATGTGAATGTCGGAAGCTTTCATCTGCACGGCATCTTCGAACAGCGTCTGCAACAGCCGCACAACGGGCGCGTCGCTGTTGCTCTCGGCACCGAGGCGCGACAAGTCGAAGTCGCTGTCTTGCAGTTCGCCTTCCAGCTCACCGGCCAGCGAGGCGATTTCGCTGGTGCGTCGGTAGAGCTGATCGAGGGCGCCCAGCAGCTCGCTTTCACGGACCACCGCTGGGAATACCCGTTTGCCCAGCAAACGCTCCATTTCGTCCTGGGCGAAGAGGTCGAGCGGATCGGTCATGCCGACCAGCAGCCCCTCAGCCTGGCGCGACAGCACGATGACGCGGAAACGCCGTGCCATTGCCTCGGGCAGGCTCTGGGTCAGCTGATTATCGAACTTGTAGTGTTTGAGCTCGACGAAGGGGATCTGCAACTGCTCGGAAAGCGCCCGAAGCAGGCGTCCTTCATCGATGAAACCGAGATCCAGTACCGTGCGACCGAGCTTGGAGCCGGTCCGCTTCTGGTCCTGCAATGCGAGCTGCAACTGAGCGTCACTGATCAGCCCGGCCTGGACCAGGAGGTCGCCGAGGCGAATCTTGCGCTGGCGGATGTCCTGAGTCATTGCGTCCCTCCGAGGGAACCGGCACGTTCAGTGGCGAACTGACGCGCGCTTTCATCCAGGCCCTGCCCTTGCAGCGCCTGGCGATAATGCCGACCGGCCTGTGCCGGCTGATCGAGTTGTTCCAGCGCGATGGCCAGGCCGAGCTGCCATGCGCCCTGCCCTGGTTGAATAGCGATTAGCTGACGGTAGGTCGCAGCGCTTGGAGACCACTCGCCGACCTGTTGGTACAGCGCAGCGAGCAAGGCGTGATAGGCGGTGTTGCGCTGCAAAGGCGGCGCGTTCTGCTGCAACGTCGCGATGGCGGCGCCTTGATCGCCGAGTTGCAACTGGCCGCGCGCGAGCAGCTCACGCAGCTCAGCATCGAACGGGCGGGCCTGTAACTGAGCCGGCAGCCACTTCAGCAACGCGGCGGTATCGCCGGCGCCGAGGTAGGCACGAGCCAGCCAGCGGCTGATCTCTACGCTGTCCGGTTGTGCCTGGTGCAGTGCCTGCAGCTGCCGAATAGCCGATAGGTGATCACCCCGACTCAGCGAGTCGCGGACCTGCGCCAGTGCATCGGGCTGATGCGCACCGATCGTGATATTTCCAGCGCCTGCGGGAACAACGGGTTCTGCGGCAACCGCAGCACGCGGCACGGCCTTAGGCTCAAGTGTCGATCTGGCGCGGGCCGGCTCGTTGAGTGCCTCAGCCGGCTCGACGTCACGGGTCACCCAGTCGGGCAACTGCGCCTCGTCCATACCCGGCGACTCGGCAACCGGCATGGATTCGGTCTGCGGGTCGGGATCAGCCGCACTGCCAAACGACACGTCCAACCATAGCTGCGAGCGATCACCGATCGTTTCGAGGCGATCAGCCACGTTCAACTGATCACCGAAACCGATGATCAGCACATTAACGTTGCCGTCCTGCGCCTCGACGCGCCAAGACAGCGTCTGCCCTTCTTTCTCGATGCGCCCGGTGCGGGCCTCGCCCTTGAACTGCACATCGCTGAGGCGGAAGCTGACCGAGCCGTTCGTATCGATTCGCTGGTAGCTGACGGATCGATCGAGTAGCAGCTGCAGGACGAAACGCCGCCCATCGTTCTGTGGCAACACCTCCAGCAGTCGCGTCAGCGCTACAGCCTCTGGCGTCGGCGCAACTCCTTCGACCGGTGGCGGGACAGCGACGGGCGCCGCAGCCATGGGCTGCGCGGCCGGTTGCAGGCGCCCGGAGAGCAGGAACAGCGCAACGGCCAGCACCCCGATTGCGGCAACGATCAGCAACCCGCGACGCAAACGCTCATAGCCCTCACGCCGTTTCGCAGCGGCTTCGTCCACGGCATAAAGGCTACCCAGCTGCTCACGCTCGGCCGGCGCGGCGCGGCGCGCCTCAAGATCCCGCAGCATGTCGTTGACCAGGCTCACGGCAGCACCTCGGTGAGTTGCGCCAGCCATGGCCAGGCACCGGCGATCAGTGCCAGCGACAGGCACCCAGCGGTCATCTTCCAGCCGAAAAGACGTGAGGTGTTTCGCCAGAACGGCTTCGCACCTTCGGTATCGTCCAACGCCCGATGGACATGCCGCGCCAAGACCTGACGAGCCCCTTCACCGAACGCCACCATCAGGCATTTGTTCGCCAGAATGTTGAGCAACCTCGGAATTCCGCCACTGCCTCGCACCAACAAACGTACCGCCGCAGCCTTGAACAGCGGCTCGCCCCGATAGCCCGCCACGGCCAGGCGTTCCTGCAGGTAGCGCGTAGCATCGCTCACATCCAGCGGGCGCAGGCTGTAGGAAAAGGTGATGCGCTGACGCAGCTGACGAAAGTCTTCGCGGGCCAGGGTCGCGTCCAGTTCCGGCTGACCGAACAGCACCACCTGCAACAGCTTGTTGTGTTCGGTCTCGAGGTTGGTCAACAGGCGCAAGGCTTCCAGCGTGGCAGTCGGCAGCACCTGGGCTTCGTCGATCAGCAGAACGGTGCTCTTACCCTGCGCGGCCAGCTCGATCAAGCGCGCGTGGAGAGCGTTGAGCAAGCCGTGGTTGTCCAGCTCGCTCGCCTCGGCAATGTGCAGTTCGTGGGCCAGCGCCTGGCGCAAAGCCATTGGCGTCAACGTCGGATTCGGCAACCAGGCGACCTGGTAGTGAGCGGCGTCCAGTTCGTTGAGCAGCGCGCGACAGAGCAGCGTCTTGCCCGTGCCCACTTCCCCGGTGACCTTGATGAAGCCCTCGCCCTCACCCAGCGCCACGCGCAGCAGATTGAGGCAGGCCTGATACGGCGCCAGCTGAACCATGAAGCCTGTGTTCGGTGTCAGCGCGAATGGCTTCTCGCGCAGGCCGAAAAATGCTTCGTACATACCGGCGGTTACCTGGTCGACCGGAAGGATTCGGCGGATTTACGCAGATCATCCAACCAGACCTGATCGTCCACCACTTGTGGCCGCATGAGGATCACCAGCTCGGTCTGCAGCAAGGCTTTGCGTTGTTGCTGAAACAGCGTGCCCACTATCGGCAGCTTCGAGGCCCAGGGAATGTTTGCATCGGTATTGGTGTTGCGGTTTTCCAGCAGGCCGCCGATGACCACCACCTGACCGCTGCGGGCGCGCACGATGGAGTCGGACTGACGTGTAGTCGACAGCGCCAGCGGCAGATTGAAGACATTGTCCGAGCCGCCGAGCTGGATGGTCTTGTTCTGGTCCTGCACGCGGCTGACGGTCGGCCGCACGTGCAGCGTGACCTGGCCGTTCTCATCGATCTGCGGGGTGACATCCAGCGATATGCCGGAGAAGAATGGCGTCAGGGTGATGTCCAGGTCCGGTGCAGTGGTGCCGCCCACGAGCGACGTCGTGGTAGTCGAAACATCGGTCACGAAGAACTCGTCCGTGCCGACCTTGATGACCGCCTTCTGGTTGTTCAGTGTCGAAATCCGTGGGCTGGACAGCACACGTACCTCGCCTTGGGTCTCCAGCAGTTGCAGCACGCCACTGAAGTCACCGACCTGCACCGCAGCACTGAACACACCGCCGACGCTGTTCGGCCCGCTCAGCGCGTCGCCCTGCACGCCAAGGCTGAAATCGGCATTGCCCATGCTGCCGAGCTGAGCCCAGTTGATGCCGGACTGAAAGCCATCGGACAGATTCACCTCGAGGATCTTGGTTTCGAGGATGACCTGACGTTGCAGGTTGCGCTGAGCCAGGATCAGAAAGCGCTCTACAGCCTGCTGATCCGCGCTGGAGGCTCGCACCACAAGCAATCCGCTTTGCGGATTCACGACGACCTGATTGCCTTCTTCGCCGCCGATCATCATCTCGATCACGGCTCGCACTTCGCTCCAGAAGTCCACGTTGCTGGTGGTCAGCAACTGGCTGGCATTCACCGTCGAGGAGGTACTGCTGGTCGTGGTGCCTGCCGCGCCGACGCCGGTGCTATCGCTGCTGGTGACCTGGCCCGAGCTTACGCGGGTGTCGGTCATCCCCTGGCGCTGGACGTTCAGGTAGTCGAGATCGTAGGTGCGGGTAATCGCCTCATTCGGCTGGATCTGATAGCCGTAGGCGGTACGCTGGTAGTCATAGCCGTAGCTATCCCGAACCGCCGCCAGGGTTTCTTCGAGGGTGACGTTACGCAGGCTGAAGGTTACGTTGCCGGTCACGCCGGGGTGCACCAGCAGATTTTCCCCGGCGCTGTTCATCAGGCTGAGGAAAAACTCGCGGGCCGGCATGTCGCTGACGGCCACGTCGAAACGAGGCCCCGAGACGACGAGCTTGTCGGCTGCCAAAGGTGGGATCAGTCCCGCCTGCACCGAAACTGGCGGAACCACTTTCAGCTGGTTCTGTTCCAGGCTTTCCTCGAACAGGCGGTTGCTCTGCTCGTACAGACGTTGATCGCCGTCTTCGAAGGTCTGACAGGCAGAAAGCAGGCAGATCAGGCTCAACACGCCGAAGCGAGACATCTGGGTCGGCATCATGGCTGGGTACGGCTCGTTTGAATGATGGGGGCGCTGAGGTGCAGTTCTTGCTGCTGACCTTGGCGATCAATGACGACGGCGTGCCGGTGAATTGCAAGGATGCGGGCATCTCCCACGCGGTCACCGACCTGCAGGCTGTTTCCGTTGATCACGGCGCTGGCACGCCCGGGGCCACGCAGGATCGCCTGCAGGTGCAAGCTGGCAGCCGCGTCTACCGGCGCATCACCAGCCGCCCGCCCGGCCGGCGGTTGCGTGGGATCCAGCGCGACGACAGGCGCGGCGCCGAACAGCGAAGCCAGGCAGAGAAGTTTGACTGCAGTTCTAAACACCAACCCACCCCGCATCGCGACTCAAGGTATGCAAGTCGAGGGTGACGCGAGCCCGGCCAGCACCCTCCTCACCGACTTCGTAGTTCAGGCTGTCCCAATGCAAGCGCCAGCCACTCGCCTGAACGGCGTTGAGATAGGCCAGTAGGTCGAAATAGCCGCCTTCGAGGGTCAGACGCAGGCCATGGCGATAGAACACCACCGGTGGCGTCTTTTGCTCCTTGCCCTCAGCCGTTGCCGCAGCGGGCACCGCGAGCGGCCCGCTCGAGCTTTCCAGGGCAACCAGTTTGAGCTGGGTCTGGTTACGCAACAGATCCTGCAGCAGCCCCTTCATCCGGGTCGGCGATACCAGGGTGCTGGTTTCCAGATCGATACGTTGCAGCAGCTCGTCATGGCTGACCTGTGCAGCCGCCAGTGCCTGCCGGTAGCTCAGGTTCGGATCGGCCGCAAGCTTGGCCTGGATTTCCAGCAGGCTGCTCTCAGCCGCGAGAAGACGGGTATGCGCAGCCTGTTGCCGACTGGTTTCGGCGGCAATGCGCAGGCCCAGCGGCTCGGCGATCAACAACACGTAGAGCATGATCAGCAGCGACAGCCCCACCCCGAAGGTCAGCCATTGCTCGCGCGGCGCCAGCCCCTGCCAGTGTTGGATGAGCTTATTCATCGTCCGGCTCCGTCACGGCCTGGGAGGACAAGCGGAACTGCAGCAGATCGCTGTCGTCGCGCTGAAGATCGAAACGGGCGAACTCGCGTCCGCTGAACGCGCTGCTCTGACCCAGGCTCTGCAAATAAAGCGGGAGCAGTTCCTGATCCTGCGTCAGACCCTGCAGTGCCATTTCATCCCCGCCCGCCTGCAGGCGAATCCGGGTCAGCCAGAGCCCTTGCGGTGGGTGGCGATCAGCCAGTCCCTGCAGCAACTCCGAGAAGCCGGTGCTGCGTTGCGCATCCAACGTTTTGAGGTGGTCGGCGAGTCGTCGCAGTTCTCGGTTCTCGGCTTCGCGTTCGGCCAGCTGCAGCGGAAGCCGCGGATCGAGCATCGGCTCGCGAAAATCTGCCTTGACCACGTCTAGCCTGGCCTCTGCCTGCCCGGCCTGCTGTTCGGCGAGTACGGCAGCTTGGCCGGCGGTATGCAGCTCCCAGCCCTGCCATGCGCCATGGATCGCCAGCACTGCGATAACCAGCGCGACGCCCAACTGCATCTGCCTGGGGCGTGGTCCACCGCCGCTACGGCGTTCGCGTTGATAGAGGTTGATGTTCTGCATCAGCAAGCATCCTGACGCAGGGCGGCACCGACAGCGCCGATACAGAAGGCCTGGCTCGATTCGGCGAGGTCACCGGCCGGCTGCCCCGGGAACAGCTCACGTAAATCCAGCCGTTGCAGATTGACAGCCAGCCCGGCCGCCAGCGCCTGATGGGTCCGCTCACCGTCCTGTTTCATCGGCAATAGCAACAGGCGGCTGATATAGCCTTTGCCCAACTGACTTTCGTAGTAGTCGAGCGAGCGCTGGATCTCCAGGGTCATGCTGGACAGATCCTGCTCGGCTCGTGCCAGACCGTGTTCGATACGCCGTGCCATATACAGATCGGCACCGTTCTGTACACAGATCAAGCCTTCGCTGGTACGTAGGCGCAACAGCGCCAAATTGATGGCATCGGCACCGGCCAGCAGCCCGAGGTTGCGAAAGGCCATTTCAGTGATGTCGATGCTTGCCAGGATCAGGCCGGCATGCTGGACGAGTGAGCGAAACTCATTCATCCGGGACTTTTTCAGCACCACGCAATAGACCATGCGCGTGCGGCCACGATAAGCGTCCTCCGGAAGGCTAAAGCAATCGATGACAACGTCTTCAAGCGGCTCGCTGAGCAAATCCTTGACGCGCCAGCGCATGGCGTCACGCAGCTCTTCAGCCGGTACCTCTGGCGCTTCCAGCAGGAACATCTGATAAGCCGAAGGGTGCAGCAGGAGATTGACCGACATACCGCTGAGGCCATGCTCGGCAACGGCTTGCTTGAGCAATTCAGCTTGCGCCTCCGGCTGACCCTCAAGGTAGTCGCAACGCAGCAACTGTGGTGTCTCGCCCTCAGCACGCTGAACCTGCGCGAGTGCGACGCCTTGCGGCCCGAACTCAAGACCCAGTAGCCCCATTGCGGTGGCTTTGCGACGTTTGAAAAATAGCCCCATCAGGGAAGGCACTCCTGCCGCTTCGCGACTTGCACAACTCTAAACACGAGACGGAACACACGCACCCAATCTGATATCAGATTGCCATCTATCTAGGAAGCCTAACAAAAAGCGTTATCTAGTCCAATCACCGACACCTCTGCTCTTCACGACAAGGCGTCAAAAACCTTCCACCGTATCGGCCACTGCTGCCCCTCAGTTAGGCCACTCGTCGCTAGTCCGCGCCTGAACAATCCGCGCCGGAAAAGTGGCAGCTTTGGCCACGTCGCAACAGCTGAAGCAACAGACGTACCAAAAAACAGGGTGGACTTAGGCGGATGACCAACGGACGGCGATCAGAACAACCGCAACTGCTCGAAGCCGCTTCGCAGGTCGATCAAACGAACCCCGACGCCAATCAACCGCACCGGTCGCTTGCCACGGGCAAAGGCGCCCGCCAGAAGGTCGGCATAGTCTTCAAGCTCCAGTCCGGCACCGGACTGTTCGAGGGTCGTCTGGGTGAAGTCATGGAACTTCAACTTCACGAACGGCTTGCCGGGCCGGTAGCCGCTATCGAGTCGCGCCATTCTGCCGGCGAGTTGCTCGAGCAACTCCGGAAGTCGCTCAAGGCAGGCGGCGAGGTCTGGTAAGTCGCGCTCGTAGGTATTCTCGACGCTGACCGACTGGCGCCGGCTCTCGACCTGAACCAGGCGCTCGTCGACGCCATGCGCCAGCCCCCACAGTCGCTCACCGAACGAGCCGAAATCCCGAACCAGATCAAGGCGCCTCCATCTGCGCAGATCAGCACAGGTGTGAATACCCATGCGCTTCAGCTTCTCCGCCGTCACCCGGCCGACACCATGGAGTTTGGTGACCGGCAGAGCGAGAACGAAATCGTCCACCTGATCTGGGGTAATCACGAACAGACCATCCGGCTTGTTCCAGTCGCTGGCGATCTTTGCCAGAAACTTGTTAGGCGCAACGCCCGCTGAAACCGTGATGCGCAGCTGCTGCCAGACTCGCCGGCGGATGTCCTGTGCGATGCGGGTGGCGCTGCCGGCAAAATGTTCGCAGCCACTCACATCGAGAAAAGCCTCGTCGAGCGATAAGGGTTCGATCAGATCGGTGTAGGTCCGGAAAATCCCGTGGATTCCGCGCGAAGCTTCCTTATAGGCATCCATCCGCGGCCGCACGATCAGCAGATCCGGGCACAGCTTCAGCGCATGACCGGAGGCCATCGCGGAGCGCACGCCGTATGCGCGAGCTTCGTAGTTGCAGGTGGCAATAACGCCGCGTCGATCAGCCAAGCCACCAACCGCAATAGGCCGGTTGGCAAGACTGGGATCGTCGCGCATCTCGATCGCGGCATAGAAGCAATCGCAATCGACATGGATGATTTTTCTGGACGGGATAACGGTAAGAAACTCGTGACTGGACTAAACCGCCGCTCCCCTTGAACAACTCCATCAAGAGCGAAGCGGGCCGCGCGACATTATGGCCGATCCGGGTCGCCCCGAGGATATTGTGAGGATGAGCGGATAAGCGAGCCGGCGACTTCGAGGCGATCACTTTTCCGGAACCTTCTTGGAACCGGCGGCCACTGGCAATTCGCTGTATTTACTCAGCTGAACAAACCAGTCGGGCGGCAAACCGACCAGAGGTAAAACGAGCGAAAGCGCGGCGCTAGAGGCCGCGCCATCGCTTGCAAGCCCCGGCCAATGCGGCTACCCACGAACAATTCCCGGACCACCGAGTCGGAATTTAAGAGGTAGAGCAGCAAACACTTCCAAGCTACCCGGAGGATTACCGATGAAGACCTTGAGTATTGCCACTGCCCTTTTCACCAGCCTGCTTGCGACTGGAGCAATGGCCAATCAGGAAGCCATGCAGGACGACGAAGACCTTGGCTTGTCAAGCACGGCCCAGGGCAGCGCAATGAATGAAAACCACCAGCGCGCCGATACGGCAAACATCAAGAATGACCCCAAGACCCTCAAGCAGAAGATGGAAAACGAGGTGCAGGACGATTGGCGCGGCGATGCCGAGGAACGCCGCGAGGCAGACGTCAGCAAGCCGGAACAGCGCTGATCATCAATCGGGTCAGAGTTCGAGGGGATAAGGCTGCACCAGCGCCTTGCCATACCCCTCGACAAACTCGCCCGGCATGCGCTTGGGCTTGCCGGTAGACAACTGAATGCAGACGAATGTGGTTTGCGCACGTAACAGCGTCACCCCGTCCGCCGGCCGGATCAGCTGGAAATCACGCTTCATCTTCAGTCGCTGATCGGAGTCCACGATCCAAGTACCGAGCTGCAATTGATCGCCCTGATACGCAGCAGCCAAGTAGTCGATTTCGTGTCGCAGTACCGCCATCGCTCGATCAAGCCTACGGTAGTCGCCCAGCCCAAGCCCCAGATGCTGCGAATGCTGCCAGGCGCAAGTTTCCAGCCAAGTCACATAAACCGCATTGTTTGCGTGGCCGAGCTCGTCGATATGCTCGGATTGCACGTCAATATCGATGACGAATGAGTCAGCCTGGTCCCAGATCATGCGTACCCTCGCTGTGCTGTGCGCCGCAGATGCGGCCGAATCGCCTATTGGAAGCCACCTGCCGCCTGATTGTCACGCATGCGGGCCGGATCTATGGCCCACCATTCAGCATGCCAGACCATGTCGCCCTGATGACGACGCTCAAATTGCGGGCAAAACAAAAAGGGTCATTTCGTGAGAAATGACCCTTTGATGCCCAAAACGGGCAAAAAAAATGGCGTCCCCTAGGGGACTCGAACCCCTGTTACCGCCGTGAAAGGGCGGTGTCCTAGGCCACTAGACGAAGGGGACGAAACCTTCGATGAACAAACCGTAACCGCTACGACCTGTCGTGGATTGGTGGAGCTAGACGGGATCGAACCGTCGACCTCTTGCATGCCATGCAAGCGCTCTCCCAGCTGAGCTATAGCCCCGGATTTAATGTCTCTCGACTCGCCCCGCTCTCGCGTTGCGATTTTGAATAATGGCGTCCCCTAGGGGACTCGAACCCCTGTTACCGCCGTGAAAGGGCGGTGTCCTAGGCCACTAGACGAAGGGGACGCAAGGCCCTTCAAAGGCAACCGGCGTGAACCGGTGTGGCAATCGAGATTGGTGGAGCTAGACGGGATCGAACCGTCGACCTCTTGCATGCCATGCAAGCGCTCTCCCAGCTGAGCTATAGCCCCATCTCGAGGACGGGGCGCATATTAGGTGCGGCCTCTCGGAGTGTCAACGATATTTTTGCCTGACCCCGAAGATTTTTTGGCATCAGAACAAATACTTACCGGCGACGAGTGGCAAACGCTGAACAGCTGCGGGACGGCGCCAACCGCGTCCCGAGAAGCCATCGCGGATCACGCCATCGCGGCGAAGAGCTTTTCCCACTCTTTCACTTCTTTCTTCGAAGCGCCGCCCAACAGCTCCAACGCCTGGCGCAGACGGAAGCGGGTCAGGTCGGGCCCGATGATCTCCATGGCGTCGAGCACCGACACGGAGCTGGCCTGGCCGGTGATCGAGGCGAACATCAAGGGCATCACATCACGCAGCTTCAATTCGAGATGCGCCCCAACCGCTTGGATGCATTCGGTGATGCGCTCTTTGTCCCACTGACGCAAAGCTTCCAGCTTCCACAGCGTCAGCTGCAATACCTGACGGACCTGAGTGGCGTCGAGCTTCTTGTGCTCGAACAATGTCGGATCAAGGGTCAGTGCGCCGGAGAAGAAGAAGCCAGCCAATGGCGCGATCTGGCTGAAGGTCTCGACGCGCTGCTGCACGTGGGGCGCGATCTTCATCATGTACTCGGGGTTGAACGCCCACCTCTGCACCTCGGCTGCGAACTGCTCGACTGGTAGCTCGCGCAGCCACTGGCCGTTGAGCCAGGACAGCTTTTCGACATCGAAGATCGGCCCACCCAGCGAGACGCGATTGATGTCGAAGTGTTCGATC
The DNA here is from genome assembly GCF_044543345.1 of Pseudomonas sp. NPDC077451. Classification (NCBI taxonomy): domain Bacteria; kingdom Pseudomonadati; phylum Pseudomonadota; class Gammaproteobacteria; order Pseudomonadales; family Pseudomonadaceae; genus Pseudomonas; species Pseudomonas sp. NPDC077451. The sequence continues at coordinate 339,456 of NZ_JBITVX010000002.1, read as the reverse complement.
ATTTCCGCCAGCGTGAATTTTTCTCGCTCGTCCGGCATCGACCAGCCCATGCGGCCCAGGTAGTTAAGCATCGCCTCGGGCATAAAACCCATGCGCTCGTAGAAAGTCACCGAAGTGGGATTCTTGCGCTTGGAAAGCTTGCTCTTGTCCGGGTTGCGCAGCAGTGGCATGTAGCAGAGCTGTGGCTGTTCCCAACCGAAATATTCGTAGAGCTTGATCAGCTTCGGCGCCGACGGCAGCCATTCCTCGCCGCGCAGCACATGGGTGATGCCCATCAGATGGTCGTCGACGACGTTGGCCAGGAAGTAGGTCGGCAGACCATCAGCCTTCATCAGTACCTGCATGTCCATGCGATCCCAGCCGATTTCGACCGTGCCGCGGAGCATGTCGTTGACCTGGCATATGCCCTCGCTTGGCACCTTCATGCGGATCACGTGCGACTCGCCCGCCGCAATGCGCTGCTGCGCGGTTTCGGCCGGGATGTGCATGCAATGCCCGTCGTAGCGCGGCGTTTCCTTGTTGGCCATCTGCTCGGCACGCACCTGATCCAGGCGCTCGGCACTGCAGAAGCACGGGAACGCGTGCCCCTTGGCGACCAACTCGTCCGAATATTTCTTGTAGATCTCGCCGCGCTCGCTCTGCCGATACGGACCGTGTGGACCGCCCACGTCCGGGCCTTCGTCCCACTCGATGCCCAACCAACGCAGCGCGTCATAGATCTGCTGTTCCGACTCGCGCGTGGAGCGCAACTGGTCGGTGTCCTCAATGCGCAGGATGAACTGGCCGCTGTGCTGGCGCGCAAAGCACAGGTTGAACAGCGCGATATAAGCGGTGCCGACATGCGGATCGCCGGTAGGGGATGGTGCGATACGGGTGCGAACGGTGGTCATGATGTTCTCGAATCAAGGCACAGGAAGACACGACGGCTGCGATAGCCGGTTCGGCCGGCTGGGTCAGCGCGTGTAAAGGCGCGATGTTAACAGGCGCGCATCCACCGCCTCCACCAGACGGCCTTCCGCAACTGGCAACGACTGCATCAGAAAATCAAGAAACGCCTTGACCTTCATCGCCTGAAAACGTCGCGAGGGATACACCGCATACACCTCGCCTATCGGCAGATCGACATCTGGGAGAAGCTCGACCAGATGACCTTCACGCACCTCCTGGTCGGTGATCATGGTCGGTAGCGCCGCGATGCCTGCTCCGGCCAGTGCAGCCTCGCGGGCAAAGGTGATGTTGTTGCAGGTCAGCACCCGGCGGCAACTGACGTTCTGTTCGAGGATCGGCCAGTAGCGCACCGGGTCGCGCGACAGCGTGATCGCGCGGTGGCTGGCGAGATCCTCCGCCCGCGAGGGCACGCCATGCTGGGCCAGATATTCCGGACTGGCGCAGAGTCGCCGCCGGGTCTCGAAGAGCTTACGCCCGATCAAACTGGAGTCCTGGGGTTGTCCCACCGAGATGACGATGTCGACACCCTCCTCTACCGGGTCGATGTGCCTCGATGCCAGTTCCACTTCGGCATTGATCTCCGGATACAAGCGCATGAAATCACCCAGCACTCGACCCAGGATCCACTGACCGAATTCGATCGGCGCGGAGATTCGCAGCAGCCCGGCCGGCGCCTGCTGAAGCTGCATGACGGCCTGCTCAGCTTCGGCGAAATCGACCATGATCTGCCGACAGCGCTCGTAGTATGCCTGCCCCACTTCGGTCAGCCGCAAGCGGCGCGTGGTGCGGTTGATCAACCGCACGCCCAACCGCTCTTCGAGCTGGACGATACGACGGCTTACCGTTGACTTCTGCATGGCCAGGCTCGAAGCCGCCTGGGTAAAACTGTGGCACTCGACCACACGAGTGAAGATCAGCGCGTCATCCAGACCCATCGCATTGTTCCGTATTTGCAACAAAGTTTCGCAATTGTAACGGGTTATTACTCAAGCGGAACGCTGCTAGATTGCCGGCTCACTCCGCCAATGAGCGACCCCATGCCCGCCCAGCTGAAACGCCGATTGATCATCTTCGTTGCCCTTGTACTGCTGGTCGCAGCCGGGTTCTTCGCTCAATGGTATTTCGTTGGTCGTCATTACGAACACACCGACAACGCCTATGTACAAGGTGAAATCACACGGATTTCCAGCCAGCTCGCCGCGCGTATTGAACAGGTCCACGTGCAGGATAATCAGCATGTGCAACCAGGTGATCTGCTGGTCAGCCTTGAGCCAGGCGACTTCCGCCTCGCGCTGGAACAGGCCAGGGCCAACCTGGCGATTCGTGAAGCTGAACTCACCCAGGCACGCAGCCGCCTGGCGCAGCAGAGTAGCCTGATCGCCGCCAGCCAGGCATCGGTTGGCGCGGCTCAGGCAAATCTGGAACGCAGCCAGACGGACCTGTCGCGCGTCGAAGCGCTACGAAAGCCCGGCTTCATCTCGGAAGAACGCGTCACCACGCTGTCTGCCGACGCAAAGGTCGCCCGCTCGCAGCGACAGAAAGCCGGAGCCGACCTGGCAGCGCAACGCCAGCAGGTCGACGCGCTGGAAGCGGACGTCAAACGTCTGGACGCGCAAATTAGCAGCGCTCGAGCCGAAATCGAGCAAGCCGAGCTGAACCTGGGCCGTACGGAAATTCGCTCGCCGATCAGCGGGATCGTCGGGCAGCGTTCGGCGCGCAACGGCCAATACGTGCCGGTCGGTGCCTACCTGATGTCGATCGTTCCCGACGAGGAAATCTGGGTTCAGGCCAATTTCAAGGAAACCCAGATCGGCCGGATGCAGGTTGGACAAAACGCCGAACTGACCTTCGACACCTATCCTGACACGCCCATCGATGCCCGCGTCGAAAGCCTGTTCCCCGCCTCCGGCGCGCAGTTCAGTCTGCTGCCGCCGGACAATGCCACCGGTAACTTCACCAAGGTGGTGCAGCGCATTCCGGTCAAGCTGACCTTTGCCAGCGATAACCGGCTCAAGGGCCGTATCCGCCCCGGCATGTCGGTGGACGTGAAGATCGACATCCGTGGCCGCTGATGCCCTGATCCGGCCGGTCGGTGAGCCTAGCCGACGCGACTGGATTGCCGTGATGAGCGCCATGCTTGGCGCCTTCATGGCGGTACTGGATATCCAGATCACCAACTCTTCGCTGAAGGACATCCAGGGTGCATTGTCCGCCACGCTGGAGGAAGGCTCCTGGATCTCCACCTCCTATCTGGTGGCGGAAATCATCATGATTCCGCTCACCGCCTGGCTGGTGCAGCTGCTCTCTGCGCGGCGCCTGGCGGTCTGGGTATCGATCGGTTTTCTGATCTCGTCATTGCTCTGTTCCTTTGCCTGGAACCTGGAAAGCATGATCGTGTTTCGCGCACTGCAGGGCTTCACCGGCGGCGCGCTGATTCCGCTGGCCTTCACCCTGACGCTGATCAAGCTGCCGGACCATCATCGCGCCAAGGGCATGGCGCTGTTCGCCATCACCGCGACCTTTGCACCCTCGATCGGGCCCACGCTGGGCGGCTGGCTCACCGAACGCTGGGGCTGGGAATACATTTTCTACATCAACGTGCCGCCCGGGCTGCTGATGATCGCGGGCCTGCTGTACGGTCTGGAGAAAAAGCCGCCGCACTGGGAGCTGCTCAAAAGCACCGACTACGCGGGCATCGTCACGCTCGCGATGGGGCTGGGATGCCTGCAGGTATTTCTCGAAGAAGGACATCGCAAGGACTGGCTGGAATCGACCCTGATCGTCCAGCTGGGCTCGGTGGCAGTGGTCAGTCTGATTCTTTTCGTGATCCTGCAGCTGTCGCGGCCTAACCCGCTGATCAACTTGGGAATCCTGTGTGAGCGCAACTTCGGTCTGACCAGCATCGCCAGCCTGGGCATGGGGCTCGGGCTTTATGGATCGATCTATCTGCTACCGCTGTACCTGGCGCAGATCCAGAACTACAACGCGCTGCAGATCGGCCAGGTCATCATGTGGATGGGCATTCCGCAGCTGTTCCTGATTCCACTGGTTCCCAAGCTGATGAAGATCATTCCTCCAAAGCTGCTATGCGCTGCAGGCTTCGCCCTGTTCGGCATCTCCAGCTTTGCCTCCGGCGCACTCAATCCGGACTTTGCCGGCGACCAGTTCCATCCGATCCAGATCATCCGAGCGCTCGGCCAACCCATGATCATGGTCACCATATCGTTGATCGCCACGGCCTACATCCAGCCGCAGGATGCCGGCTCAGCGTCCAGCCTGTTTAACATTCTGCGCAACCTCGGCGGCGCGATTGGCATCGCTTTGCTGGCGACACTGCTGGACAGTCGCGCGAAGATCTATTTCGACTATCTGCGCGAGTCGGTGGTGCCGGGCAACCCTGCTGTCGCGGAGCGGCTGAGCGCCCTGACTCAGCAGCTGGGCAGCGAGCAGGCCGCACTAGGGCGGATCAGCGAGATCACTCATCAGCAAGCGATGATCATGGCGTACAACGATGCCTTCCACTTCGTCGGCATTGCGCTAGCCGCCAGCATGGTTGCTGTGCTGCTGACGCGGCGCCTGCCTGACGACATCAAAGGTGGCGCAGCCCACTGAGGCAGGTGGTATTTCGCCAAGGGTCACGGGGGAAAACTCGCCCTTACAGGACCGAGCGTCTTATGCGTCCCGCAATGTAGAGGCGATTTATTTGCCCGAGTCGCCTTGCGACGCACCGAAAGCATCACACTTGCAGCAACCTCTCGCGTAGTTTGTGGATCTCGTCGCGAGTCTGCGCGGCGGCTTCGAATTCCAGATCGCGCGCATAGGCGAGCATCTTTTCTTCCAGCTGGCGAATCCGTTTGCTGATCTCGCTCGGTGAACGGAGTTCGTTCTCGTAGCGCGCCGCTTCTTCCGCCGCTTTGGCTTCGCCGCGACGCTTCTTGCTGCGCGAGCCCGGCACGGTAGCGCCTTCCAGAATGTCCTGAACATCCTTGAACACACCCTGCGGGACGATGCCGTTGGCTTCGTTGAAGGCGATTTGCTTGTTACGCCGGCGCTCGGTTTCGCCGATGGCCCGCTCCATCGAGCCGGTTATTCTGTCGGCATACAGAATGGCCCGGCCGTTGAGATTACGCGCCGCGCGGCCGATGGTCTGGATCAGCGAGCGCTCGGAGCGCAGGAAGCCTTCCTTGTCCGCATCGAGGATCGCCACCAGCGACACCTCGGGCATGTCCAGACCCTCACGCAGCAGGTTGATGCCTACCAGAACGTCGAACACGCCCAGGCGCAGGTCTCGGATGATCTCGACCCGCTCCACGGTATCGATGTCCGAGTGCAGGTAGCGCACCCGCGCGCCGTGATCGCCGAGGTAGTCGGTGAGATCCTCAGCCATTCGCTTGGTCAGCGTCGTGACCAGCACACGCTCTTCCTTGACCACACACTTGTTGATTTCCGAAAGCAGATCGTCGACCTGCGTCAGCGCTGGGCGTATCTCGATCTGAGGGTCGACCAGCCCGGTGGGCCTTACCAGCTGCTCGATCACTCGCCCTGCGTGCTCAGCCTCGTAAGGTCCGGGCGTCGCCGAGACGAAGATCGTCTGTGGGCTGATCGCCTCCCACTCATCGAAACGCATCGGCCGGTTATCCAGCGCCGATGGCAGACGGAAGCCGTATTCGACCAGCGTCTCCTTGCGTGAGCGGTCGCCTTTGTACATGGCGCCGACCTGCGGAACGCTCACGTGGGACTCGTCGATCACCAACAGCGCATCGGCTGGCAGATAGTCATAAAGCGTCGGTGGGGCCTCGCCAGAATCGCGCCCGGACAAATAGCGCGAGTAGTTCTCGATGCCGTTGCAATAGCCCAGCTCCATGATCATTTCCAGATCGAAACGGGTGCGTTGCTCGAGTCGCTGAGCCTCCACCAGCTTGTTGTTGCTGCGCAGGTAATCGAGGCGATCCTTGAGCTCCACCTTGATGTTCTCGATGGCATCCAGCAGGGTCTCGCGCGGCGTCACGTAGTGGCTCTTGGGATAGAAGGTGAAGCGCGGCAGCTTGCGGATTACCTCGCCGGTCAAGGGATCGAAGGCAGACAGACTTTCCACTTCGTCATCGAACAGCTCGATGCGCACCGCTTCCAGGTCCGATTCGGCCGGATAGACATCGATCACATCGCCACGCACGCGAAAGGTCGCACGGGCGAAATCCATTTCATTGCGGGTGTACTGCAGCCCGGTGAGTCTGCGCAGCAGCTCACGCTGGTCCAGGCGATCGCCTCGATCGATGTGGAGCACCATTTTCAGGTAGGTTTCGGGGCTACCCAAGCCGTAGATGCACGAAACAGTAGTGACGATGATCGCGTCCGACCGCTCCAGCAGCGCCTTGGTCGCTGATAAACGCATCTGCTCGATATGGTCGTTGATCGAAGCATCCTTCTCGATGAAGGTATCGGACGACGGCACATAGGCTTCCGGCTGGTAGTAATCGTAGTAGGAGACGAAATACTCAACCGCGTTGTTCGGGAAGAACGCCTTGAACTCCCCATAGAGCTGAGCTGCAAGCGTCTTGTTTGGCGCAAGCACCAGCGTGGGCCGCTGCACGTGGGCGATCACGTTGGCGATGCTGAAGGTCTTGCCCGACCCCGTTACACCGAGCAACGTCTGGTGCGACAAGCCGGCCTCGATGCCTTCGATCATCTGCCGAATGGCTTCAGGCTGGTCTCCGGCTGGCTTGAAGCGCGTGACCAATTCGAACTGCGACATATCGACCTCTTCAGATAGCGAGACGACTCGAAAATGAATATTCGAGCCGCTATGGCGGTGTTTCCAGACGTGCAACGTGCTGCTGGCGACGCGGCGCTCAGCAACCACAACCCCTTTCAATGCGGGCTCGCTCAGCGATATCAAGTGCTCGGGCGACGAGCAGGCAAAGCCAGGAAAACTCGCGGCCTCCGCTGGGCTTAAACCGACAGAAAAACCGCCCTAGCATATCGCGGCACAGGGCCAGTCCCGTTATACTCTTGCCCCGTTTGCGCACCGCCCTCAGCGCGAAGCGAGGGTGCTGCATCAGTCACCTCCTCTCTTCGAGCCTCCCCATCATGAGTTTGTTCTCCGCTGTCGAAATGGCGCCGCGCGATCCGATCCTCGGCCTCAATGAAGCCTTCAATGCCGACACTCGGCAGAACAAGGTCAACCTGGGGGTGGGCGTCTACTACAACGAAGAAGGTCGAATTCCCCTGCTGCGCGCTGTGGCTGCCGCCGAGATGGCGCGTCTGGAGCTGAATGCACCGCGTGGCTATCTGCCCATCGAGGGCATCGCCAGTTATGACATGGCTGTACAGGGCTTGCTGTTCGGTGCCGACTCGTCGCTGGTTGCCGATGGCCGCGTGGTTACTACGCAGGCCTTGGGCGGCACTGGCGCGCTGAAGATCGGCGCGGATTTCCTCAAGCGCATGCTGCCCGATGCGGTCGTCGCCATCACCAATCCAAGCTGGGAAAACCACCGCGCACTGTTCGAGGCTGCCGGCTTTCCCGTGCAGAACTATAGCTATTACGACGCGGCCAGCCATGGCATCGACCGCGCCGGCATGCTTGAAGACCTGAAAAACCTGCCGCCCCGCTCGATCGTCGTGCTGCACGCCTGCTGCCACAACCCGACCGGCGTCGACCTGCAGCTGGAGGACTGGAAGCAGATCCTCGAAGTGCTGCGCGCCAATGATCACGTGCCGTTTATCGACATCGCCTATCAGGGCTTCGGTGACAACATCGAGGAGGATGCCGCTGCCGTGCGCCTGTTCGCCGACTCAGGCATGAGCTTCTTTGTATCGAGCTCCTTCTCCAAGTCATTCTCGCTATATGGCGAGCGCGTCGGCGCGCTGTCGATGGTGACCCAGAACCGCGACGAGTCGGCCCGAGTCCTGTCACAGATCAAGCGCGTGATCCGCACCAACTATTCCAACCCGCCAACCCATGGCGCGACCGTGGTGTCTGCCGTGCTCAACAGCCCTGAGCTGCGCGCCATGTGGGAAACCGAGCTGGGCGAGATGCGCACCCGCATCCAGGACATGCGTCTGACCATGGTTCGACAGCTGGCTGAAAAAGGCGCTAAGCAGGATTTCAGCTTTGTCGCCAAGCAACGCGGGATGTTCTCCTACTCAGGCCTGACCGCCGCCCAGGTCGAGCGCCTGCGCGTCGAATTCGGCGTATATGCGATCGGCACCGGGCGCATCTGTGCCGCAGCATTGAACCACAGCAATCTGGACCACGTGACTGACGCGATCGTGCAGGTTCTCTGAGCTGCCGAGGGTTGACTTTCCCTTAGTTATCATTAGGATACGCACCGCTGTTCCGCGATAGCTCAGTCGGTAGAGCAAATGACTGTTAATCATTGGGTCCCTGGTTCGAGTCCAGGTCGCGGAGCCAACTTCAAAGCCTCAGGTGAAAATCTGGGGCTTTTTTGTTTCCATCAGACTCTCACCAGAGACCCTGTCCCAG
>NZ_JBITVX010000002.1:0-330928 GCF_044543345.1 Pseudomonas sp. NPDC077451 | reverse complement strand
CAGGTGATTCGCTTCGCTCACCCCTTCGGGGCCGCGCTGAAGCGCGTTCTGCTGCGCAGTCGAGTCCAGGTCGCGGAGCCAACTTCAAAGCCTCAGGTGAAAATCTGAGGCTTTTTTGTTTCCGTCGGACTCTCACCAGGGACGCTGTCCCAGGTGATTCGCTTCGCTCACCCCTTCGGGGCCGCGCTGAAGCGCGTTCTGCTGCGCAGTCGAGTCCAGGTCGCGGAGCCAACTTCAAAGCCTCAGATGAAAATCTGGGGCTTTTTTGTTTCCGTCGGACTCTCACCAGGGACGCTGCCCCAGGTGATTCGCTTCGCTCACCCCTTCAGGGCCGCGCTGAAGCGCGTTCTGCTGCGCAGTCGAGTCCAGGTCGCGGAGCCAAATTCAAAGCATCAGACCAGTGCCCGGCTTTACTTTGTAGGCGCTAACCTCTCACTCCCCACCAACAACGGTCTGTAGGAGCTCGCGTGCTGGCGAACCAAACACAGCCGTTATGCAGAACCGCATCACCACTGATCGCGCGCAAGCTCGCTCCTACAATGCGTAATCGGCGAACCAATTCTCACACAACGCTGACACTGGAAACTAAAACGCCCCGCATATGCGGGGCGTTTGGAACGCAAGGATCTGTTATTCCTTGGCAGCCTCGACAGCCTCTTCGACAGCTTCCGGTGGAGGCGTCGCCTCACCCTCTTCACCCTTGATGCCCAGGAGCTCAAGGTCGAAGACCAGAACGGAGTTGGCAGGAATCAGCGGGCTCGGGCTCTGCTCGCCATAGGCGAGTTCGCTCGGGATATACAGCTTGTACTTTTCGCCGACATGCATCAGCTGCAGCCCTTCGACCCAGCCTGGAATCACGCCGCTGACAGGAAGATCGATCGGGGTGCCACGCTTGATCGAGCTATCGAAGACCGTGCCGTCAGTAAGGCTGCCTTCGTAGTGGACAGTGACGACATCGTCCGGACCCGGCTGGGCGCCGTCGGCTTCTTTGATCACTTCGTACTGCAGGCCAGATTCGGTGGTCTTAACGCCTTCACGCTTGGCGTTTTCTTCCAAGAATTTCTTGCCAGCGGCGACGGATTCTTTGTTCATCTCGACCATGCGCTCTTCGGCACGAGTCTGCAGATAAGCGAAGGCTTCCATCAGCTCTTCATCGGTCAGCTTCTGATCTTTCTTGCCGATGGCATCATCGATGCCTTGCGCGACGGCCGTCGAATCCAGATCAGCCAAGCCTTCCTGCGCCAGGCTCTTGCCCATATTCAGGCCGATGCCATAGGAGGCTTTCTGCGCTGGCGTTTCCAGCTTAGCGCTGGTTTCCGAATCACAGCCCGCCAGGACCAGGCCAACCAGGGCTATCGCCGACGCCAAACGTTGAGGTCTCATTCTGTTTCCTTATTACCCAAGAAGTGGTGCAAAAACATTGCCGGAGCTTAGCAGCGAGCTCGGACAGTGGCTACCGAGCACACCGCGCTAATAGGTAAAGACAGTGAAAAGTACAGAAGTGCCGCACGAAACGGCGAAACAGGCAGAAGTGAATTCGAGGGCAAAAAAAAAGCGACCCTAAGGTCGCTTTTTTCGGGCCATCAAGGCGTTCAGTGGTCCTTGATGGCAAATATGGCGCAGCGGACGGGACTCGAACCCGCGACCCCCGGCGTGACAGGCCGGTATTCTAACCGACTGAACTACCGCTGCGCTAAACCTCGAGTGGTGGGTGATGACGGGATCGAACCGCCGACCCTCTGCTTGTAAGGCAGATGCTCTCCCAGCTGAGCTAATCACCCGTTTGCTCTCGAAGTGGGGCGCATTCTAGAGAGGGATCTGGACCTTGGCAACCCCCTTTTGAAAAAAAAATTGAAGAACTTACAAAGACTTAGGAAAGCCTCTGTTTATAGCCCGTTTTTGTGGTTTCCATCGGCATTGCCCTTGCGCAGGGTTGGCCTGCGTTCGCCGGAGGGGAATAATGCGCGCTTTGCTTTTACCGGAGTTTCAAATCGCCATGTGGTTTCGCAACCTGCTCGTCTACCGTCTCACCCAGAACGTCCCTTTCGATGTCGAGACACTTGAAGCTGCATTGGCCGCCAAGCCCGCGCGCCCCTGCGCCAGCCAGGAACTGAGCACCTACGGTTTCGTCGCCCCCTTTGGCAAAGGCGAAGATGCGCCTCTGGTGCATGCCAGCCAGGGCTTCTTGCTGATCTCCACGCGCAAGGAAGAGCGCATCCTACCCGGCAGCGTGGTTAAGGACGCACTGAAGGAAAAGGTCGACGAGATCGAAAACGAGCAGATGCGCAAGGTCTACAAGAAAGAGCGCGAGCAGTTGAAGGACGACATCGTCCAGGCGTTTCTGCCGCGCGCCTTCATCCGCAAGTCCGGCACCTTCGCCGCCATCGCGCCGGAACAAGGCCTGATCCTGGTCGACGCTTCCAGCCCCAAGCGCGCCGAAGACCTTCTTTCCACACTGCGTGAAGCCATTGGTTCGCTGCCGGTTCGCCCGCTGACCGTGAAAATTGCCCCTTCGGCCACCATGACCGACTGGGTCAAGACGCAGAAATCGGCGGATGATTTCTTCGTGCTCGATGAATGCGAGCTGCGTGACACCCACGAAGACGGCGGCACCGTGCGCTGCAAGCGCCAGGACTTGACCAGCGACGAAATCCAGCAGCACCTGGAAGTCGGCAAGCAGGTCACTCAACTGTCACTGGGCTGGCAGGACAAGTTGTCCTTCGTGCTCGATGACAAGATGGTAATCAAGCGCCTGCGCTTCGAGGAATTGCTGCAGGACCAGGCCGAACAGGACGGTGGCGATGACGACCTCGGTCAGCAGGACGCCAGCTTCCTGTTAATGATGCTGACCTTTAAAGAGTTTCTTCCCGCACTGTTCGAAGCCCTGGGTGGAGAGGAGATCCCGCAAGGAATCTAAACTGCCTCAGCGCCGGCAGTTGATGCTGACGGCGCTCCTTCCATCATTACAAGGTAAGTCCGATGCGCGCCCTCGCCTCCCTCAGCCGCTTTGTCGGCAATACCTTCGCCCTCTGGGTCCTGCTGTTCGCCGTTCTCGCTTTCTTCCAGCCCAGCTGGTTCCTGCCCGCCACCGCCTGGATCGTGCCACTGCTGGGGCTAATCATGTTCGGCATGGGCCTGACGCTGAAAGCCTCCGATTTTGCTGAAGTTGCTCGACGTCCACTCTGGGTCGCGCTGGGTGTCGGCGCGCAATTTCTGATCATGCCTGCTCTCGCCTGGGGACTCTGCACCTTGCTGGGCTTGCCAGCGGAAATCGCTGTCGGCGTGATTCTAGTCGGCTGCTGTCCGGGCGGTACCGCCTCGAACGTGATCGCCTGGTTTTCCCGTGGTGACGTCGCGCTGTCAGTCGCGATCACCGCCGTGACCACACTGCTCGCCCCGTTGGTAACGCCGACTTTGATCTGGCTGCTGGCATCGGCGTGGCTACCGGTCAACTTTGGCGCGCTGTTCATGTCCATCGTGCAGATTGTTCTACTGCCTATTGCCCTCGGCCTGGTCGCACGCCGTTTTCTGGGCAACCGGGTGCATCAGGTTGTCGATATCCTGCCGCTGGTTTCGGTAGTCAGCATCGTGATCATCGTTGCCGCCGTGGTTGCCGCCAGCCAGGCGAAAATCGCCGAGTCTGGTTTGTTGATCATGGCGGTTGTGGTGCTGCACAACAGCCTTGGCCTCGGCATCGGCTACCTGGTCGGACGACTGTTCGGCCTGCCACTGGCGCAGCGCAAAACCCTTTCGATCGAAGTGGGCATGCAGAACTCGGGGCTCGGCGCAGCCCTGGCCAGTGCGCACTTCTCACCTCTTGCAGCAGTGCCCAGCGCGCTGTTCAGCGTCTGGCACAACCTGTCAGGTGCACTGCTGGCGACGGTCTATCGGAGGATGAAAGACGACGGCCCGGACGCGCGCTGACACGGCCACCGGTCCGGCGCTCTTGCCCGGACCGGCTCGCTGTGGACAATAGCGCCCGCTGAGGACGACCTCAGGCTGTACACACTCACCGGGGACGGCCCCACCTGATTACCGTCCTGTCGAGGTGCGTATGTCCTGGGTCATTCTGTTTTTTGCCGGTCTGTTCGAGATTGGCTGGGCCGTTGGGCTGAAGTTCACCGAGGGATTCACCCGCCCTCTTCCCACATTGCTTACTGTCGCAGCGATGGCCGCCAGCCTGGGCCTGCTGGGGCTTGCCATGAAGGAGTTGCCGCTGGGCACCGCCTACGCCGTTTGGACTGGAGTAGGTGCAGTGGGAACGGTGATCGCCGGCATCATCTTGTTCGGGGAATCGATGAGCCTGTTTCGCCTCGGCAGCGTGCTATTGATCTGCACCGGACTGCTTGGCCTGAAGCTCAGTCATTGAAGCAGCATGACAGCTGGCCAACCGCCAGCCGTCATGTGCAATTGGCTAAATACCGCCTCAGCCGAACAGTGCCGGCTCCCGATAGTGCCGGTCACAAGCTTGGCCATCGGCCCGGAACAGGTGGCATTTGTTGGCCAACAGTCCCGTTGCGTAGGTCTGGCCCACCGCCACGCGGCGGTTACCGTCACTGGCAACTGCCACCATCTCGTCCACGCCTTCGAAGTTCAGATGCAGCAGATTGTGATCGCCGAGGCGCTCGGCCACTGCAATTTCGCCATGGAAGACGAAATCAGCCTGCTCGGGGTCAACGAAATGTTCTGGCCGGACGCCCAGGGTCAGCGCATCGCCTGGAGCAACCTGACTGCCATCGACCGGTAGCCGTAACGCGCTGCCCCCTGGCATCGCGACCTCCACCGACCCCGCATCGGCGCGTAACACCTTTACCGGCAGGAAATTCATCTGCGGTGAACCGATGAAGCCCGCTACGAACTGGTTCTTCGGGTAGTGATACAGCTCCAGCGGCGGCCCGACCTGAGCGATGCGGCCGGCGTTGAGCACGACGATCTTGTCCGCCAGCGTCATGGCTTCGACCTGATCGTGCGTGACATAGATCATCGTGGACTGCAGTCGCTGGTGCAGGCGCGAGATCTCGATACGCATCTGCACGCGGAGAAAAGCGTCGAGGTTCGACAACGGCTCGTCGAACAGAAATACCTTCGGTTCCCGCACCATGGTCCGGCCGATGGCGACACGCTGACGCTGACCGCCGGACAGATCCTTGGGTTTGCGATCAAGCATCTGATCGAGCTGAAGAATTTTCGCCACCGAGTCGACGCGACGTTTGATTTCAGCCTTGTCGATCTTCGCCAGCTTCAGACCGAACGCCATATTTTCTGCGACATTCATATGCGGGTAGAGCGCATAGGACTGGAACACCATGCCCACTGAACGATCCATGGGCGGCAGCTCATTGACCCGCTCGCCATCGATGCGCAACTCCCCGTCCGTGATGTCTTCCAACCCGGCAATCAGTCGCAACAGTGTCGACTTGCCACAACCGGACGGGCCCACGAACACCACAAATTCGCCGTCAGCAATATCCAGATCGATACTGCGGGTGATAGGGACGTCATCAAAGCTCTTGCAGATATTCCGCAGGGTTACGCTGGCCATTATTGTTGTTCTCCTTCAAACAGCCGCCACGACGCATCGCGGCAAGCGAAACGGGCGACAGCAACCCGGTCGAAACGGACCAGACGCCCGTCTCAACCGACTCGCTCAGCCAAGCCGGCGCGCAAATCCGAATCCATGCGCCGGCAAATGTACGCCGTGCCCCTCGAAAACGGCTGATGCCGAGGGCACGTCGAGGCCTTCGACCGGAGCCGACAGATCAAAGTGCCGTGCGCTATCGTCCATATTGAACAGACATACCCAAACCTCATCGTCCAGGCGGCGCTCGTACACCAGCAGCGCATCGTCATGGTAAACGGTGCGCATGCTGCCTTCGATCAACAAGCGCTGGTCCTGACGCCATGCAAGAAAACGGCGATAGATGTTGAGCATCGAATTCGGGTCTTGCTCCTGGGCGGCCACTGACATCGGCAGGTGACGGTCAGCCATCGGCAACCAGGGCTGCTCCCGACTGAAACCGCCGTGCTGGTCCCGATCATGCCAGGGCATTGGCGTCCGGCAACCGTCGCGGCCCTTGAATTCCGGCCAGAAGCGAATGCCATAGGGATCGACCAACTGCTCGAACTGCAGCTCGGCCTCATCCAGCCCCAGCTCCTCGCCCTGATAAAGGCACACGCTGCCGCGCATGGTCAGTAGCATCGCCATGAACATGCGGCCGCGCGCCAGATCAGGCTGATTGGCGAGTGCCCAGCGGCTCATGACCCGCACCACATCGTGGTTGCCGATGGACCAGCACGGCCAGCCGTCTACCAACTCGCGTTCCACGCAGTCGATGGTGTGCCGCAGAAAACCTGGGCTGCACTGTTCGGTCAGAAGATCGAAGGAGTACGCCATGTGCAGCGTGTCGCTGCCTCCCGTGTAAGCGGCCATGGTGCTCAACGAATGGTCGCAACCGATTTCGGCCACCGTGGCGCTGCCCGGATAGCGTTCCAGCAACTGGCGAATACGCCGCAGAAAGTCGAGGTTTTCCGGCTGGGTCTTGTCGTATACGTGCTTCTGAAAGGCGTAAGGATTGTCAGCGCGAACGCCGATACTGCCTTCGCGAATGTCATGGTTCGGCGGGTTGTCCCGCAGCTCGCGGTCGTGAAAATAGAAGTTCGCCGCGTCCAGACGGAAGCCGTCGACACCGAGTTTCAACCAGAACTCCATGTCCTCGAGCAGCTGTTGCTGCACCGCTTCGCAATGGAAGTTGAGGTCCGGCTGGCTGGAGAGGAAGTTGTGCAGGTAGTACTGCTTGCGGCGGCTGTCCCAGGTCCAGGCGGCACCGCCGAAGACCGACAGCCAATTGTTGGGCACGGTGCCGTCATCTTTCGGATCGGCCCAGACGTACCAGTCGGCTTTGTCGTTGTCGCGACTCGAGCGGCTTTCCTTGAACCAGGCGTGCTGATCGGACGAGTGATTGAGCACCTGATCGATGAGGATGCGAATGCCACGCGCATGGGCAACATCGATGACCTGTTTGAAGTCTTCCAGCGTGCCGAACAGCGGATCTACGCCGCGGTAATCGGACACGTCATAGCCGAAGTCCTTCATGGGCGAGGTGAAGAACGGCGACAGCCAAATGGCATCGACGTTGAGGCTGGCGATGTAGTCGATCTTCTCGACCACACCGAGCAGATCGCCGACCCCGTCGCCGTTGCTGTCGAAAAAGCTGCGCGGGTAAACCTGATATATGACGCCGCCGCGCCACCAGTCATTGCGATTCATACAACCAACCTTCGATGTTTGGGGGAACACGCCGCCACTCTAGGTGCGTCATCCCGCCGCAACATCCTCCCGGCAGCGCAATACCGAGGCGTATGGCTCGGGCGTAGAGGCGGCCTGAGCGGGGGGCGTAGAGCGGGCTGCCGGAAGTCGTGTATAGCCGCCCCTGTCATTCGTCATAAAAATGTCGACAAACAAGCGAATCGACACTTATCTGTCACGAGCGGTATTTAGGATCGATGCAGTTCCAAGACTGATCCGCAGTAGCCGCCGCCCAGCAGACCTGCGCAGCCGCCCAGTCAGGAGCGACACGCATCCAAAATCCATGGAGAGATGAAATGTTCAAGTGCAAGCCCCTCGCAGCCGCCATCATCGCGATTCTGGCCACTCAGGCTCACGCCCAAGACAACAGCGCAGAACAGAATCAGAACGGTGCCGACAACATTGTCGAAGTGACTCAGACTGGTGGTCAGGACAACATTTCCTACCAGGCCCAGACCGGCGCCAGCAACGACGGCATGGTGACCCAGACTCAGGCCACGATGTCCGACGCCGTGCAGACGCAAACCGGCGACCTGAACCGCGCGGACATCGTGCAGACCTCGACCGTGCAGAGCGAAGCCATCCAGCTGCAAAGTGGCGACAACCATGATGCGAGCATTGTCCAGAGCGACTCCACCGGCGCCACCGCTCGCCAGTACCAGGCGGGCAGTTTCAATACTGCGTACACCGAGCAGACCGCAGCTGACCTGAGCACCGCCGTTATCGACCAGGACGGCAGCGACAACTTCGCCGAATCCATCCAGAGCAACACCGAACTGAGCGTTTCGGAACAACGCCAGATCGGCAATGACAACGTCTCGCTGGTCTGGCAGGAAAATGGCGCGCGCAACGACGGCGTGGTTAATCAGGAAGGCAACGGCAACGACGCTACTGTCTATCAGATGGACGTTTCTGACTCCGTCGCTGATATCGACCAGCAGGGTGATATGCAGGTCGCGTCCGTCACCCAGGAAGGCGCCGAGCATAGCGCTGAGATCCGGTCCAACGGACTGCAGAACGAAGCCTACATCGACCAGAGCGGCTCGCTGCAGACCGCGTCGATCTACCAAGACGGCACCGCCAACAGCGCCGACATCTTCCAGGTTGGCGATAGCAACACCGCCAGCACCGAGCAGACCGGCAACAACAACTATGCCATCGTCGATCAAGACGGCAGCATGATGACTGCTTCGCTGCAGCAGAACGGGCAGTTCAACGAGGCTTACGTCACTCAGGAAGGCACCGATCAGCTGATCGACTTCGCCCAGGATGGCTCTGACAACCTGCTCACCGCCAACCAGAGCGGCAACGGCAACGAGCTGACCGGTTCCAGCTACGGCGACAACAACCGCGTGGACGTGCTACAGGGCGGCGACCTCAACGTGGCCGACATCCAGCAGATCTATGGCTCGGACAACGAAGTCAGCTTGACGCAAGCTGGCCAGGACAACATGGCGACCGTGATTCAGGGCGGCGTTGGCAACCAGGCCATGCTGATGCAGAGCGGCATGGGCGACACGGCAATGGTGTCGCAGATGGGCTCGGGCAACATGGCCACCGTGACTCAGCAGTAAGCAGTGCCGGCAGCCGGCCTCGGAGCCGGCTGCCATTCTTAGGTCTATCAGCGACTACGGGCCGGATTGCCTACGACTGTCGTCCCCGCCGCCACATCCCGAGTCACCACACTTCCGGCTCCGATCACGGCGTCATCGCCGATGGTTACGCCCGGCAGAATGATTGCGCCACCGCCAATCCAGACATTCTCACCAATCACCACCGGACGGCCGAATTCCAGGCCGCTGCGGCGCTCTTCCGCGCTTCGTGGATGGTCCGCCGCGTAAATCTGCACGGCCGGCCCGATCTGCGTGCCATTGCCGATGCGCACCTCGACCACGTCGAGAATCACGCAGTTGAAGTTGAAGAACACATCGTCGCCCAGATGAATGTTGTAGCCGTAGTCGCAATGAAACGGCGGCCGAATCACAGTGCCTTCGCCTACGCTTCCTAAACGCTCTTTCAGCAAGTTACGGCGCACCGCCGGTGTTTCGCCGAGCGCTGCGTTGTAACGCACCATCCAGGCTTTGGCGGCGGCTTGATCAGCCTGCAACTCGGCGTCACCGGGACGGTAGAGTTCGCCGGCGAGCATCTTCTGTTTTTCGGTCATCGGCATGTCGGGCTCCACTGGAATGAACTGGCGCATTCGGCCTTGGACCGGCCGGATGCGTCATCGCTCGCATGCCACCCGCTATTCGCCCTGGATTTTGCTCAGCAGGCTGCGCGCCAGCTGCACAGCTTCGTTGCGATGGGTGATGTTGAGCTTCTGATACAGACTGCGGATGTGCGTTTTGATCGTCGTCGGCGCGACATTCAGGTGCTCGGCGATCTGCTCGTTGGACTGCCCGGCGTGGATCAGGCTCAGCACCTGCCACTCTCGGCGGGTCAGCGGCGAATGGCGGATCAGCTCCGGCACATCCGGGCGGTTGATGATGTCCTGAATCACCGCTTCGTCGAGGGTGATGCGGATCGCCCGGCTGAAGTCCCGCTGCTGTTGCGCCAGTTGGATCAGGCGATCGGCACGCTGGGCTTCGAGTTCGTCCAGACGCCGCTCGTGCTGCAGGGCCTTGAGCATAACGATCAGCAGCTTGCCGATACGCAGGAAGCTGCCGATGGCACCGGTGCTGCTGGCCAGGGTCAGCGCCAGCTGCAGGTTGTCCAGCGCCTGCTGACGCTCCTCGCGCAGCCAGTGCAGCTGCGCAAGCAAGATATGGTTGCGATTCAAGTCCATAACTAGGCCGTGCTGCTCGGCATCGATCTGCAGCTGCCGAAGGATCGGCAGCGCCTTGTCCGGCTGCTTCAGCGAGAGGTGGGCTCGCGCGTGGTTGCGGCCGTTGTACTGGGCGAAGTGATTGAGGCCGCGCTCGAGTGCTGGCGCCGTCAGCAGCCATTGCTGGATCGCGGTCTTGTCCTGGGTGGAGTCCCAGTAACTGAGCATTACCGCATGGGCGTTGGCGAGCCAGTCGACATGGTAATTGTCGTCGGCGAGCATGCTCTGCATCTTGCCGATGTAATCGGCGCAGGCGCTCTGCTGGCCGCGCGCATGAGCGATTCCAGCCAGCAGCGCGTAGCACTGCAGCAGCCAGCGGTCGCCGACGTCTTCGAGTATCTGGATGCCCTGCAGCGCGCACTGCTCGGCGGCATCCAGATGGTGCCACTCGAGCAGCACCTGACCACGCACGCGGTAGATGAACTCCATGATCGGGGTCGCCTGCAGGTCGGCCTGTTCGACGTACTGGATCGCCCGCTCCTGCAGCGAATAGGCCTTCTGTAGATAGCCCTGGGCAATGGCGATTTCAGAAAGCTGGCCGAGATTCCATACCACCAGATGCGAGGCGCGAATCTCACGGGCACGGCGTTCGGCCTCTTCATACTGCTTCTGCGCCTGCGGTAGCAGGCCCTGAACGAAATGCGCCTCGGCCAGGCCCGAGAGGGCTGCGACCTTCGAAGTACGCATGATCAAAGGCTCACGTACCAAGGCTTCCCGTGCCAGGGCAATTGCCTGCTCTTCATCACCACGGTTCATGGCGACCTGAGCGCGAACGGCGTTGAATTCGCCAACGATGCGCGCCCAGTCGTCTTCCGAACAGCTCTGCTGTAGGGCCTGCTCGCCGGCCTTGAACCAGCGTTCGACCTGATCGAACTGGTAGGAATTCTGCGACACCCAGGCCTGCAGCAGGGTCAACAGCGGCGAGCCGGCAATAACCGCCTCCGGCAGTGTTTCCAGGCATTGCTGCAGCAGCTCAAGACGGCCCTGACGGTAGAACTGCCGGCCGTGGCGCTCCAGCACTTCGCCGACGCGGGTCGGGCAGCCGGCCTGTACCGCATGCCGCGCGGCCTCTTCCGGCAGGTTTTCCGCCATCAGCGCTTCGGCCGCACGCAGGTGCAGATCGGATAGCCGCTGCGGCTGATGGGTGCGCAGTTCGCCCAGCACAAAGGTGGCGAACAATGGGTGGTAGGCATACCACTGACGAAGGCCATCCAGCGATTGCAGGAAGAGCCCGTTACGCTCCAATTGCTCGAGCATCCCGCGGGCATTGCAGCCCTGAGTCAGTCGGTCGGCCAGTGCTGCATTGAAGCGATCCAGCAGACAGGTCGCCTGGAGGAAATCCAGCGTGCTTGCGCCCAGGTTGGCAACGACCTGCTCGCGCATGTAATCGCGAATATACGGATGGCCGAGCTGCAGGTTTTCCAGGAACAGGTCCATACCACGGCCCGTCTGCACCTCCTGCAGAACCAGCTGCAATGCGCACGGCCAGCCGCCGATACGCCGGTTCAAGCGCTCGACCTGCTCGCGGTTGATCGAAACCGGCAGGCCCAGATCCAGCAGCGCCTGAACTTCGTCGGTTTCGAAGGCCAGATGCTGAGCGTCAACGGTAAGCAGCTGATGCTTGACCCGTAGATCCGCCACGCCCAATTCCGGCAGGCCGCGGCTGCAGACCAGCAGCGTCATCCAGGACGGCATGTTGCGCAGAAAGAAACGCAGCGCAGCGATGACTTCTGTGGTGTACAGCGTTTCGAAATCATCCAGTACCAGCAGCAGCGGTTCGTGCTCGCCCGGCAATTCGGCCAGCAGATGCGTAAGCAGCGTATCGAAAGCCTCCCTGCCCTGACCGGCCAGCAAGAGGCTGCGGGGACACCCATGCTCCAACTGAGCGTCGAGGGCGTGAAGCAGATAGCGGCCAAGCTGCAGCGGATCATTATCGCCCGGATGCAGCTGCAACCAGGCGACACGACCCTCGAACGCCCTTGCCCACTGGCACGCCAGGGTCGTCTTGCCGAAACCGCTCGGTGCGTGCAGTACAGCCAGCCGCACCTCGCCAAGACGTTGAAACCACTCGTCAAGGCGTGGCCGCGCCAACAGACCGCGCGGCAACAGCGGCATGTTCAGCTTTGCCGGTATCAGCGGCAAGGGTGCAGGTATCGCGGCGTTCATGGTCGTCTCCCGTTGTTCGTTCCCTGTTCGGGTGTCGTGACGCATCGAGCTGTCCTGGGTCGATTACCCCTTTACGCCTCCGGCTGTGAGCCCGCCGACGATCCACTTCTGGCAATACAGGAACACCGCGGTGATCGGCAGTCCGGAGAGCACCGCCGCCGCAGCGAAGTCGCCCCAGAGGTAGTTCTGATCGTAGAGATACTGTTGCGCACCGACCGACAAGGTGAGCTTGTCTACATCCATCAACAGCACCGAGGCAATGGGGTACTCGGTGACACTGGTGATGAAGGCGAGGATGAACACCACCGCCAGAATCGGCACGCTCATGGGCAGCAAGATGTGCACGAAAGCCTGCCAGGTGGTGGCGCCATCGACGATGGCCGCTTCTTCCAGCGAGCCGTCGATGCTTTCGAAGTAGCCCTTGATGGTCCAGATATGCAGCGCCATGCCACCCAGCGAAGCGATGATCACGGCGCCGTGGGTGTTAACGCCCAGCCAACTGATGTGCTCGCCCAACTGGTCGAACAAGGCGTAGATGGCCACCAGCGTCAGCACCGGTGGGAACATCTGGAAGATCAGCATGCCTTTGAGGATCGGACTCTTGCCGCCGAAGCGCAGCCGCGCAAACGCATAGGCGCTGGTGGTCGACAGCATGAGGATCAGCAGCGAGCTGATCAGCGCGATCTTCATCGAGTTCCACAACCAGGTCAGCACGGGGAACGGCGGGTTACTGACCTCACCGTTGTCGTGCACGTAGGGGATGCCCAGCGCCAGCGACCAGTGCTCCAAAGTCGGATTGTCGGGCAGCAGGCTACCGGTGGCGAAGTTGCCCTCCCGGAAGGAGATCGACACCACCATCAGCAGTGGGAACACGATCAGGGCGACAAAAGCGAGCAAGCCTGCGTGCGTCAGCCAGAGGCGGTATTTGACGGATTTCGGTTGAACCATGGCCATGTGCGTAATCCTCAGACCTTCACTTTCGAGAGCTTCAGGTTCAGCCAGGCCATGGCGCCGACGACGATAAAAATCAGCGTGGCGATGGCGGCAGCCAGGGCGAAGTTCTGCCCCGAATCCTGAAAGGCGATGCGATAGGTGTAACTGACCAGCAGATCGGTCGTCCCGGCTGGCGTGGTGGTGCCGAGAATGTCCGGCCCGCCGCGCGTCAACAGTGTGATCAGTACGAAGTTATTGAAGTTGAAGGCGAAGCTCGCAATCAGCAGCGGCGCGAGTGGCTTGATCAGCAGCGGCAGCGTGATCTTCAACAGGTTGTCGACTGGCGTCGCGCCGTCCATTGCCGAGGCCTCATAGAGGTCGCGCGGAATCGCCTGCAGCAGCCCCATGCACAGCAACAACATGTAGGGATAACCGAGCCAGGTGTTGACCATCAGGATCATGCTGCGCGCCAGGGTCGGGTCACTGAACCAGTCCGGCCGCACCCCGAACAGGCTGTCGAGCATCAGGTTGATCTCACCGAAGCTCTGGTTGAACAGGCCTTTGAACACGAGGATCGAGATGAACGCCGGCACCGCGTACGGGAGAATCAACATCAGCCGGTAGAACGCCTTGCCGCGAACCATCTCCCACTGCAGCAGACTGGCCAACACCAGGCCGACCGCGAGGGTGAAGACCACCGTCAGCGCGGCGAAGCACACCGTCCAGACGAAGATCTGCAGAAACGGGCCGCGAATCTTCGGATCGGTCAGCACCTTGGCGAAATTGCTCCAGCCGGCATAGACCGTGTAACCCGGCGCGACCTTCTGCCCTTCGGCATCGACGTAGAAGCCGATCTCATCGTTGGCCGTAAGGCGTTCACCGGTCTGGCTATTGACCAGCGAGCCGTCGTCGCGCAACCGGTACAGCGGCTCCACCGCGGCGACTTCACGCAGGCCATAAAGGCGCAGCAGCTGACCTTCATGGCCGCGCATGACCCACTGTTCCAGTTGTTTGCGCTGGCGGATCACATCACGCAACGGCAAGGCCGCACCCAGGTTTTCGACCTCAGCCTCCCGGCTCATGCCAAGCGGCTCGCCCGCGACCGGCTCACCCGCCAGCGGAGCGGAAACCCAGACGCCCTGCTCGCCACGGTCGACCCGCAGGCGCATCTCACCGGCATCGTTCTGGTGCAGGCTGAAGCCGAAGCGTTCGCCTGCAAGGTAGGTCTGATTGAGGTGGTAACGCTGCGCCTGCTCGAAGCTCAGCAGGTTGGTGCCGCTGTAATTGGTGAAGCCGATGCCCACGGTGTAGAGCAGCGGGAAGATCACAAACACCAGCATCCCCGCTACCGCCGGGAATATGTAGCGGTGGGCGTAGGCACGGCGGTTGATGAACACGAAACTGGCGATTCCGGCGACCACCAGCCCGAGCAGAGCGAACACGGTTTGCCCCTGCGCATAGAGCGCGATGATCAGGTACAGGGCAAAGGCGTTGCACAGCAGCCAAAGGCCCCAACGCATCGCCGCTGGCAGCTTGGGTATCGACAGTTTCGGCACGGCGCGGCCGGGCATTTCGGCGGGAACATTCACGGCGGACATCGGGATCTGGGCCTCAGGGCGCGCAGCCGAAGACGCAGGCGTCTCCAACTGCGGCTGTGGGTTGTCGTTATTTGACGATGCGTTTGGCGGCGTCATCCAGGGCGGCATCCACAGTTTGGCGACCGGAGGTGATGTTCGTCAGGGCAGGTTCCATGGCTGACCAGAACACGCCCATCTGCGGAATGTTCGGCATCGGACGGCCCTGCTGAGCACTCTCGAACGTCGCCTTGATCATCGGATCGTCGGACAACTCGGCCATGAATTCCTTGTTCACCACCGCACCCAGCGGCACGTCGGCGTTCACCGCTTTGAGACCATCCACTTCCAGCAGGTAGTTTTCGAGAAACTCGACGGCGAGCGCCTGGTTCGGGCTGGCGGCGTTTAGGGTTGCGGCCATCACGCCGGAGAACGGCTTGCTCGGGCTATCGCCTACTGCCGGGATCGGCGCCACGCCAAAGTCGATGCCGCTCTTCTTGATGTTCGACCAGGCCCAGGGGCCGCTGATGAACATTGCCGACTCCCCCTTGTTGAAGGCTGCCTCGGCGGCACTGTAGTCAGCCCCCTTGGGCATCACGCCTTCGTCGATCAGACGCTTGAGCACCGCTGCGCCCTGTTTGGCGCCCTCGTTGTTGACACCGGTCTTGCTGACATCGAAACCCGAGCCCGTATCTTCGAAGGCATAACCGCCGTTTGCAGCCAGCAAGGCCCAGGTGAAATAGGTGTTGTTGTAGTCCCACAGAATTGCGCGCTTGCCGTCTGCGGCGAGGTCTTTATGCAGCGCCAGCACTTCGTCGAAGGTCTTCGGTGGCGTCGATACCAGGGCCTTGTTGTAGATCAGCGCGGGGGCTTCGACGGCCATGGGATAGCCCCACAGCTTGCCGTTGTAGCTAACGGCGTCCCAGGCGAAATCGGCGACTTCCTGCTTGGTCTCGGCGCTTGGCGTAACGGGAGTGATCAGGCCGCTCTGGGCCCACTCACCAAGGCGGTCATGGGCCCAGATGAAGATGTCAGGGCCATTGCCGGTGGCGGCGGCCTGCTGGAATTTGTCCGTGGCCGCGTCCGGATGCGCCACCTCGACGGGAATGCCGGTTTCTTCGGTGAACTTCTTGCCTACCTCGGCCAGTCCCTTATGGCCTTTATCGCCATTGATCCAGACAACCAGCTTGCCTTCTTCGATGGCGGCCTGGACAGACAGCGGCAGGCTCAGAGTTGCGGAGAGACCGATCGCGGCCGCTGCAAACAGCTTTTTATTCATGTAGGTATTTCCTCGTGGCTTCTTATTTTTGATCCACAACGTTCTGCGTGCCGTCTGACGGTCTCGCAGTGCATCCATACTCGCCCCGCCAGTGGGCGAAAACATCCTCCCCGAAGGGAGGATGAGGGGCGTAGAAGCAGGGCGTAGTTTTGCATTCGCACCGCACCCGCAGAGCACTCGAATCGCCCTTTCTCAGCCTGCACGGGTCACCGAAAACAGGCTTGAATAGCGCCTCTACCCCGCCAAGCCGGAGCCGGACATGCGCCCTCTGCCGCCCCTTAGTCCATCTATCCTAGCCCTTTGTTTCGGACTGCTCGCACCCGTTATACAAGCGGAACCGCAAGTCCCTATCAGACTGAACGGTCACCCCCTGCAACCGGCCTGGGAAACGCTAGCCGAGGATCGCTTCGCGGCGGAGCTGGAGCTAACCAAAGGCACCCTCGAACTGGGTACTGGCGAGGCCGAACAGAAGCCGCTCAAGCCGTTTCAACGCCACGCGCTGAACGCTGGCGATCGCTTCGATTTCGATGTAGTCAAACCGGGGCGCTACCGCGTGCTGGTGCAGACGGGCGATGACGCCAACCTGCGGTTGTTGCCCAGTCGCCAATCGCAGGAGCCGATTGAGCAGGCCTGCCAACCATGGAATGGCGAAGCCGTACAGGTTCCGGTCGCTGGGGTATTCGAGAATGGCCAGCGATTGCGCGACGCTTACAGCGGCAACACGACCATCGTCAAGGACGGCAAGGTCGAACTGACCCCGGCGCCCGGCAGCAACGGCTTACTGCTGATCGAAGCCGTCGACGCGCGCCCGGTACGAGCGCGAGACTGGCGCAACGCGACCGTCTATTTCGCCCTGACCGACCGTTTCGCCAATGGCGACCCGAGCAACGACCGCAGCTATGGCCGTGAGCCCGACGGCGCTCAGGAAATCGGCACCTTCCATGGCGGCGATCTCAAAGGACTGACCGGCAAGCTCGATTACCTCGCCAAGCTGGGCGTGGACGCGCTGTGGATCAGCGCACCCTATGAACAGATACACGGCTGGGTCGGTGGCGGCGATAAAGGCGACTTTCGCCATTACGCCTACCACGGCTATTACGCATTGGATTACACCCAGCTGGACGCCAACATGGGCACCGAAGCCGACCTGCGCGAGCTGATCAAGCAGGCACATGCCCGCGGCATCCGCGTGTTGTTCGACGTCGTGCTCAATCACGCTGGCTACTCCACCCTGGCGGACATGCAGCAGTTTGGCTTTGGTGGCCTGCGAGACGGGATGGCGCAATACCTGCCCGAACGCTGGACCGCTTGGCAGCCGGAGCCCTACGAGCACCTGCACGCCTACCACAACCTGATCGATTACGATCACCCGGCCTGGTCTCGCTGGTGGGGCAAGGATTGGGTGCGCGCCGGTATTGCCGACTACCCGGTGCCACCCAGCGTTCTGGTGGACCCGCTCAAAGGCTCGCTGGCATTCCTGCCGGATTTTCGCACCGAGTCCGACACTCCGGTCGGCCTGCCGCAATTCCTTCGCCATAAACAACCGACCCACGCCGTCGAACGGGACGGCTATCGTGTGCGCGACTACCTCAATGAATGGCTGACCAATTGGGTGCGCGAGTTCGGCGTCGACGGGTTTCGGGCCGACACTGTCATGCACGTCGAGCCGACCGCGTGGGCGCAGCTGCGCCAGCAGGCGGACCAGGCCCGCAAGGCATGGTCTGCGGCTAACCCGGACGATCCATTGGCTGGCGAGCCGTTCTGGATGGTGGGCGAAGTCTTTGGCCACGGGCCGGAAATCAGCGATTACCAGAGCAACGGCTTCGATGCGCTGATCAACTTTGCCTTCCAGCAGGAGGTCGCCGGAGCTGCCAGCGATTGCCTGGTCCGTGCCGACAAGAGCTACGGGCATTACGCCAGCCTGCTGGCGGACAATCCCGGGCATAACTTCATGAGCTATGCCTCATCCCATGACACCTCGCTGTTCAGCGCGCAGCACGACCTGGAGCGTCAACGCGGCCTTGCCAGCGCGCTTCTGCTGAGCCCCGGCGCCGTGCAGATCTACTACGGCGACGAGAGCGCCCGCGCTTTCGGCCCCACCGGCTCCGACCCCTATCAGGGCACACGGTCAGATATGAACTGGAGCGAGCACACCAAACCCGAGATCGCTGCGCTAATCGGTCACTGGCAACGAATCGGTCAGTTCCGCGCACGGCATCCAGCCATTGGCGCCGGCCGGCACCAACAGCTTTCAAATCAGCCCTACACGTTCTCGCGGATACAGGGCAGCGACAGGGTCGTCGTGGTGCAGCCGGGGGCTCTGGTCAATCGCTGAGCGGGTTGGTGGCCTGGGCAGCGGCATCGCCGACCACCTTGGCGTCGGTCGGCCGCACCACTCGGGCCAGCTCCTGGCCGAGACGCACGAAGACCAGGGTTGGCCAGAGCTTGACGCGATAACTTCGCCCAAGTGGACGTCCCGGGCCGTCCTCGACCTTGATGTGGTTGATCTGCGGATACTCGGCCAGTGCCCGCTCGATGTGCGGCTCGGCAGAGCGGCAATGTCCGCACCAGTTGGTGCCGAAGTCGAGCACCGTTACCCCGTCGAGCGAGTCGACCTCGGCGCGCGTGATGGTTTCAGTCTTGTACACATCGGCCATGTTCACCTCCACGTCTGTTTTCCTATCGACCCCGACACGCCGCGACCGATCCATGCAATCTCATCCATAGCGCACCCTGTGCGGAGACCTCGCCATGAACACGTCGAACACGCGCCAGCAAGCGCAGCTGGCTTTCATCGCCAGCAATGCCGAACTGGAAGTCGGGCACCCGGACGATTGTCCGCTACCGCTGGCAACCCTGGCGACCACCGATGGCAGCGAAGACTACGTCAGCCGCGTAATCTCCGGCGGGCTCACAGCGCATGTCTACCGGATCGAGGCGCAGGGCCGGAGCTGGACGCTCAAACGCGCCCGCGAGAGGTGCCTGGTGCAGAACACCGATGGCCAGACGTCTTTTCTCAATGAGGTGCAACGCCGTGCGGACTTGCGCGAGCTCAAGCGCGACCCGACTCTCGGCGCGCGGCTGGTCGGCATCGTCGACACCTGTTATGGCAGCTTTCGCCAAGGCGTACTGCTTTCGCCCTGGATTGAGGGCGACCCCATCGCGACCTGGAACGAGCGACAGCTGACGCAGCTGTTCGAGATGCTGGCGGCGCTGTTGCTCGGCGGGCTGTTCGAATGGGATCTATGTCCCGGCAATACACTGGATGACGGCCACGTGCGGCTGTTCGACTTCGGCTATATGTACCGCTTCGACCCGCTGCGTCAGTTCAACAGCAACGGCACCGAAATGCCTCAATTTCACGCCGCCGAGCGCTTCGAGACGCGCCAGTACTTCGCCCATCTTTTAGCGCTGGAGCAACGGGAGGAATCGCTCGCGCTGGCCGCGTTTGCGCTGGAGAAACGCATCGCCCTGGAGGCATACGGGCGCCTGCACATGGAGCTTGAGACACGCGGCGCCAGTTCGACGGTTCTCGACTGGCTGGCCGGCATCATTGGTGAATGGAAGCACGCGATGCGCGGCGATCTGGAAGCGCTGTACCTGAAGGAAGCCTGGCGTTCGCATTGGCTCGATCTGCACGATGACCTCAGCGGCCAGACCTGCACCGCCTCGACTCTTGCGCGCATTGGCTGGCTGGAGCGCACCACGCGCGAGCGGCATGGCGACCTGCAGCGTTTGCTACCCGTCGAGCCACAACGACAGCTGGTAGAGGAGCTGCGGCGGGCACGACAGCTGGCCGAGCGCTGGCAGATCGCCTAGTAAAACTGCGGCCGGCATGGGGTACCGAATAGGGAGCCGGGCCCGAGCGGGCCCGGCAGGCACGCGCTATAAACGCCCTAGGGTTGTTGCGCCTTCGGCACTGGTCACCCGGTTATTGGCACCCGGCTGCCAGCTTTTCACCTGAGTCGGGCTGGCATCGCTGCGCACGATGCATTTCCACTCGACCGCTTGTTGCGCGGGCAGGCTGATGCTGCCCTTCCAGGCGGGATAGCTGCTGACGTCCGCGAGGCGCACCGCGCTGGCCGGTGCCCAGTTGCCAAGCTGAGCCAGGTTACCGACGGCATAGATGCTGTCACCCGGCTGGGTTATGCCGTTCTCGCAGCGGAAATTGACGCTAACCAGGCCGCCATTACCGCCATCGACCCCACCACCGGTCATCCAGATTTTCAGCTGACCGCTGTCCTCGTTCAACGCTGGACTGAAGGTGCCGCTGCTGACCAGGGATGGATCGTTCAGGTTCGAGCCCAGGGCGATCACGAGTGTCTGTGTCGTGCCTCGAACGGTTGCCACCAGGCCGGAATAGCCGCCGTGGAACTCAATCGCCGAATCAGCCCGAACGCCCGCAGCACGACGGATCTTGATCAGTTGACGGATCAGCGGCGCCTGCCCCCAGTCGTACATGTGCGACCAGTACACAACCGGCGTGCCCGGGCTCGTGAGGATATAGGCGTAGGCCTGGCGTACCAGCTCGTCACGCAGCGCCCAGTGGTGCTGCCCGCCGTTCTGCCCAGGCGAATAACCGGTGTCGTGGTTATCGACGAAGGTTACCGCCACTTCACGCCAGCGCGGGTCGGGGTTGCCGTTGAGGCCGTTCTTCCAGTCGGCGATGGAGCCGTTCTGCATACGCTCCTTGAGTGCGAAGTCGAATACCGGGCACTTGGCGCGATCGGACCAATCCTTGATGACCTGCTGCCAGCTGGCCGTGTTGCGCCAGTCCCAGCTCGGGTATTCACCCGGCGCCTTCCACAGTTCGCCCACGCAGAAGGCATTGTCGTGCGCCGCGGTCATCCAGGCGTCCACCCGCTCAGCGGCATACCCGCGCACGAAGTCGAAACGCAAGCCACCGGCGCCGTAACTGCTGCGCAGATTGGCGAACTCGTCGCGGAACATCCCGTATACCTGCGGGTTGGCAGTGTTCAGGTCGGCATCGCCACCGACGAAACGGTCGCCATCGTCGCAATCATTGGGGTAGTTGCCGGGATCGGAACAATCGTTGCGCCAGAAGCCCTGGCCAGCCGGCAGGTTGATTTCCTTGTTCGGGTAACCGCGATTCGTGTGGTTGGGAACCGCGTCGTAGAGCACCTTCACCTGCGCGCCGTTAAGTGCAGCAGCCGCCTGCTTGAGCTGAGCATCGGTGCCGTAGCGGCCATTCTTGTTGAAGTCATGCCAGAAGTAGCCTTCGCCACCGCCGGAGTTGGCACCATCGCTCCAGCTGGAGAAATCGCGCCACGGCACTGGCATCCAAATCGCGCTGAATCCATCAGCTGCAATGGTTGGCGCCATGTCGCGCAGAGTGTTGTACCAGTTGTTGGGAGACTCCCGGACTACGTTCCAGTGGAACCCTTGAAGGATGATTTCGTCACCACCGTGGTAACGAACGCCGGCCGGGCTCTTGCCGGCGAGATCAGCGGCATGAGCGCTACCCAGTGTCAGCAGCAGGGAGGTGGCCGCCAAGGACAGACGGGTGGGAAGCAAGGAATAGTTCATCGAAGTAGCCCCAGTTTTGTAGTTGTTGTGAGCACCCGACAGCGATACCGGCAACCCCGGAAACCGGATGCAACGGCCAATGCGAACCTCATTGGCCGGTCCAGCCTGCGCCGGTGATTGCGCTGACCATACCTCCCCCCACGGTTTTTCCCGGGCTTAGTGGCCAGGCGTAATGGGCACTGCTGCGCGTGCTCGTCTCCCTCCTCCCCCGCTACGCCCCACCGCTCCGCCTCAAAAAAGATCGGTCGGGAGGATGTCGCGAATGTCGCCGATCCGCAGGCTTTCGGTCGCCACCAGCCCAATCCGGCGCAGCAACCCGGGCAGTGGCAAACACCGACAGCTGCCGTGGACCAGCCGGCCGCAGCTCGCCGGCCGCACAGACCAACAACAAAAACAAAGGACTTCGCGATGAACCCCCAACGATCCGTACGTCTTCTGCAACCGACCCTGCTTTGCACAGCCCTCATAGCGGCAATGCCCTCGCATGCGGTGGATTTTCACGGCTATTTGCGCTCAGGCGTCGGCACCACCGTTGGCGGTGGCGACCAGGCTTGCTTCCAGGCAGCCGGCGCTCCCGCCAAGTACCGCCTGGGCAACGAGTGCGAGACCTATGCCGAGATTGGTCTCGGCCAGGAAGTCTGGAAGGAAGGCGAACAGAGCTTCTACGTCGACACCATGATTGCCTACAACTCGCAGCAGGCGAATGACTGGGAAGCGACACGCACCGACACCAATGGCGATGCCAATAACCCCTTTGATGAGAGCGGCGACGTCGCGATCCGCCAGTTCAACGTGGTCGGCCACAACCTCATCGAGAGTCTGCCGGGCGCCGACATCTGGGCTGGCAAGCGCTATTACAAGCGCCACGACGTACACATCAACGACTACTACTACTGGGACGTATCCGGCCCCGGCGCCGGCATCGAAGACATTGATCTAGGCTTCGGCAAGGCCAGCATCGCCTGGATGCGTAATACCGACGGTGAGTGGACTTATCAGGGCTCGGGCACCGGCACCAACCTGGCCAACGACACCCTGGACTTCCGCATCGGCGAGATCGACGTCAACCCCAACGGTAAGCTGGAGATTGGTTACGACTACGGCAAGGCCAACCTGACCGATTTCCAGGAACGTGACGATGGCTACCAGGACCAGAAAGGTCACCTGGTTACGCTCGAACACACCCAGGCGGGGTGGTTCGGTGGCTACAACAAGCTTGCCGTTCAATACGGCACCGACGGCATCATCGCCACCAGCGGCCGCAACAACACCGGCAACAGCGACGGCGACATGCTGCGCCTGGTCAACCAGGGCGTGGTCGGCATTACCGATGACATCGAGATGATGTACGTCCAGATTTATGAAGACCGCGACTTCGACAACGAGTCCGGCCAGCAATGGCTCTCCTTCGGTGTACGCCCGGTCTACAAGTGGACCGACGTCATGAGCACCGCGCTGGAATTCGGCTATGACCGAATCGACCCGCAGGCCGATGGCGAGCGCAGCCGCGACCTGAAAAAACTCACCCTCGCCCAGCAGTGGTCAGCTGGCCGCAGCTTTTGGGCACGTCCGCAGATTCGCGTGTTTGCCACCTACGCCCAGTGGGACGGCGGCCGCTATCAGGCCGCTAGCGAATCCATCGACGCGGGTGAAGACGACGGTTTGACCTTTGGCGTCCAGGCCGAAGCCTGGTGGTAATCACCTGAGGTGCGGCGAGGCGTAGCGGTCGTCTCCTTCCGTATCGCCCGCTGCTATCGGCAGCACTGCATGTTCCGCTCCCACCGTTTTGGCGGTG
Source organism: Pseudomonas sp. NPDC077451 (assembly GCF_044543345.1). Lineage (NCBI taxonomy): Bacteria > Pseudomonadati > Pseudomonadota > Gammaproteobacteria > Pseudomonadales > Pseudomonadaceae > Pseudomonas > Pseudomonas sp. NPDC077451. Next base: position 307,504 of record NZ_JBITVX010000002.1, on the reverse strand, counting down.
TTTTACCCCGACCGTGGCTGGTCGGGGTCTTTTTTCGATTGGCGACTGGAGTTGCCCTTATGAGCTATCTGAGAACGTCCCTGCTTGGCTTCGCCATTACGCTGGCTGCCGGATGCGGCAGCGAACCCTTGCGCCGAGTGGACGCGCTGACCCATACACCCGCGCCGCTGGAACAGTCCGCGAGCACTGCCCGTCAGGCGCTGGCCAATGCCCCGATCTGCTGCGACACGATCGCTGATTTTCCCTTCCAGCCACTGCCCGCGAGCTTCAACGGGAACGTGACGCTCGACGCCTCGGCGCCGGCGTATCGCTTTGACAGTGGCAAGAGCTTCTTTCGCGCCTTTGCATTGCCCAAAGACAGCAAGTCCTTCGAGATCCGCCTCTACAGCCAAGCCGGTAAGACCGTTTTGGCCCCCAGCGTGATGCTGCTCGACAGCCGCTTGCGGCCCACCCGCATTCTGGATGCGGATGACTTCACCTATGCCCCCGCTTCCGGCCTTAAAGGCGACAGCCTGGACGCGCAGCTGCGCATTGATCGCACCTACCTGGACAACCCGGGCAACGAGTACTACCTGGTTTTGTATGCAAACGGAGCCCAGCTAGACGGCCAAACGGCGCTTGAGCACCCGGCCAAGGCCTACGCCAGGGCGCTGGGTAATGAGCCACCGAGCCTGCCCGACCCGGTTGCGCAGCATTCACCTACCGGCGTCGTGAAGATGGTGCTGATCGAGGACAAGGTCGCCGGCCAGCAGGCCAATACTTATGTGCCTTCCTATAGCATCGGCCGCGAAATGGGTAACGATTTACCGTCAGTGCCCGCACCGGCAGTTCTGCCGGAAACCCAGGCGTACTACCGACAGGGCATCGACGCAGCGCTGGCGAGCAAGGATCTGGAGCGCGCGCTGCGCCTGGCCGACGAGGCTGCGCGGGTCGGCGATGCCAGCGCCAAGGCCTATCTGCTGGAACGCATCGAGATCAAATAGGCCACACGACACGGCGACCTGCGCTCAGCGCCGGTCGCCGCGTAACAGATGGACCTGCGCCTGTAACTGTTGACGGCTGGCTTCGCTCGCGGCGACAGGCGAACTGGCGATCAGGTCCACCTGCGACCAGATCCGTCGGAAGAAGCCCTTGCCTGGATCGCGACTGAAAAAACTACCCCACAGCCCACGCAGCGCCATCGGCACCACGGGCACCGGGTTCGCCTCGAGAATACGCTCGACTCCCGCCTTGAACTCGTTGATCTCGCCATCGGTGGTGAGTTTGCCTTCGGGAAAGATGCACACCACTTCGCCATTGCTGAGGTAGTGGCTGACGCGCTCGAACGCCTCGGTGTAGATCGCCTCGTCTTCATGACGCGCAGCGATGGGCACCGCGCCCGCCGTGCGAAAGATGAAATTCAATACCGGAATGCGGAAAATCTTGTAGTACATGACAAAGCGTACGGGGCGGCGCACCGCTCCAGCGATCAGCAGCGCATCGACATAGGACACGTGGTTGCAAACCAGCACTGCCGGACCCTCCTCGGGAATCGCGTCCAGTCCCTGATGGCGCACCCGGTACATGGAGTGGCCGAGCAGCCACACCAGAAAGCGCATGCTGAATTCCGGCACGATGCTGAAGATGTAGGCGCTGACCGCCACGTTCATCAACGACACCACGAGAAACAGCTGCGGAATAGACAGCTCCGCGACGCTCAACAGCAGGATGGCGACCAGCGCGGACGCGACCATCAACAGCGCATTGAGGATGTTGTTTGCGGCCACTACCCTCGCCCGCTCATGCTCCGGCGTGCGCGCCTGGATCAACGCGTACAGCGGCACGATATAGAAGCCGCCGAACACACCGATGCCAAGCACCGAGGCAAGAATCCACCAGGCCTGACCGATGCCCAGCAACGCCAGCCAGTCATGCGGCATCGCAGCCTGCGGAAAGCCGCCCGACCACCACCACAGCAGCAAGCCGAACAGCGTCAAACCAAAGGAGCCGAACGGCACCAGCCCGATCTCCACCTTGTGGCCGGATAGCCGCTCGCAGAGCAGCGAGCCAAGAGCGATGCCGACCGAGAAGACCGTCAGGATCAGCGTGACGACGGTTTCGTCGCCATGCAGCAGATCCTTCGAATAGGCCGGGATCTGGGTCAGGTAGGTCGCGCCAAGAAACCAGAACCAAGAGTTGCCAATCAGCGAGCGCGACACCGAAAGGCGCTGCCCCAGCCCCATCCGCAGGATCGCGCCGGTCTGACGAAACAGATTCCAGTCCATCTCAAGCGACGGCAAGGACGCACCGGTCGCAGGCACCCCTCGACTGGCGAGGTAACCGGCGACCGCCACCAGCACCACGCTGCCGGCGACCAGTTGAGCGTAGCCTTCGCTGGCCATCATCACGCCAGCGGTGATGGTGCCGGCGAGGATAGCCAAAAAGGTGCCCATCTCCACCAGCGCGTTGCCGCCGACCAGTTCGTGATTCTCAAGCAGCTTCGGCAGCACCGAGTATTTGACCGGCCCGAACAGCGCGGACTGAGTCCCCATGCAGAAGAGCACAGTCAGCAGCAAAGGCAGGTTGCCCAACAACAAACCGGCCGCACCGCCGAGCATGATGAAGATCTCGCCAGCTTTGATCGCCCGGATCAGCCGCTCCTTGGCGTACTTCTCGCCCAGCTGGCCGCCCAGCGCCGAGAACAGAAAGAACGGCAGGATGAACAGCAGCGCGCACAGATTGATCAGCAAGCTGGTGTCGGCATTCGAGCCGATCTTGTAGAGGATCGCCAGAATCAGCGACTGCTTGAACAGGTTGTCGTTGAAGGCGCCTGATAGTTGCGTCAGAAAGAACGGCAGGAAGCGCCGCTTGCCGAACAAGGTGAATTGCGAGTGAGGCTTGGTCATCGATCCGCTTCCATGGATAAGACGTCGGCTATTTGAGTCTTAAGGGTCCGGTAAAGGCACAGCACTGCTATGCCCATATCGCGGACTGGGCAGCCCATCACAGGGGCAACTGCCCAAACGCCCAGCGCAACAGAAAAAAGAACAGCAGCCCGCCCGCGATGGTCGCCAGCAGGTTTCGAGTCAAAGCCGCAATCAGGATCGACAGCACACCCGCCAGCAGGTAGGCGTTGTGCCAGTCCAGTGCCCATTCGCCGGCTGGCATCAACATCCCTGGCACTACGATGGCGGTCAGCACCGCGACGGGTACGTAATGCAGCCCCTGCTCCACCAAGCGAGGAAAGCGCAGGTTGGGCCAGGCGAAGAAGCTGTATCGAGTCAGAAAGGTGATCACCAGCATTCCCAGGATCAGCAACCAGATTTGCATCAGCACGCCTCCGCTTGAAGCTGGCGCTCGGCCCGTCGCTCGAGCCAGACGCCAACGATAATGCCGGCCAGCGCTGCAGCGATCAGGCCGAGCTTGTAGGGCAGTTCCCATGTCAGCAGCGCGACGCCCGCTGCCACAAGCGCTGATGCGACCTGCGGGCGGGTGCGCATCATGGGTACGGCAATGCCGATAAAGGTGGCAATCATGGCGAAGTCCAGACCCCAGCTGGCAACGTTGGGCACTGCCTGGCCAAAGGCGATACCGGCAAGCGTCGCCAGCTGCCAGCTCAGGTACATGGTCAGGCCAGCGCCGAGGAAGAACCAGTGTTTGTACGGCGAAGCGTCGTCTCGAGCATAACGGTGCTGGATGACGGCAAAGGCTTCATCGGTCAGCCAGAACGCCAGCGGCACGCGCCAGCGGCTCGGCAAATGCCGGACGAAAGGCTGCATCGAAGCGCTATAAAGCGCATGCCGCAGGTTGACCACGAAGGTCGTGAGTAACACCACCGCTGCACCCACGCCACCGGTAATCAAGGTAATAGCGATAAATTGCGCCGAGCCGGCGAACACCAGTGCGGACATACCAATGGCCTGCCAGCTAGACAGCCCTGCACCAATAGCCAGCGTTCCGAAAATGATGCCAAAGGGAATGGCGCCGACGATCAGCGGCAGGATATCGCGGCAGCCATGCAAGAACTCTTGCGAGCGGGACATCGGGGCTCCTTAGTTATGCACCGCAAACGATGATGAGCTACGCACCGCCGTTTGGGCCGGAGCATAGGGAAAGGTTGAAGACAAGCTGATGAACGCTGAGATAGCGTTCCTGAAGGGACCCAACATTACCCCAAGTCCAGCCCTGAGAGCGATGGCCGGCACACGGGGTTTTGGTTGCCCAGGCCGAAATCAAAAGGCCGAACCGGGCCCGACCGGCTCAGGCGGGTTCAGCGCGTGGCGGGCTCGAGCAAGCGCTTGACGGCCGGCCATTCGCGGTCGGTGATGCTGTACAGCACGGTGTCATCCAGGCGGCCATCGGCGAGTCGCCGGTGATTGCGCAAGAGTCCTTCACGCTGTGCACCCAGCTTTTCGATCGCGCGCTGGGAGCGCATGTTGCTTGCCGCCGTCTTCAGCTGCAGGCGCACCAGGTGCCAGTCCTCGAAAGCATGTTTGAGCAGTAGGTGCTTGATCGATCCGTTGAGGCCGCTGCCATGCTCGGCCTTGTCGATCCAGGTCCAACCCAGTTCTGCGGCAGGCAATGCCGGGTTGAAGTCGGCGAAGCGGGTCGTACCCACGATGCGCTCGGCCATGCGCAGGGTGAACACTACGGCGCGACCCTGGCGTTGTTCGGTCACGGCCAGGCGATACCAATCGGGGCGCAAGGGCCCGTTCAGGTAGATCAGTTCGTCGCGGTTGTGCTCGGCCAGTTCGACCAAGGCCGGAATGTCGGCTTCTACCAGCGGCTCCAACCGTAGGGCGCCCCGCTGTAAGGTGACCGGACCCGGCGTGAACATCAGTTTTTCTCCAGACTTGAACGGAATGAGGCCCTGTTGTGATCGCAGGGGCAGCAGTAAGTGCCCCGGTCATTAATGGGCCAGCGCGACGCGGTCAAACGGTCGTCAGTCTAGTGGCTCGCTTCGGATCTACAGCACCCGGACCGCGCTGAAGCTGCAAATCACCAGACCCGGCATGCAGATTGTCTAGCGCAGTGCTTTGCGGCGGATTCAGTCGTGTTTGCCCAGCTCATGCGACCATGGTCGCAGCCGCAACACGCCGCCCCGTTTTACTGCGAAACTTTACCCTTTCAAGTATTCAACAAGCGGTAGCTTCCGGCCATCGAAACCTGCTGAGCCTGGGCAGCCCCAAGCACCATCCCGGTAGTCACCATGCATTGGCCGTCCCTGACAACTTCAGTGGTCAGGCTACCTACCGGCGACGGTAAACGCTGCCCGGCCTGGCATGGATCGACCACTCTGTGGAAACGGCCAGGCTGGAGCCCGCTTACTTATGTACATCTGGAGTTCGCATGTCGTTGTCCGGTGGGCTGATTGCGCTGGTCGCCCTCACTTATATGGCCGTGCTGTTTGCCATTGCCTTTTACGGGGATCGCAACCGCAGCCAGTTGTCGCCGCGGGTCCGTGCCTGGGTTTATAGCCTGTCGCTGGCGGTCTATTGCACCAGCTGGACCTTCTTCGGCGCGGTCGGCCAGGCAGCTGAACAACTCTGGGCCTTCTTGCCGATCTACCTTGGCCCGATTCTGCTGATGCTGCTGGCGCCGCAGGTCATCCAGAAGATGATCATGATCAGCAAGCAGGAAAATATCACTTCGATTGCGGACTTCATCGCCGCGCGCTATGGCAAATCGCAACCGCTGGCGGTAGTGGTGACACTTATCTGCCTGGTCGGCGTGCTGCCCTACATTGCGTTGCAGCTCAAGGGCATCGTCCTCGGAGTGAACCTGCTGGTGGGCAACGAGGGCGAGGCCGCGGCCGGCTCCGGCGCGCAGGACACCGCGCTGATCGTATCGATGGTGCTGGCGCTGTTCACCATTCTGTTCGGCACCCGAAACCTGGACGTGACCGAGCACCACCGCGGCATGGTCCTGGCCATCGCTTTCGAGTCGTTGGTCAAACTGTTTGCCTTCCTCGCGATCGGTGCCTTCGTCACCTTTGGTCTGTTTGATGGGTTTGGCGACCTGTTCAACCGGGCTCACGATGCCCCCGAACTCTCGGAGTTCTGGCAGGAAACGGTGAACTGGCCAGCCATGATGGTGCAGACCACCGTCGCGCTGATGGCCATCGTTTGCCTGCCACGCCAGTTCCACGTGACGGTGGTGGAAAACATCGAGCCGCACGATTTTCGCCTGGCCCGCTGGGTGTTCCCGTTGTACCTGGTACTGGCCGCCGTGTTCGTCATCCCGATCGCCCTGGCTGGCCAGCTGCTGTTGCCCAGCGGCGTCAGCCCGGACTCCTTCGTGATCAGCCTGCCACTGGCCGAGTCCCATCCTGCCCTGGCGCTGCTGGCGTTCATTGGCGGCGCGTCAGCCGCGACCGGCATGGTGATCGTGGCGAGCGTGGCGCTGTCGACCATGGTGTCCAACGACATGCTGCTGCCCTGGTTGTTGCGTCGCAAGGAAGCCGAGCAACCATTCGAAGTGTTCCGCCACTGGATGCTCTCGGTGCGCCGGATCAGCATCGTCGCGATCCTGCTGCTGGCCTATGTCAGCTATCGCCTGCTGGGCTCCAGCGCGAGCCTGGCGACCATCGGCCAGATCGCCTTTGCCGCGCTCACGCAGTTGGCCCCGGCCATGGTCGGCGCGCTGTATTGGAAGCAGGCTAACCGCCGCGGTGTGTTTGCTGGCCTCACCGCAGGCGGACTGATCTGGCTTTACACGCTGATTCTGCCGCTGCTCGGCTGGCCGCTGGAAATGTTTCCTGGCCTGCAGTGGATGTACACAACCGATCTGCCATTCAATACCAGCGCGTTGACACTTGGCGTCACCCTGTCGCTGGTGGGCAACGCGACGCTGTTCTTCTGGGTGTCAATCCTGTCGCAGACACGTGTCGCCGAACACTGGCAGGCCAGCCGGTTCATCGGACAGGAAATCCACCCCACGGCCAGCAGCCGCCGGCTGCTGGCCGTGCAGGTCGAGGACCTGCTCCTGCTGGCCTCACGTTTCGTCGGCGCCGAGCGCGCCGAACTCAGCTTCCAGCGCTTTGCCCGGCGCCACGGCCATGATTACTCACCCCGGCAGCAGGCCGACGGTCAATGGATCGCCCATACCGAGCGATTGTTGGCCGGTGTGCTGGGCGCCTCGTCCACCCGCGCCGTGGTCAAGGCCGCGCTGGAAGGCCGCGACATGCAGGTCGATGATGTGGTGCGCATTGTCGGCGAAGCTTCGGAAGTACTGCAGTTCAACCGCGCACTGCTGCAGGGCGCGATCGAGAACATTACTCAGGGCATCAGCGTGGTGGACCAGTCGCTACGGCTGGTGGCCTGGAACCACCGCTACTTGGAAATGTTCGAGTACCCGGACGGGTTGGTCTACATTGGCCGGCCCATTGCCGACATCATCCGCTACAACGCCGAACGTGGCCTCTGCGGGCCTGGCGATCCGGACACCCACGTGGCCAAGCGGCTGTACTGGATGCGCCAGGGCCGCGCGCACACATCGGAGCGCACCTTCCCTAACGGCCGGGTGGTCGAACTGATCGGCAACCCCATGCCCGGCGGCGGCTTCGTCATGAGTTTCAGTGACATCACCGCCTACCGCGACGCCGAACGCGCCCTCAAGGATGCTAACGAAGGCCTTGAACAGCGCGTCAGCGAGCGCACCCATGAACTGTCCAAACTGAACAAGGCGCTGACGGCCGCCAAGAGCGCGGCCGAGGCGGCCAGCCAATCGAAGACGCGTTTCCTTGCCGCGGTCAGCCATGACCTGATGCAGCCGCTGAATGCGGCGCGACTGTTTTCCGCCGCCCTGTCACACCAACACGATGCGCTGCCAGCGGAAGCGCGGGATCTGGTTCGGCATCTGGACAGCTCTTTGCGCTCGGCCGAAGACCTGATCTCCGACCTGCTCGATATCTCGCGCCTGGAAAATGGTCGCATCACCCCCGACCGTAACCCCTTCCCACTTGCGACCCTGTTCGACACGCTGACCACGGAGTTCACCATGCTCGCCGCCGAACAAGGCGTCGATTTCAGGGTGCATGGCAGCCGACTGCGGGTCGACAGCGACATCCGCCTGCTGCGCCGGGTGCTGCAGAACTTCCTCACCAATGCCTTCCGCTACGCCAAAGGTCGCGTGGTACTAGGGGTGCGTCGCCAGGGCTCCTCCTTGCGTCTCGAAGTCTGGGACCACGGCCCGGGCATCGCCGAAGACAAGCTGCGAGTGATCTTCGAGGAGTTCAAACGCCTGGACAGCCATCAGACGCGCGCCGAGAAAGGGCTCGGACTGGGCCTGGCGATTGCGGACGGCTTCTGCCAGGTCCTCAACCATCCGCTGGCGGTGCGCTCCTGGCCTGGCAAAGGAAGTGTATTCAGCGTGACGGTACCGATCGCCAGCCAGGTGCTGCGACAGGTCACCAGTAATGGCAATGGCGAAGCGCAGCAAACCGCTCTGACCGGCATCCAGGTGCTGTGCATCGACAACGAAGACAGCATTCTGGTGGGCATGAACAGCCTGTTGTCGCGCTGGGGCTGCCAGGTCTGGACGGCCAGTAACCGGGCCGAATGCGAGGCACTGCTGCGTGAGGACGTGCGCCCGCAACTGGTGCTGGTCGACTACCACCTGGATCACGGTGAGACCGGTTCGGAACTGATGGCCTGGCTGCGCACCCGCCTCGGCGAACCGGTGCCCGGAGTGGTGATCAGTGCAGACGGACGTCCGGAGCTGATCGCGGCTATCCATGCGGCAGGGCTGGATTTTCTCGCCAAACCGGTCAAGCCAGCAGCGTTGCGCGCACTGATGAGCCGCCACGTTCCGCTGCATTGACGTCGCGTTGCGCCAACGCAAACCGCGGCCGCAGCGAGACGGCTAGACTGGTCTCATTAGAAGTTGCCGACGGCCTTTGCCCATGACCCTCGAATTATTGTTGAACCTGGCAACCGCTCTCGGCGTTGGCCTACTTATCGGTACAGAACGCAGCTGGAGCGGCGGTGACAGAGACGGCCAGGAGATGGCCGGCATCCGCACCTTCGGCCTTACCGGGCTGTTCGGCGGCCTGGCTGCGCTGAGCGCCAGTCATTTCGGTACGCCCGCCTGGATCGCAATGTTCGTCGTGCTGGCCTTGCTGACAATCGCCGGCTACGTGATCGAGTCCCGCACCAATACTGATCGTGGCATGACCACCGAGATGGCGCTGCTACTGACCTTCCTGCTTGGCAGCCTGGCCGTAGCCGAAAGTCGCTTGCTGGCCGCGGCTGTGGCGGTCGTGGTGGCCTTGCTGTTGAGCCTGAAAGCGCGACTGCACGGCGCGCTGCACAAGCTAAACGAAGCGGAACTGAGCGGTGTGCTGAAGCTGCTGTTCATTTCCGTGGTGCTGCTGCCCGCACTGCCGAATCAGGGGTATGGGCCCTGGCAGGCGTTCAACCCCTATACCACCTGGTGGATGGTGGTGCTGATAGCCGGTATTGGCTTTGCTGCCTATGTCGCCATCCGTCTGTTGGGCACCCGCCACGGATTGATGATCACGGCACTGCTGGGCGGCATCGTTTCCTCCACAGCGATGACCATCACCCTCGCCCGCCTGGACTCGGGGAAAATGCGCCACGCCCTGGCCGCGGGCCTGCTGGCAACCTCGGCGCTGATGTTCCCGCGGGTACTGCTGGAAGTCGGGGTGATCAATAGGACGTTACTGCCGGCCTTGCTCGCGCCCATGCTGACGGCCGGCCTGATCTACGCCGCCGGCGCCTTGTTCTACTACTTGCGCGCCGGCCAGCAGCCCGACAACGCCGCCGAGCCACCGTTGAAGAACCCGTTCGAACTGGGTCCGGCGCTGCGTTTTGCCGGCCTGCTCGTACTCATCCTGTTCCTTGTCGAAGGCGCGCAAAGGGGGCTGGGCGACGCGGGGGTCTATCTGATTGCTTTGCTGTCCGGTCTCACCGATGTGGATGCAATCACCCTGTCGCTGGCCAACAGCGCCCGGACCGATCTGGCTGAACAGGTCGCGGTGCGTGGCATCTTTCTCGCGGCGCTGAGCAACAGTCTGGTCAAGGGAGGCCTGATCGTCTTTATCGGCGGCCGCGCCCTGGCGATGCTGACCCTACCGTTCATGTTCAGCGGTTTGCTGGCCGGGCTGGCGGTGTTGTGGCTGCTGTGACGCTAAATACGCGCGCTACTCCTCAGCTTCTAGCGGCAGCTCGGCGCCGGCACGCTCGAGCCAATCGGACGGCAGCCGCTTGCTCGCCCGCGCGCCCAACAGCTTGAGCTGTTCGGCGCGCCCCACCAGATTTCCGCGCCCGTCGGTGAGCTTGTTACGTGCCCCCAGGTAGGCCTTGTCCAGCTGCTGCAGCCGCGTACCGATCTCGTCGAGATCCTGGATGAACGCGGCGAACTTGTCGTACAGCCCCCCCGCACGCTCAGCGATCTCACGAGCATTCTGGCTTTGCCGCTCTTGGCGCCAGAGGCTGTCGATCACCCTTAGCGTCGCCAGCAGGGTTGTTGGGCTGACGATCACAATGTGCTTGCTGTAGGCATCCTGAAACAGCTCGGGGTCGGCTTGTAGCGCCGCTGCGAACGCCGCTTCGATGGGCACGAAAAGCAGGACGAAATCCAGGCTCTGTAGCCCTTCAAGGCGCTGGTAATCCTTGAGTGACAAGCCTTTCAGGTGATTGCGCAACGACAGGACGTGCTGCTTGAGCGCCAGAGCGCGGCTGCCCTCGTCTTCGGCGCAGATCAGCGCCTGGTAGGCCGTGAGGCTGACCTTGGCGTCCACCACCACTTGCTTGTCGCCGGGCAGCTGGATCAACACGTCAGGCTGGAAGCGCTCGCCATCGGCGCTCTTGAGACTGACCTGGGTGTGGTATTCGCGACCCTTTTCAAGCCCGGCATGCTCGAGCACCCGCTCGAGGATCAGCTCGCCCCAGTTACCTTGGGTCTTCTGCCCCTGCAGGGCGCGGGTCAGGTTGGTCGCCTCATCGCCAAGGCGCTGGTTGAGTTGCTGCAGCCGCTCGAGCTCCTTGGCCAGCGAGAAACGCTCGCGCGCCTCGTTCTGGTAGCTCTCCTCGACACGCTTTTCGAATGACTGGATGCGCTCCTTCAACGGATCGAGCAGCTGGCCAAGACGCTCATGGCTGGTCTCGGCAAAACGCTGCTCACGCTCTTCGAAGATCTTGCCTGCAAGCTCGGCAAACTGCGCGCGCAATTCATCGCGGGCACCCTGAAGATCTGCGAGGCGCTGTTCATGGGTCTTCTGTTGTTCATTCAGCTCGGCCGTTACGGCCGCATGGGCAGCGCTCAGTGCGCGAAGCTCGGCCTGCTGCGCGTCGCGCTCGGCTTGCAGGTCATCAAGGGTTTCGCGGGTTTCGAGGCGCTGTGCCTGCAACCATTCGGATTCACGGCGCAAGACAGCAGCTTCTGATTGCAGAGCGGCGCGGGATTCGTGGAGATCCGCCTGATCCTGGCGGCTGGTTTCCAGCTGTGCACTCAAGCCTTCCTGCGCCATCAGAGCCTGGCTAAGCCGCTCTTCGAGCAGCGACAGTTCAGCCTGCTGCTGAGACAGGCGCCGCTGCAGCAGCACCGCTACAGCGACCAGTACCAGGCAGAGCGCGCCAAGAGCAGCGGATAGATAGAGGGGATCGAGAGGCATGAACGGCTCCGGCTGAATTGCCGGGCAGTATAGCTAGCATGACCCTGCAGGTCAGGCCAGCCCGTCTGCGATGCAGCTTTTAGCGCGTGGCAATCAGCCGAGAAAGTAGGCGCGAGGCTTCGACCGAGCCTTGGGCTGCAGCCTGCTCCAACCAGTGACGCGCCTTGGTCAGCTCTTGGTACTGCCCGTGGAAGTACAGCTGACCCAGCTCGAATTGCGCCTGACGATCGCCGGCGCGAGCGGCCTGGCGCAGCAACTCGAAACCGATGCGACGATCACGCTGGCTGTCGCAGTCGTGGCAGAGCAACCGTCCCAGGCGGCTCTGCGCTTCAACCACACCTTCGAGTGCCGGCTGCTTGAGCATCCGACCGGCGATGCGTTTGACACTCTTGGTCTGTCCTAGACGCTGGCTGTCCAGCAGCCACAACGCCATGCGCATCGGCAGGCGTGGAGAAGATGAAGTGCTCTCGAGCGAGCTCGAGGCGAGTGGACGCGTTCTCATGGTCACCGAATGGTTCGGGGGGACAAGGGCGCGCACTCTACTCCTTTTTTCACAGAGTTAAAGTCTTGCAAAAATCGAAATACACGATCTGGATCACACAAATTTTTAATCCACAGAAGCTGTGGATAACTCTGTGGGCAAACAGGTTACAAATTCCCCTAGCGCCTGTGGTTAGCGGGCTGCAGTTAAACTGGCGGTTTTTTCGCCAATGTAAAAAACCTTTATTTTTCAGTAGGTTATTGTCGATATAAGCTTCCGCTTGATTTGCGACAGATTGTCATAAGCGCTTGACAAGGCTCGACAGCGAATGTGCACAAGTTTGGCGCAACCTTCTCGAAACGCCCGTCTGGGCACGTCCCTCCAGCGTTTCGCGGTATGGCAAGGAACTTTCCGCTCCCAGTTCGGTCTCGACGACCTCGCTTCGTGAGGCGGTCGCAAGCGCGCAACGACCGGCCTATGCTTACGCATCGATTTTCAGCGGAACGGGTCATGACGAAGCGGCGGACAATCCTTGTCTGGGCGGTTGCCGGCCTGGCTCTGCTCGTTCTGGGGTTCGGGTTTTACGGTGGCTTCCGCTGGCAGCAACTCAAGCGCGACCTCGGAATTGTCACGCTCGATGTGAGCGGGGTGCGCCTGACGCTCGACCATTTTGCCGTGCGGCAGATGGTCCTCGTCCGGCAGCCATCAGCCGACGAACGGCTCGCAGTGACACTCGACAATCTGCGCCTCGACTTTGCAGACGGTTGGCGACTGCTGCCGCTTCGGTCACTGAGCATCGATCGCCTCGACGCCCGATGGCAGCCCGCTGCCAGCAAGAACGACGACAACCAGCCCCTCCCTTTACCCGACCCTGAGCAACTGAACGACTGGTCGGCTTGGCTGCCCCGACAAGGACAGATCGCTTCGCTGGACTTGACTGTGCCCTGTACAAGCGGAACCTGCCGGGCCCAGGGGCAACTTGGCTGGCAGCTTGGCGAGGAGGAGCTGCTTCCCGCCACCCTCGACCTGCAGCTGGACCACCAGCCGCATCGCCTGGCCTTGGCGCTGCACGCGTATGAACAAGACAGCGACACCCATCTGGACCTCGGTTTGCAGCTGGACGGCCAACAGCGCTTGAGCATGCAAAACCAACTGACAGCACAGACCGATTCGACGCTCTGGCGCGGTACCTTGGCGATGAACGAGTTGCCGGAAGCGCCGTGGCTGCTGGCCTGGTTGAAAGAATGGCTGGCCTATACGCCGCCGGCGTTGCCCACACTACCCGAGCAGATGCGGATCGGCGCCGGCTGGGCACTGCAACTCGACACGCAAACCCTGGCGGAGGATTGGCAGGCGCTGAATGGCGAGCTGCGACTATCGGCGAATCTACCGGCGCCCTGGCCCGTGGTCGGGCTTGGCCAGCTACAGGGCCAGCTGGACTTGAGCCTTCTTGCCGATGACGGCCTGTGGATACCAACCGAGCTGGCCGGCGATGTCACCCTGCAGCCGGCCGCGGATCTGTTCGCGGCGTTGCCGGCACAGCTGCGGCCCAGTGCCGTGAGTCTCAAGATCATACCGACAGAGGCTGACGAGGCGACTCAGGCTCTGCCCTTGAGCGTGCAGCTGTCTGCCAGCGGCCCCTCGCCTGTGACGCTGGATACGCGTCTCGTACTGGCAACCGCTGTGCCCTATGCGGCGACCTTCGACCAAACCCGGCTCACGCTGCGCAGCCCGACGATGACAGAGGCGGACTTCAGCCTGCAGGGGCTCGAAGCAGATCTACGGCTGAGCGGGCGGGTTTCGCAGCAGGGCGCCACCATTCGCTTCGACAAAAATTCAAGGCTGCGAGTAGATAGCCTGTCAGCCGCGTCAGGCCTGACCGCCAGCAAGCTGATGCTGCAGCTGGCGGGAATCGGGGTGGAAGCAGGCTTCGCCGAGGGCGAACTGCAACGTTTGGCGATCACCGGCAAGCCCGCTGTAACGGCCAGTGAAGTAAAGCAGCCGGCCTTGCGTCCGCAGGGCTGGCGCTGGAGCGGCACGCTCAATGCGGACTTATCAAAGGCCACCCTCGACGGCCCCCTGGGCAACGATGCCGGACTCAGCCTGCCGTTGAAGCTGAACCACACCTGGACCAATAGCGCGACTCGCCTCGACCTCACCCTGCCTGAGCTGTTCCTGCGCGCCGGCAACCCGCTGGCCGCGACTTTCGCCGACTGGCCGCCCTTGCTGGAGCTGAACAACGGACGCCTGCAGGGGCAGGCACAACTCAACCTGCCGGGCAGCGGCCCACTCGCAGCGTCGGCCAAGCTCAGCGCCAAGGGGCTCGGCGGCATTTATGATCGCACCGAATTGAGCGGGCTCGACGTAGAGATTTCGGCCGCGTTACGGCGCGATCAGCTGCGGTTGGACGTGACGGAACTGACCCTGCGCGAGGCCAATCCGGGCTTCACGTTCGGCCCCTTGCGCTTCGCCGGTGAATACGCGGGCCCGCTCGACAACCTCGATCAGGGCCGCCTGGCCTGGAGCATCGCCGAGGTGCGGCTGCTGGGCGGTCGGCTATGGCTGGAACCGGGTATGGCTGACCTTGGGTCGGGCACGCAGCAGTTGAAAGCGCACCTGCGCGGGCTGCAATTGCCGTTATTGCTCGAAGCCTATCCCGCCGAAGGGCTATCCGGCACAGGCGTGATCGATGGCGAGCTGCAGCTGCAGCGCAGTGAAGCCGGAATCAGTATCGAACAAGGCTCGCTGCAGGCACGCGAGCCTGGCGGCGCGCTGCAATTCCGCTCGCCGAAAATCCAGGCATTGGGCCAAGCCAACCCGGCGATGCGCCTGATCACCGAGGCGCTGGATGACTTCCACTACGATCTGCTCGCCAGCGATGTGCACTATGCCGCCGACGGCACACTCGACCTGGGCCTCAAGCTGCACGGTCGCAACCCCGCGCTGGAAGGCGGCCGCCCTATCAATTTTTCAATCAACCTCGAGGAAGACATTCCCGCCCTGCTAACCAGCCTCCAATTGTCTGATCGTGTCAGCGAAAGCATTCAACGGCGCGTGCAGGAGCGTCTCAGATGAGGCAATGTAGCAGCGACTTCGATCTGGAGAACACCGTCATGCGGTTGTGCCATCCCATCAGCATTCTGGCGCTGGCCCTGCTGGCCACTGCCTGTACCCCACGCGTTGAGCTGGCCGTGCCCAACGAGCCGATCAACATCAACCTCAACGTGAAAATCGAGCACGAGATCTACATCAAGGTCGACAAGCAACTCGATTCGATCATCAACGAAGACAGCGGTCTGTTCTGAGGAGCCTTATGAAGACCTATCTGAAACTCGGAACCCTGCTAGTGGCGCTGTGCCTTGCGCTGCCGGCTGCCGCCATGTCGCTCAACGAGGCCATGTCCGCGCTCGGCCAGGCCAAGGCCAGCGGTCAGCTCGGCGAGAAACCCGACGGCTATCTCGGCGTCGTGCAGAGCGGCGGGCAAGCCGAAGAAATCGCCAGTCAGATCAACCAGGCCCGACGCGCCGAGTACTATCGCTTGGCACAGAAGAACGGCATCGGCGTCGCAGACGTGGAAGCCATTGCCGGTAAGAAGGCCATCGAAAAAACCCCGCCTGGCCAGATCATCCTGCTAAACGGCAGCTGGGTTAGGAAGTAAGTGAAGCCTTCGCGGGGGGCACTCGCTCCCCGCTTGATCCTCAAAACCAGGTCGAGACCGTCAGCGAGCCGAACTGATCATGATTGGCCTGGCCATTGAATTCACGCGTCCGCCAGACCCTGGCAAAGGCCAGCTGCCAGCTGTTCCAGGTGAGCGCGATACCGGCCTTCGCATCACCCACCCACTCGTTCGGGTCCACTGAATGACTGCTTTTCCAGGTGTTACCCTCAAGCAGCACGTTCTGCGCCATATAGCGCCCTTCGACATCGGCGAAAAGGCTCCAGGCGAAGCCGCCCCCCTGATCGAAGAACATGCTGCCGCTCTGTGCCGGCGCCACTGCCGGAATGCTGAAACTGCGCTCTAGTCGCTGCCCGATGCGCAACCCGAACCCCGCAGAGCCGTACGTATAGAGATTGCCTAGCGCAAAGCCGGCGCTCGGACCGTACTCGAATTCCAGACCGCCAAGGCGCTGCTGACTCCACCAGCGGTAGTGGTACGCCAGGTTGACGAAGGGTTCGTTGCGCAATTGGTTGTCCCAGCCGCGCGGCTCGTCACTGTTGGTGATTTCGTGGACCCGCCGCTGAATCTTTTTGCCCCCAGCTGCCGGGCCGACGATCCCAACATCCAGATGCAGACCGCTGGTCCCGCGCCAACCTTCATGCTGATCATTCGAGAAAATCGAGATGCCGGCAAACAACAGCGCGGCGTACGGACGGTCGTCCTCGATCAGCTCAGCTCGAGTGATATCGTCCGGCGTGTAAAGCTGATGTCCCAGGCGATAGGCGACGTTATCGACCTGATCGGCACTCCAGCCCGGCATCGCCTCGGCGAAACGCCGCGACCAGTGATCGGCGCCAGGCTCGAACGAACGCATCAACTCGAAACCGTTGGTGTAGTGCCCATCGTCAGAAGCAAAAACATCGTTTTCGATTTTCAGCGAGTAGAGGTCCGCCTGGCTCACCAGCGGTGTACAGGAAATGACGACGGCGAGGGACACGCGAGTGCGCAGCTGCGAAATGGCCATGGCCCGACTCCTTGGTTACATGCAGAGAAGTATGTATCAGGATGTTAGAGCCGGGCTGCGGCCTAAACGTTCAGCGTGACTGCGGCGCACGAACATGAGCGCGCCGGCAGGCCTGTCCGTCGCTAACAGCCATCAGGTCCCGATGATGCCGCCATCGTCCTTGGTAATAAGCACTGTCGAGGCCCGGGGACGCGTCTTGCCATCGCTGGCCGGAAAGCTCAACTCGGGGTGCTGCACGTTAATCCACATGGCGCGGTAGTCCGGGCTCCAGGTGATACCGGTGATCTCGCAGCCGCGAGGGCCGACCAGAAAGCGCCGCACCTCGCGGGTGCGCGGGTCAGCACAGAGCAGCTGGTTGGTGCCCATGGCCTGCATCGCGGCCTCCTCGTCGCCGTAGTCGGTCTCAATCCACAGCCGGCCAGCGCTATCGAAGGCCAGCCCATCGGGCGAGGAAAAGATATCCCCGTTGATGGTGCCGGTGAGGTTGGCCGGTACTGGCTCACCCTCTGCGCCCTTGGCGCCAGGCTGCTCGCCAGCCAGCAGGAAGACTTCCCAAGTGAAGGCGGTCGCGGTGGGGTCGGCGCCCTTCTCGCTCCAGCGCAGAATTTGGCCGTGCAGGTTCACGGGACGCGGGTTGGCCTTGTCGGTGGGCCACTTGATGCCGCGGTTGTCGTTATTGGTGAGGGTTACATAGACCTCGCGACTGCGCGGGTGCACGGCCACCCATTCTGGCCGGTCCATGGGCGTCGCGCCCACGTGGTCGCCAGCGGCGCGGGCGTTGAGCAACACTTCAGCCTGGTCGGCGAAACCGTTCTCGGCGGTCAAACCGTTCTGTCCGTGGACCAGCGCCAGCCACTCGCCGCTGCCATCGGCGTTGAACCGCGCCACGTATAAGGTGCCATCGTCCAGTAGTCGTCGGTTGGCCTGATCATCACCCGCTATATAACGGCCGCTTGGGACGAATTTGTAGACATATTCGCCCTTGGTGTCGTCGCCGGAATAGAAGGCCATGCGGCCGTCGTCACCCAGCGAAAGAACGGAACACTCGCGGCAGTAGCGACCGAACGCGGTGCGCTTGACCGGCTTGCTCGCTGGATCGAAGGGATCGACCTCGACCACCCAGCCGAAACGGTTTGGCTCATGTACGTGGCCACCATGAGGTTGCGCAGGGTCCGGTGTGGCGTTGAAGCGGGCGTCCGCGGTTTCCCAACCGTAGAGTTTGCTCAGGCCCTTGCCTTCGATGCCGTAGCGCTTGTGCGATACGCGCTTGGCCAGGTCGGCCGCGTCGTGGTTGACGAAGTAGTTGTGCCAGTTCTCCTCGCAGACCAGATAGGTACCCCAGGGCGTGACGCCGCTGGAACAATTGTTCAGCGTGCCGATGATTTCGCGGCCGCTGGGATCGGATGCGGTTTTCAGTGCGTCGTTGCCGGCCAGCGGGCCGCTCACCGCCATCGGGGTCATGCCCGATATGCGCCGGTTGTAGCGCGACGGCATAACCCGTTGCCATTGGCCCTGTGCATCCTTTTTCACTTCGATGACGCTGACGCCATGAGCTGCCTGCTCTTTGCGCACCTCATCCAGCGGGCGCTTGCCGTCGGTAAACGTCATGCCGTTGGGATGCAGCGGCGGATTGACGTACTCGTGGTTCATCACCAGCAGGCCGTGGCTGTCCGGATTTTCCGGGAAGGGAAAGAAATGCATGCCGTCATGGTTGTCGCCCGCCTGCTTGAGCTGGGCCTGCCAGTCATCGGTGGCGTCCGGGTTCCACTCCGGGGCGTCGGCCATGACCGCATCGCCCCAGGAAAAGAACGTCCGTGCACTGTAGCCCGGTGCGACCTGCACGCTGTCGAACGCTGGGTCTAGCTGGGTGGGAATACCCTTGAAGCCGATCAGCGACTCAGACTGTACGGCGCTTCGACAGGCGCCCAAGCTGCCACCGAGAAAGCCCAGTGCGGCAAGGCCCATCCCCCCCTTCAGCAGGTTGCGTCGGCTGCGATCGACAAGCTGCTCCAGCGAGACGTTGGCGCTCGGGTTGATGGCCTGATCATCGAGCGCGGAAAGGTTGGCGTGAAAGCTTTGGAAATCCTGTTTCATCATTAACTCATTAAGCAAATGGGTCTGGTCCGCATCACTGGATGCGGTAGTGAAAGGTGTTTTTGACCTCGGGAACGGTCACGGCGCGACCGTCGACGATCCGAGGTTGGTAGCGAAAACTTTTAGCAGCCGTAAGTGACGGTCGGATAAACAGCGGATGGCAGTCTTCCAGCGCTTTCGGGTTTTCGATCCGCCCCTGTCGGTTGACCGAATAACTGACGGTGCAGGTGCCCTCGATGCCCTTGTCCAACGCCCGCGATGGGTAGTCAGGTGCATCCTTGGCGATGGGCAGATACTGCCGACTGGCAGCCGCTGCGGCTTCGGCTTGGCGCGCGCGTTCTGCAGCGGCCGCCGCTTCGGCACGTGCCGCCTGTTGGCGCTGTTGTTCCTCACGAGCCAGCTGCTCGCGGCGCTGGGCTTCGCGCTGCTGCCGCTCGACTTCGATGCGTTCCTGCCGTTCGCGCTCTAGCTGCTCTTTGCGCTGCTGCTTGGCTCGTTGCTGCTCTTTGACGCGCGCCTCCTCTACCTGTCGCTCCTGCTCGGCGCGCTTGTAGGCCAGCTCGGCCTGTTCCAGGCGCTGCTGTTCGATCTGCGGATCGACCTGCGGTTCCTCGATAACCGTCTCCACCAGCGGCTCCGGGACGGCTGTGGGCTCGGGCTCAATCACAGCCTCCGCCGCCGGCGTGGGAGTCGGCAGGCTGATCAGCTGAGTCTTGAGTACTTGAGTCTGGCTCGGCGCGCTCAGCTCGGGCGTCCAGCCATGCAGCAACAGACCGAACACCGCCGCGTGCAGCGCCAGGGTGGCCGCCGCCGCACCGGCATGGCTGCGCCACTGCGGACGCGCTACCGGGAAGCTCGTTGGTAGTGTCATGGTCAGGCTGCTCATGGCGTAGGCTGCCCAGGTGGCGCCTCGGTAATCAGACCGAGGTTCACCACCCCGCCGCGCTGCAGCTCGGCGATCCCGGCCACCACGCGGCCATAGTCCGCAGCATCATCAGCACGTACGTAGACCTGGGTATCGCCGCGCTCGGCGATGATCGCGGCGACCTTCTCGCGCATTTCCCCGAGGTCGATGGCGCTGTCCGTCTGGTCCTCGGCATTCAGCTCGCTGCCCAGGTGCCAGTAGAAGCCGCCGTCGGCCTTTACCGAGAGGGTCAGGATCTGCCGCTCATTCTCCGTGGGCAGCGCCTCGGCGGCGACCTTGGGCAATTCGATCTTCACACCCTGCACCAGCATCGGCGCGGTGACCATGAAGATCACCAGCAGCACCAGCATCACATCGATGTAGGGCACCACATTCATTTCGGCTTTGGGGCCGTGTTTACGCTGCGGTTTGACCAGCATGGCGAAGCTCCTTCAGGCGGCAGCGGCGACGCTGGGCGAGCCGGCATGCAGGCGACGATGCAGGCGCGCCTGCAGCTCGTTGGCGAAGCTGTAGTAACGCGCGCTCAGGGTCTGGCCGCGGGCGGAGAAGCGGTTGTAGGCCATCACCGCAGGGATCGCCGCGAACAGGCCGATGGCTGTGGCGATCAGCGCTTCAGCGATGCCGGGAGCAACCGTTGAAAGCGTCGCCTGTTGCACCATGGACAGACCAAGGAAGGAATTCATGATCCCCCACACCGTACCGAACAGGCCGATATAGGGGCTGACCGAACCGACCGTGGCGAGGAACTGCAAACCGCCTTCCAAGCGCTCCTCCTGCTCGGAGATGGCGACATAGAGGCTGCGCTCGACCCCCTCGATCACCGCATCCGGCGCAATGCCCGGCTGGCGCTGCAGCTGGCTAAACTCCTGATAACCGGCGAGAAAGATGTGCTGCAGGGCCGCCTCGCGGGGCAGCGGCTGATCTCCGCCCTCGCGATACAACTGCGTCAGTTCCGCGCCGCTACGAAAGCGCTGCAGGAAGGTTTTCAAAAGGCGTTCGCTGCGGCGCAAGGCGGCGCCACGCTGGATGATGAGGTACCAGCTGGCGATCGAGGCCAGCACCAGAATTACCATCACCAGTTGCACCACCAGGCTGGCTTCGCTGACCAGACCCCAGACCGACATGTGTTCACTTTGCATCTGTATTCCTCCGGCCGCCCCGTGGGACGGCACTCGTTGGATCGCTTCGGGCAACGCTTCGATTGCTGCAGCCGTTACCAGAGGGGGTTATGCCGACCGGGCTCAGTCCAGCCCCAGCGCGTCGGCAACCGCTGCCCACGGCAGGTATTTATAGTTCTGAGCCCCTTCGGGCATACGCTTGCGGCCGTCCTGCACCACCAGCATGCCGCGGCTCCAGATACCGCCGAGGTCGGCCGAAGTGACCTCCAGCCCATCGGTTTCCGATGCACCATCGATACCGAGTTCGGCATTCAACCCGACGCGGAGGGCGCCGCGAACGGCGTAGGGCGCGGAGGCATCGAGCACCAGATAGCTGTCGTTGCCCTGACTCGAGATCACCAGGTAATCGGCCTTCTCACCCTGATAGAGCGCCAGACCCTCGACGTCGTCATGCAACGGGCCGCCGACACCGATGACCTTTTCCAGCTTCGCTGGCGCATCGCCACGGGCATCCAGTGTCCAGACCGCCTCGTCTTCCTCACCGACGAAGAGCCGTTGCGTCCGGTCATCGGCCACGCAGCCCTCGGGTTGGCTGCCGACCTTGAACTGCCTTACCAGCTCGCCGCGCGGCGAGCCGCCTGTACCGTCAAGGCGGTACTGTAGAAAGGTGCCGTCCTTGTCGTTGGTGATCGCGTGGATGGCGCTTTCGCGGTCTTTGAACATGCATAGGCCATAGATATCGTTGATCGGCGTGGCGATCTGGCCGATATCGCTCAACTGCCCGCTCGTTGGTTCGATGGCGAACAGGTGCAGGCTGTTGTGATCCCGATTGCTGGCCACGGCGAGGTCAACCTGCTTGCCGCCGAGAACAAAGCCGGTGCGCACGTCCACGTTGTTCAACCGCCCGACGGGCAAGTACTGGAGCTGCTTGCCGGCCATGTCGTACACACCGAGCCCGCCCTTCTTGTCGGTGGCCAGCACACGGCTTCTGGCGCGGTCGCTTGCGTTGACCCAGATCGCCGGGTCGTCGGCAGCATCGCCGAGGTGCGGCACAGGGTCGGTCTGAACCTGGGCCGGCAACATCGGGATGACAGCCGTCGCGTTGGGCGTCGGAGGCTGCCAATCCAGACGAGCCGCGTGGGCGCCACGCTCATCGGTCAGCAGCAGGTCGATGCCACGCTCGGTCAATCGGGCGCTGATCTGCTCAGGCTCGTCGAAGCCTTCGAGCGGCAGTACCGAATGGCTACGCCAGCTGTCGGCGTCTCGCCCATAAAGGTGCAGCGCGCCTGCTTCCGGGTCTAGCGCCAGCAATCCGCCCGGCACCAATGCCATGCCGGCAGCGGCTTCAGCGATCCCACCGAACGGCTGAACGATGTCCACGGGTTGACGTACGAGCGGTGCTTCAGCATCTGCCGCGTAACGCCAGAGTCCCACGCCTTCTTCGTTGACGATCAGCTCGCCGGTTTGATCATCCACCTGGCAGTAGCCGCTCTCCGGCGGCAGGCTCAGGCCGCGTACGCGCTGCGGCGTCGCAAGTGGGCGCATGTTCGCGGCGACCAGCCATTGCTCGCCGACACCTTCTTCACCGACCAGAAAGAGGAAGCTGTTGCGCGCCGCGTCGCGGAACAAGCACAGCCCCTCGATGGCGAAGTCCGTTCGCGGGATGTACAGCGGCTGACTCCAGCGACGCTGGCGGTCAAGCCCTAGCAACACGGGCTGCTGTCGCTTGCGGTCGAGGGTGGCGATCAGCATGCCCTGCTCACCGACACGATGATCCAGCCCTTCGAAGCGGCCTTTGGAATCGCTGATCACGGCGCCATCGGCGTCGAGTATCTGCAGCCCGCGCGAATCCGGTCGAACGACCAGTCGCGACGCATTCGGCCAGAAATCCGTATTGGCGATCAGCTGAGCGTTCACGGCTTCCAGCGGTGCGGCATCCACGATGCTCAGGCTCGGCGATGGCTGCTTGTCGGAGTCGACGCCCGCTCCGGACTGACAGGCCGCAAGCGCAATGCAGAGGCTCAGCAGCATGGGTTTATGCAAAGTCATGTACATGGTTTTTCCAATCAGCAGCCGCTGACCGCCACCATTCCGAAAAGGGGAACAGAGCAGAGGCGGGGCGGCAAAAAAGTCGAAGTTGGTCAGAAGTGCGTCAGGGTCAGGCCAAGCTTGTAGGTCGGGCCGTATTCCTCGTACTGGGCGTTGTAGTTGCTGCGCCCGGTGTAAACGAAGTAGGACTCGTCCGTAAGGTTCAACGCCTCGAGCGTCACCTGCAGATTCGGCGTGATGAAGTAGCCTGCCTTGAAGTCCACGAACAGCTGATCGTCTGCGTAGAGATCGTGGGCTGCGTCATCGATACCGGCCACTTCGGCCAGGTACTCGGATTTGTAGTTGGCGGCCAGACGCATGTTGAACACGTCATTCTCCCAACCGACCATGAGGTTGCCGACGCTATCGGAGTGGTTTGGCAGGTCGATGCTGCGACGGCTGCCCTGCCCTTCGATCTCTGCATCGGATTTGCTGAAGGTGGCGTTGGCGCCCAGCAGCACGCCATTCCAGGGTGCCGGTAGCCAATCGAGCTTCTGCGAATAGGCCAACTCGACACCATAGAGCTTGGCGCTGCTGCCGTTCTCGAAACTCAGCGCTTCGTCGAATCCGGTCCATTGGCCCGTGCCGGCCAGATCGGTGTTGTAGATGAAATTGTCGATGTCCTTGTAGAACAGATAGGCCGACACAGCGCCCGCGCGGCCCATGTAGTGCTCAATGCCGAGGTCGTAGTTCATCGACTCCAGTGGCTTGAGGTCCGGGTTGCCGAACGCCGCCTCATCATCTTCGATGAAAAAACCGGGTGCCAGCTGCTCGAACGTCGGGCGCACCACTGTATTGGTCCAGGCGGCACGGATGAAGGTATCGGGCGTCAGTTCATAGCGTGTATGCAGGCCTGGCAGCCAGTGGTCATAACGGTTGTCGCTGGATACGGCTTCGAACTCACCGTCGCGCAGGCCGGTGCCCTTGGCGCTGAACTCGGTGCCCTCATAGCGCAGGCCGGCGATGATGCGCCACTTGTCCAGATCCACGGTGTTCATGAAATACGCGGCGTTGATGTCTTCGCTCATGTCGAAGTCGCCGATGCGCGACTCCTCTTCATTGTAGAACTCGCTCGCATCGAGGCCGCCAATCAGGCCCTCCAGGCCGCCGGCACTGATGCCCGGACCGAAGCGGTCCAGCGCGTAGTCGACCTTGCCGCCCTGGAAGTCGGCCAGGGTCAGGTCGTCGAAATCGTCGTAGGCCCAGATCTCGGCGTCGTTGGTCTTGTCGCGCCGGCTGAGCTTGCCACCGAACTTGAGCTGCGAGGCATAGCCCTGGATGTCGTAATCACGGGCCAGATCCAGACGGATGTTCTTTTCCTTGTCACGCGCATCGGTCTTCTCCCACTCCACCTCGTCGAGTTCGAAGCTGGCAGGATCGTAGAAAGACGGGTCGACGGTCAGGCGCGGTTTGTTCGTGCTGGAGAAACCGACTTCAGCGAAGTCACCCTCGAACGTCGCGCTGGAAATGCCGCCCGGGTTGCGCTCGCGGGCCTCGCTGTAGCCGACCTGACCACTGAGGGTCCAGAGACCCATCATGCGTTCGCCGCCGAACACGTAGGACTGGATGGTCTGGGTTTCCTCGCGGGATTTCAGCTCGCGCCAGCCCTCGGCATCGCCGAATTCACCTGCCAGCTGCGCATCTTCGAGTTCGACCCCGGCTGCGTTGCGGGTCTCGGTGTCCTTGAAGCGGCTGTATAGCGTGCGCAGGTAATAGCTACTGAAGTCGTCGGGCTGGTAATCGAAGTTCAGACCAAAGCCGGTGCGCTCGCGGGTGATCTCGTAGTCACGCTGCTCGAACTCCCGCATCCGGGCCCCATCGTCTTCGAAATCCCACTTGCCGCCGGTCTCGACGTTGTCCGAGCCAAAGTCGCGATCCTGCCAGCTCAGTGCCGCGGCCACGCCGAAGTTGTCGACGCCACCGCCCAGGCTGAAGCGGTTGCTGATGGCACCGGAAAATTTCGGGCTGGTCTCGCCGACGTTCTCGTCGTAGCTGGCTTCGGTGCTGAGGCTGTAGAACAGGCCGTCGTGGTCGAAGGCGGAGAGGCTCTCCACCTCGATGGTGCCGCCCAGGGAGTTGGCGTCCATGTCTGGCGTGAGGGTTTTGACCACTGAAAGCGACTGCACCAGTTCCGAAGGCAGCACATCCAGCGCCACGGCGCGGCGGCCGCTTTCCGGCGAGGGCACCAGGGTGCCGTTGATGGTGACGCTGTTCAGGTCCGGCGCGATGCCGCGCACGCTGACGAAGCGGCCTTCACCCTGATCGCGCTCGACGGAGAGGCCAGGGATGCGCTGCAAGGCTTCGGCGGCGTTGTCATCGGGCAGCTGGCCGATGCCATCGGCATGGACGACGCTTTTCACGCTGTCGGAGTTGCGCTGGTCCCTCAATGCCTCGTCGATGCTGACGGCCTGGCCGATCACCTCGACGTGCTCCATGACAAGCGGCTCCTCGGCCCAGGCCGAACCGGCGCTGACGGCCAGGGCCAGCAGGCTGATGCGGAACCCTGCATGACGGGTGCCGCTGCGGTATGTGCTCATGAACAATCCCCCGACGCTGTTTACCGGGTCCATCCCGGAACTGGAGCGGACGGTAGGGTCGGGATATGGCGGTTCTGTGACAGGGGTTTTTGCTGGGGCGCCAGAGAGGGGTTATTGGGGTGGTTTGGGGTATGAGGTGAGCCGATATGACCCGCCTCCGGCTCGGACGCAACGCTCAACCCGTAGGGTGGGCTTTAGCCCACCACAAGCACAGCGCCAATCCGTCACGGTGGGCTGAAGCCCACCCTACGGTGATGGCGGGGTGACGCATTGGTGGGAGCGCGGGTCGTGCCGCTGGCCGTTTCGGCACGGTCCGGGACGCTGGTTTCGCCCTGCTGGGCGAGTCCCTTTTGGCAGTTGCCCCAAAAGGAACCAAAAGGTCTTGCCCCTACATCCGGGTCTCGCTTCGCGAGACTTCCCTCATTCCATCGCTGCTCCGAGGGTTGCCGCGCAAGGGCCATCCATGGCCCTTCACGGCTCTCGCGGCATCCATGCCGCTCGCCCCTCTAAGCAGCGATTCCATTCAGCCTACTGGAAGGGGCGTTCGGTGGCGTCTGGTAGCTCGTTCTTCAGAAAACAAGCCAAGCGTGTTTGTTTGGCTGTTAAAACTTTCAGGCAACTCGGACCGACTCCCCTTCAGGAGGCCGAGCGTAGGCGCTGCGCAGGGGGACGCGAGGCATGGATGCCGAGCGAGGAGCGATGGGACATGGATGTCCCTTCGCGACGACCCCCGGAGCAGCGCCTAAGCGAGGGAAGTTTTGCGAAGCAAAACCCGGATGCAGGGGTGGCCTTCTTTTTGGTTACTTTTTCTTGGCCACACAAGAAAAAGTGACTCGCCTGGCAGGGCGAAACCAAGCTATCAACCAACTCGCCAATAAGCCTAACGCTGAACCTACGCAGCACCGCTTTTAAACCTATCCCTAAAAACCCCTGAGCCAATTCAACCCCCACCCCATTCATCCAACCGTCACATCCATCTGTTTCCGTGCCCTCACGCACTGGCGCGGCTCGCCACGGAGACCCGATGAAATCCCTGCTCAAGCTCCACACCCTCACCCTGCTCGGCCTCGCTTTCGTCGCCAATCTTGGTCTGCAGGTCTACCTGGCGACCGGCCAGATCAAAACCTGGGCGGAGATCAACTGGACGGACGTCGCTGGCGAAGGCGGCTCGGCCGTGCTGGCGCTCGCCTGGCTGATCATGCTGCTGCACAGCCGTCCAGCCGGTCGTGTGACACGGCTGCTCGCCCTGGGCCTGGCCTGCGTGTTCTTTTCCTGGTGGATGGACACGCTGGACGAGTTCATCCAGTTGCCGGAGCTGGCCGTCTGGGACAACTGGCTGGAGACCGCACCGATGCCCATCGGCTTGCTGCTGTTGACACTGGGCATCTATCACCTCAACCAGGAACAGCGTGCCATCAGCCAGCAGATGAGCAAGCGTGAGAAAGGATTCCGCGAGCACCGTCTGTTCGACAAGCTGACCCCATTGGGCGCCGCGGAATACTTGCGCCAGCAGGTGCAGCTGGCGCTCGGTCACGCCCAGGCGGAACAGCAGCCACTCTCGCTGGTGGTCGTGGACCTGGACGATTTCAACACAATCAATCAGCGCTACGGCCAGGCAGAGGGGGATGCGGTTTTGCAGGCCATGGCGCAGCTACTGCTG
Source organism: Pseudomonas sp. NPDC077451 (assembly GCF_044543345.1). NCBI lineage: Bacteria > Pseudomonadati > Pseudomonadota > Gammaproteobacteria > Pseudomonadales > Pseudomonadaceae > Pseudomonas > Pseudomonas sp. NPDC077451. The sequence goes on along the minus strand of NZ_JBITVX010000002.1, from coordinate 280,305 downwards.
CTCAATCTGCGCCGTCAGGATCTACTCTGCCGCTTGGCCGGGGATCGCTTCGTGGCGGTGTTGCCAAACACGGGCGAGACCCAGGCCCGAATGATCGCAGAAGAACTGCAACAGGCCGTGGCCAGCCTGGCGCACAAAACAGCACAGCACGGCGAACGGGTGCACCTCCGTGCAAGCACAGGGACAGTGATGGCGTTCGACGAGGATGCTGAACAGCTGCTCAAACGCCTGAACTTGAACCTGGCCAAAACCAAGCAGCAGCTGCCGCGCTGCGCCTGAGGAAATGGCCATGCCCACTGGTTACGATTGCGATACGCGTTTCATCGCCGCTCATCACCAGCCGGCCGTGCTGATCGATCTGGCGCTGTCACGCGGGATCGACAACCACCAGCTACTGCGCGGTAGTGGGCTGTTCTATGAAGACGTCATCGGTGGCCAGGCGCGGATCAGCCCCCGGCAGTTCCTGACCCTGATCGGAAACGCGCAGCGCTTGCTTGAGGCTGACGACAGCAGCTTTCTGTTCGGCCAGCGCCTGTTACCGGGCCACTACGGCGAGGTCAGCCACGCGTTGACCCATGCCTGCACCTTGCAACAGGCGCTGGAACAGCTGCAGCAATTCCGCGCCCTGCTCAGTCCGCTACTGACGCCCCGGCTGCTCCTCGACGAGCGGAGGGCATACCTGTACTGGACCGACAACTGTGGTATCGGTAACCAGCAGCGGTTCCTCACCGAGGCCAGCCTGACCGCCGTGGTGGCGATGAGCAGACGGCTTTCCGGCGAGCGCCTGCCTTGGCGCTTCCACCTCGCCTACCCGCAGCCGCGGCATGTCGAGCAGTACTGGGTGCATTTGAGCGAGCAGCTGACCTTCGCCAGTCAGATGACCATGATGAGCCTGCCGCTGGAATATCTGCACAAGCCTTGGCCAGGCGCCTCGGCGACCGCCGGACAGGTCGCTCAGCAGGCGAGTTGCGCGCAGCTGGAGAGCCTTGGCTGGCCTGGCAGCTTTATCGATCAACTGTACGACCATCTCTACGCGAACATCCGAGAGCCGCTGAATCTGGAGCGTGTCGCCCAGTCCTTCGAGATGAGTCCCGCCTCGCTCAAGCGCAAACTGCACAAGCACGGCACCGGCTTTCAGGAGCAGCTGGATCAGGTACGCAAGCATGTAGCGCTGTACCTGTACCAAATGAAGGGCTACAGCAATGATGAAGTAGCGAGCTACCTGCGTTTCAACGACACCACCAATTTCCGCCGTTCGTTCAAACGCTGGACCGGGCTAGCGCCCAGTAGCCTGCGCCAGCTATTCCAGAGCTGACCCGGTCGGGCGTATCGCCGCGCCGTGCCCGTCGATGGGACTATCGGTCGGCTCGGAGTTGGGATGAGTAACTTTCGCTTGGGTTGGTTGTGCTTCCTTCGCATTGCGCTGAAGACTCGAAAGGGTCAACGCTCGACGCAGCAACAGCGCGGCGATACCGGCAACGGCGAGAAATGTGATTAGCACCGGTATGGCTTGTTCGTTCATGCGTCCTAGCTCACCCTAAGTAAAGCGTCGCGGCAGTAATAGCTTTTTGATACTACCGGCGTTAATGGGCGAATACCATCGCTGCATTAAGCGGTCGCAGCCAGGCTTTGCCCGCGCACGCTCCGACGAACGGTGGGACAAATCGGCTTCTCGCGAGTCGTAACTGGGTCGCTACGCCTAATAACTCAAGATGGCTGAGGGGGCTGACTTAGATGCATCGGGAATACACCAGGCAATACCATCAATTGCGTACCCACATCGAACGGATGCTCGACAGCGGCGCGGTGATTGCTGAACGAGCGCCACTGACGATCAGACGTGGAAATCAGGTTTATCAGGTGGCATGCGGGATGCTGATCAGCGAGCAGAGCCCACGCTGATCCGGCCAGGGTTCCGTCTGGCAATCCAGGCGCCAGCGAACCGTGATGGCTACACCAGCTTGTCGACGGTCACGCGATGCAGGGCACCGCTGCCCTGCTCGAAGGCGCTGATATTCGCCAGCGTGGTCTCGGCGATATTGGTCAGCGCTTCCGCAGTGAAGAATGCCTGATGCCCAGTTATCAACACGTTGGGAAAGGTCGTCAGACGCATGAACAAATCGTCGCTGATGACCTGCTGTGAAAGGTCTTGGAAGAAAAGGTTTTCTTCCTCCTCGTAAACATCCAGCCCCAGCCGACCGATCCTTCCGCTCTTGAGACCCTCGATGACTGCGCGCGTATCGACTACACGGCCTCGGCCGGTGTTGACCAACATTACGCCCTGTTTCATCTGAGCAATCGCGTCGGCATCGATCAGGTGGTTGGTTTCCGGGGTCAGCGGGCAGTGCAGCGAAATGATGTCCGCTTCGCCGAACAGTTTTTCTAACGGCACATAGCTGACGAATTCCTTCGCATCGGCGCTGGGAAAGGGATCGCTGGCCAGCACCCTACAACCGAAGCCATGCATGATGTCGGCGAAGATAAGGCCGATCTTACCGGTCCCAATCACGCCCACCGTCTTACCGTACAGGTCGAAACCGAGCAGGCCATCGAGGGAGAAATTTCCTTCACGCACGCGGTTATAGGCGCGATGGGTCATCCTGTTGAGCCCGAGCACCAGTGCCACCGCATGCTCTGCGACCGCGTGGGGCGAATACGCCGGCACTCGCGCCACCGTTATGCCCAGCCGCTCCGCCTCGGCGAGGTCGACGTTATTGAAACCGGCCGACCGCAGGGCAATGAGCTCCGTACCGCTGGAATGCAAGCGCTGCAGCACTTCGCGGTCGAGCTTGTCGTTAACGAAAGCACATATGCCGGCGAAACCCGCCGCTAACGGCGCGGTTTCCGCGGTCAGCCGGGCGTCCAGATAGACCAGTTGGTGCTGGTGCGCCTGGTTGGCCTGGTCAAGAAAGGTGCGATCGTAGGGCTTGGTACTGAAGACGGCGATGCGCATGAACAGGCCTCCGGATAAGACGGATTGAGGGGGCCACCCAGCCTGTCACTTGATCCATCGAATGACATTGCAAAGGCCATTGGCCGACGGGTTCAACGAGGCAGGCGGATACCGTATGACCTCACGCCAGCCCGTCGAACCGAGCGTAAGGGTTGCTGCAGGGCAACCGATAGCCAAGAAAGCTAATCTTGGGATTGGTCTTGTTCTGCTGCCGCAAAAAATCAGTCGAAACCATGAAATCCGTTAACAAACGGCGCTCGAAGTTGTCGACCCGAAGATCAGTGTAGGCTGTTCCCACACCGGTTTGCTGGCGGATCTTGTAGAGCCCCATCAATGCGGTCAGCTTCTCCGAGCCGTAGTGGTCAGCCATCGCATCGACGAATTTGCGCTGGTCGTCAGGATTCATCTGGAAGTTTCCCACCAGCCGTTGCAGCAGCTGCGGAATGAAGACCTGACGGTCCTCGTAGATCCAGGCGCCGGACCCGATTGCCACCAGACCCAGTGTGGCGGCGGACGAAACCAACAACGTACGACGTTTCATGGGCAATCCTTAGCTATAAAGCAGGTCGGCAGCACGGATGGACAAGGCGGCAGCCGTCAGGCTGGGATTCGCCGGCGAGCAGCTCGGGTAAGTCGCAGTACCGACGACAACAAGATTGCGCATTTTGTGATGCACCATGTGCCCATCGACGACCGAACCGTCATCTACCTGCCCCATGCGCAACGTGCCCTGCACGTGCGATTCCGTCAGACGCCATTCCCTGAAATTGATCGATTCCACCGGCAGCGGCGCGAGCAATTTTTCCAAGCTGTCGAGGCCGTACTGAACCCCCTTCATGCCGTAGTCGGACTCGCCGCGGTAGTCGATGATCGCCTGCCCGGTCTGCGGGTCGATGACGACCCGGTTCTCGACGTTGGGCAGGTCTTCGCTCACCAGCATCAACGGCAGCGTCTGGTTCCAGCGCCCGATTTCTGGACGTAGCCCGTAGGGCCAGCGATTTTCAAAGTAGACCAGGCACGCCGAGTGCTCCTTACGGAAGTCACCGTCGTATAGCGAATAGTTAAGGCCGGTGGTGATCGTGCTGCCATCGAAGTTGCCCAGCCCATCTAGATATACCTCGACGTTGGCCCCCACTTGCTCGTGCAGGCCCATACCGGTTTCGCCGAAGTTGATATCCGAACGCAGCAGGATCGCCGGGCTCTGAATGGCATTCGCGCCCAGCACGAACAGATCACCGAATACTTTGAACTCCTGCCCATCGGAGCGGATCGTGACGCCCTTAATGATGTTGCCTTGGTATTCGAGTGTGCGCACTTCGGTCTTCAGGCACACATCCACCTTGGGATGGCTGTACAGCTCGGCCAAGCCATTCTGCGCGGTGAACTTGGCGTTCATCGGGCAGAGGTTACAGGTGGCATTGGCACAGCAGACGCCTCGGGTGCCGGTCGCGACCCGAGCACGCCCGGTCGGCATGATGAAATGATGGTCGGGCATGGCCTCCTTCATCAACATGTCGATGGAGGAGCCTTTATGCGGAGGCTGGGGGAAGGGTTGGCTGCGAGGCAACACTCGGGTCATATCCGGGTCGCCTGCGATCGACATGATCTGCTCGGCCTGGCAATAGTAGGGTTCGAGCTCGGCATAGCTCAGCGGCCAATCGTTGCCGACACCGTAACGCGTCCGAATGGCGAAATCACTGGGGTGCAAACGAGGCGTCTGTGAATACCAGCAATTCATTCCACCGCCCAAGGCGATGGTGGTATTCCAAGGTTTCTCGCCGCGGTTGTCGTAGGTGGAGTCCGGCTTGATGGCAGAACTGCTTTGGGTCTGGATCTGCCAATCCCAGGGATGGAAATCACCCCACTCTAGGATCAATGCGCGTCCGGTGAGGTGTTTCAAGGCTTCGGTCAAAAAGAAGCTCGAACCAAAACCAGACCCGACTACAACCAACTCATAGTGTTCTTCGTTGATGTCCTTTGCGCTTACCCGGTTGATCTCCACGACCGATTCCCTTACTGCTGCAGCCTCGCCGAAACCAAGCTGTCCAATCATTTACACGTCAGCAATGTCCTGCTGCGCAGCGCATGTCACGGCTTGAACCCGGCGTATCGCTACGACACGCGCTGAGAAGCCAGTTCTACGTGACCTTTGAAACGAAGCGGAGTTCCACCCTGCTTAAGCCCATGCGTGCGAAGGGCTAGTCATTCAGCCCTTCCGATAGCCAGCTCCGTACGCGGCGACGGTCACGCCAGGAGGTCAGCTGGTGGGTGAACGGGCTCTCCGGCACCAGACGGCATTCCGGATCGGTGAGGTCGCCCAGTTTGAAGCGCCGCAACACACCTAGCGGGTGGCGCTCTGGCCCGTAAAACGCCACCGCGCGGATTTCCATGCAGTGGAACTGCCAGTCACCCACTGGCTGATGGCCTTGAAGCTCGATGCCATTAAGCTCGGCAACTCGCCGCAACATACCCTGAAAGGTGCCGACGTGAATGAAATCACCACTGCTCAGTGGCCCCTGGTGGGTGGTCTGGTGGATGGCGAGATCGGGTGGCACGTCATCTTCCATGCTCTGGCGAATGTCGGTGATATCCACTTCCAAGGGTCCCCGTGACGTCATCACCGAGACCACGAGCTGATTGATGAACATCGGCTCGGCACTCATGTTGGAGATGATGCAAAGCGAGCCGAGTCCTTTGCCTGCGCCTCGATTGATAAGCAGGCTCGGCTGACGCTGCCGTCTGAAGTTTCGCAGGAGCAAATGCGCATAGAACATCCACACCAGAAGCGTGCTCAAGGAGATCAGCAACGAAACGAGCTGCTGGTTCTTCATTAACCAATCGATCATGTAGCGTCTCGGTAAGTGATTCCCAGCTGAGACAGTCCAAACCCGGCTGGGTGCCCCACCCCTGTCGGCAGGCGCCGCTCCACACGCGGCCCGTCCAGCAGCAGACACGAACGAACGCCAGCCGCTGCAGGTCCGAAACATGGAGCCCGCAAACAGTCGAGGGATATCAAATGAAGAGCTTAAGCATCGCTTCATCAGTGTTACTAGCCCTGCTAGCAACGACCGCGTCGGCCAATCAGGAACCGACCGAGCATGAGCCGGCCGACACAAACAGCCAGGCCCAGCAGGACCTCAACAACGAGGCAAGCGCACACGGCTACCAGAACCCTACCGGCGAAGACCCGCAGCCACGTTTAACCGAGGACACGATCGAAAACGCTCACGGAGACGACGAGCGCGTAGATGACGAAGAGGATTCGCAGAAACGCTGATTAGCTGACCATCGCGCTAGCGACGACCTGAGTTGCCGTCTGCGACTGTGGACGGCATCAGCCTTGTTACACCCGGCGTCTGGACTGGCCAGCGTGGCAGGACGCATCGGCGCATGAGCAAAGCGGCGGGACGCTATAGCTTGTATGTGCAGGCGCTGTCGAAATACACGACTACATTCTCCGTGCGCCGCAGCCGGGCGGCCACGGGCAGGTCAGTAAAGCAGACGCTAGTCGACAGCACGCCTCAGCGTGAAAGCGCCCCGCAGCTCCCCAAGCTTGAAGCCCCGAGCTTCGTCCTCGGGGTAATACTGGTCAATCAGCGCCGCCAGCTCGGGTTTGATCGAACCACCATGACAGGCCAGACACGCCTCACCAGTGGGGATGGCCTTCATCATTCGAAACTCACCGTCCACCATTTCGGCATGCGACATGTTTTGCAGTGGCTCACCCTCCGCAGCGCGCTGCTGAAACTGCTCCAGCACGGCGCGCTCCCAGGGATCGGGCGCATTGTCTTGGTTACGCAGCTTCAGTGCCGTGCGACCCACCCGCCAAGGCGCCTCGCTATGCTCGGCAGTGATCTGCGGCGCCATTTGCTGGCAGGCCTGCACCGCCTGTTGCGGTCCGCTACTTTCCACAGCGGACTTCACCGTGGCCATCAGCTGCTGCTGAAACGGAGGAATGAGTGCCATCCCCTCACTGATCAACGGATCCAGTGGCTCCGCTTGGGCAGACAAGCTCAACGCCAAACAGCTCAAGGGCAACAGATAGCGCATAAAAACTCCTTGGTGGCCTACTGGCCGAAGAGATGTATTGAATCGAAAACCAATTGGACCCGCGCCCCTGCGACCAGGCATCTGCGCAGCTGTCGCAGACTCGCTGTGTGTTGCACACGTTACTTTCGCCAGTGCCGAAGAAAGCATGCGCATTTAATCGTCCAGCGTCCCCCTCGCCGAAAGTTTCAGTGCCCTCGGCGCCCACTTGTCCTTTGCTTTGGCGCTAGTGCAGCTTCAGCGCTCAGCCTGCCAACTCGCTGTGCACACGCGTGCCATGCAGCAGGTTGTCTGCCAGCGGACAACGGCGCTCTACCTCGGCGAGGAATTCCTGTTTTTGCTCCAGCGTCATGTCAGCATCGATATCCACCCGAAGACGCACTTCCTCGAAGCCCGGCCGCACGCTGGTGTCACGCCCGAGCAACCCGGCCGGATCGTAGTCCGCCTCGATTTCGAAGCGCATGCCGCGCAGCTCCACCTTGCGCTGATGAGCGAGGAAACGACCAATGGTTCCGAAGCAACCCGCAAGCGCCGCCAAGACCAGCTCCAATGGGCTCGGCCCGGTATCAGTACCGAACGCGGCGCGTGGCTGATCAATGAGTACTCGGTGATTGCCGCAGGCTACTTCGATTGCGAAGCCGTTACCCATGCTGCCTTGAACACTGATGGTCTTCACGTGTGGTTATGTCCCTGAGAAAAGAGCTTTGAGCGCCTGGCGTTCGGTTGATGATGAACCGCGAACCCACCGAACGCCTGCCTGACAACGCTATTCGTATCCCACTGATAATGTGCGCGAACTATATTATATATATTTATATTTTGTATATAAAGAAATGGCTCTGCCGCCAGAACTACTCTGGCAAGCCAATCTGAACAGACTGGGACATCTCGGAAGAAAGGCGCGCGTAGCTCTGGTCCGACTCAAGCACCGGCCACGGGGAAGGATGAGGCGACGCCGGGTGAAGCGGCAGTGGCAGTGGCAGTCGCGGAGCGATGGCTCCACCAGACCAAACCAAATCGCAGAAACGAAAAAGCCCCGTAATCATGCGATTACGGGGCTTCTAGAAGAATGGCGGAGAGATAGGGATTTGAACCCTAGGAACTGTTGCCAGTTCAACGGATTTCGAATCCGTCCCGTTCGGCCACTCCGGCATCTCTCCAGCGGCGCGCATCATAGCAGCTCGGTTTGTTTTGTCTAACCCCAACTGCTCAGATTTTTAACGGCGCCATATCGTGACAGCCAGGCTGGCTGCAGTGATCAGCCCCGCCCGGCCGCCTCCAATTAGCTGGTCAGGCGCGTCAGCGCTTCACGGTATTTGTCGGCAGTCTTCTGGGCCACATCAGCTGGAACAGGCGGGGCTGGCGGCTCCTTGTTCCAGCCGGTGGATTCCAGCCAGTCGCGGACAAACTGTTTGTCGAAGCTCGGCGGGTTGCTGCCTTCAGCGTAACTGTCTGCAGGCCAGAAGCGGCTGGAGTCAGGTGTAAGCACTTCATCCATCAGTGTCAGCTCGCCGTTTTCGTCAAGGCCGAACTCGAATTTGGTATCGGCGATGATGATGCCCCGCGTTGCTGCGTACGCGACGGCTGCGCTGTACAGCGCGATCGAGGTATCGCGCACCTTCGCCGCGAGCTCTTTACCTATGATGGCTTCGCACTGCTCGAAGGAGATGTTCTCGTCGTGATCGCCCACGGCCGCCTTGGTCGACGGCGTAAAGATCGGCTGCGGCAGCTTGGCCGCCTCTTTCAGGCCGGCTGGCAGCTTGATGCCGCAGACAGTGCCGTTCTGCTGGTATTCCTTCCAGCCCGAGCCGACGATATAACCCCGCACGATGGCCTCGACTGCTACGGGCTTCAGACGCTTAGCCACTACCGCCCGCCCCTCGACCAGAGGCAGCTCCGCGGCAGATACAACGTCCTCGGCCTTGTCGCCGGTGAAATGGTTGGGGACCAGCTGCGCAAGCTTGTCGAACCAGAAGTTGGAAATGGCGGTCAGGATCTTGCCTTTCTCCGGGATAGGTTCGGCTAGGATCACATCAAACGCCGAAAGCCGGTCGGTGGCGACCATCAGCATGCGCTTGTCGTCGATCTCGTACAGATCACGCACCTTGCCAGAATAGATTTTCTTCAGGCTGAGGGAATTGGGAGTGGTCATGGCGATTCTCGCGGTTGCCGAACCTACGCCGGCTTGCGCAACAGCGCAGCCGCAACGATTGGATCAGTCATCAAACGAAACAGGCGAAACCGAGAGGTTTCGCCTGACTTGATCGAAGCGGACTGTTTTGCAGAATCAGTCCAGGTTGTCCTTGAGCATATTCAGCACGCGTCGCGAGGTTTCAGCCGGAGCAACGGTGTCGAGATCCTTGTCGAGGGTGACCTGTACCTTGTCCCCCACAGCGGTCACGCGTACCTGATAACGTTCGGCGCGGGCTTCGATTTCTTCGCGGTCAGGGGCTCCACCGAACAAGCGCGAGAAGAAACCTGGCTTCTCGTCTGGATTAGCCGCGCCTTCCGCCAGATTGACGTAGTAAACGCCAAGGCTTCTATCCAAATCCTCGACGAGGATATCGCTCGCAGCTAGAGCACGACCGACGCTCGACCAACCACGGTTGAAATCGGTGTCAAGCTGCAACACTGGCTCGCCGCTGCCGGCTTCATTGAGTGTGACACGGCTTGGCGCGTCGAACTCGCGCTCAGCCAGCAGCGAGGCGGATCCACCTTGTGCGGTGCTGCTGTTCAGCCCTGCCTGCAGCTCATCGAGCAGTACACGATCACGCTCCGCATTCGCCGGGGTGTCCGGCCAGGCAACATCGGTACTACTGCCTGCGGGGCGCTCAACGCTGACCAAGAAGATCTCACTGGTATCACGCTGCACGCCGGGCTCGACGCGAACCCTTACACGGGTTTCGCCTTCGCCCAGGCCAAGGTTGCGTACTAATGCTGGCGAGAGCTGGTCACGGGTCTGCCAGGCGGTGACGAACTCACCGGTCTGAGGCCGCTCTTCGGCAATCTGGAAGCCGTTATCGGTGAAGAACTGACGGGCCGCCGCCCACACTTGCGAAGGAGCACGCATAGCAACAAGCCAGCGCGCATCTTCAGATGTCTGCAGCGTGTAGTCGCTCGCCTCTTCGGCGGCGACAAGACGCTGTGGACGGGGCACTTCGTACTCGCCTGTCGCACGGCTGTCGGCTACTTGCTGGGGGATTGGCAGCAGCGGTTCGATCGGGCGCAGCTCGACATCGCCAGGCACATGCATCGGCGGCACCTGCTGTGCCTGCAGGTAGTCGCTGCCACGGTCGCGGAAGTATCCGTCTTCACCCCACAACCAGCCACAACCGCTGGTTCCAGAGATGATCAAGGCTAGGGTCGAGAGGCCGGCCAATCGCTTCATGCATGTTCCTTCATTATTAAACCAGTACGCCTGAGACTATCAGGCCAGCACACCGGACTGACGCATCGCGTCGCGAAGCGGCTCGTGGCAACGCTGGCTAAGCCAGGTGAGCGGCAGGCGAATGCCGTCCGGTATAAGACCCATCTCGTGCAGAGCCCATTTCACCGGAATCGGATTGGCCTCAAGGAACAGTGTCTGGTGCAGCGGCATCAACAGCGCATTGATGGCACGCGCCTTGTCGGCATCGCCAGCGATAGCAGCGGTACACAGCTCGCTCATCGCGCGCGGCGCAACGTTCGCGGTAACGGAGATGTTGCCCTTGCCCCCCATCAGCATCAGTTCTACGGCAGTGGCGTCATCGCCGGAATAGACGAGGAAGTCCTTGGCGACGCGATCAAGCACCTCCTGCCCGCGCTTGAGATCACCGGTTGCTTCTTTAACGCCGATGATATTCGACACCTTGGCCAAGCGTTCGATGGTTTCTGGCAGCATGTCGCAGGCAGTACGCCCGGGGACGTTGTAAAGAATCTGGGGAATCGCTACAGCTTCGGCGATGTGGCGGAAGTGAAGATACATACCTTCCTGCGTCGGCTTGTTGTAGTACGGCGTAACCAGTAGACAGGCGTCAGCGCCGGCCTGCTTGGCGTTTTCAGTCAGCTCGACGGCTTCACGCGTTGAGTTGGCCCCGGTACCGGCGATCACTGGGATTCGACCGTTGACCTGATCAACTACTCGACGGATCACCTCGATATGCTCAGCCACTTCGAGAGTAGACGCTTCGCCAGTAGTACCGACCGCAACGATTGCATGGGTGCCTTCCTGGAGATGGAAGTCGACCAGCTTGCTCAGGCTATCCCAATCAAGACCACCCTGCGCGTCCATGGGAGTGACCAACGCCACCATACTGCCCGCAATCATGCAACCCACTCCTGCCGGAAAAAGAGAGGCGTAATGGTACAAGGCTCCCGAGCGCTTTGCGAGTACGCTGGAGGCATCAACCGCCGGAACGACTGAGCACCGGCGCGACAGTCAACTGGCTTACTCGGCCGACGCATTCCCTCTGACGACGCTTTTCGCTACCCTTAGCCATTTTCGGCTTGGCTGGCCGACCGATTCATCACCGCCAGGAATCTGCATGTCCACCCCCCCAGTACCCCGAGAACAATTTCTCGTCATCAGCGCCATGGGCCGGAGCCCGATGGCGCTCACCAATGTGCTTTGCCGAGCCAGCAACGAGAATCGCTGCGCCGTGGTCAGTACGCGCCTGACCCGACACGGCGAATGCTGTGCCCTGGTTCTGGAGATCACCGGAAGCTGGGACGCGCTTGCTCGAATGGAGACGGCCCTGCCCGGCCTGGCCAAGAAGCACGAGTTCACCACTAATGTGGTGCGCAGCGAAGCACTGGAGACTCGACCACAGGCGCTGCCCTATGTGGCGTATGTCAGCTCGGCCTATCGTCCAGACATCCTCAACGAGTTGTGCCAGTTCTTTATCGACCATCGTGTCGAGCTCGAAGCCCTTACCTGCGATACCTATGAGGCACCGCAAACTGGCGGCACCATGCTCAACGCGACGATGACCGTCACATTGCCGGCTGGCACGCAGATCAGCTGGCTACGGGACCAATTCCTCGATTTCGCCGATGCACTAAACCTGGATGCGTTGATCGAACCCTGGCGCCCTCAGAACCCTTAATTTAGGAAAGACCACCATGTCCGTAGCCGTTGACCAACCCGTGCCGGCCTTCCAGGCACAGGCGACCAGCAACACGCAGGTCAGCCTCGATGTGTTGAAGGGCAAGCAGGTGGTCCTGTACTTCTACCCGAAGGACAACACTCCGGGCTGCACGACGCAAGGCCAGGGCTTTCGCGATCAGCACAACGCATTCGCTGCGGCCAACACGGTCGTTTTCGGCGTGTCGCGGGACAGCCTGAAAACCCATGAGAATTTCAAGACCAAGCAGGGCTTTCCCTTCGAGCTGATCTGCGACAAAGACGAGCAGCTTTGCCAGCTATTCGACGTGATCAAGCTGAAAAAGCTGTACGGCAAGGAGTATCTGGGCATAGACCGAAGCACCTTCCTCATCGACGCTGACGGCGTGCTGCGGCAGGAATGGCGCGGGGTGAAGGTGCCAGGGCATGTAGACGCCGTGCTGCAGGCCGCACAAGCATTGCACCAGGGCTGATCCGAGCGACCTACCAAGCTCCATCGCAGCAAACCAAGAATGCTGAGGCTACGGCTTGCAGCTTGCCGTGGCCTCGCCTGCTGCGCTCCCCACCGGGCCGCCCTTCCGACGTGCCGCCTTTAAAATTATCCGACGTGCTCCACCACCGGTAGCGTGGCCGGCCGGCGCGGCCAAGCGTAAAGCACGGCCTTGAACAGGGTCGCCAAGGGAATCGCGAAGAACACGCCCCAGAAGCCCCACAAGCCACCGAACAGCAGCACGGCGCAGATAATCGCAACAGGGTGCAGATTCACCGCCTCGGAAAACAACAGCGGCACTAAAACGTTGCCATCCAACGCCTGGATAATGGCGTAGGCCACCATCAAGTAGATGAACTGGTCGCCCAGCCCCCACTGAAAGAGCCCGATCAATGCGATCGGAATGGTAACGACAGTGGCCCCGATATAGGGCACCACCACCGAAATCCCGACGAGCATGGCCAGTAACGCCGCATAGTTCAGCTCAAGGGCGGCGAACACTGCATACGAGACCACACCACAGATCAGAATCTCGATCGCCTTGCCGCGTATGTAGTTGGCGATCTGCACATTCATTTCTTGCGCGACCTGGGTGATCAGCCCTCGCTCGTGCGGCAGGTAACCACTGAGCCAATCGTTAATCTGTTGGCGATCTTTGAGAAAAAAGAACACCAGGATCGGCACCAGGATCAGATAGATCATCAGGCTCAGCAGCAGCGGCAGGCTCGACAACGAAGACGTGAGCATGATTTGGCCATAACGACCGACCTCGCCGCGGATGAAATCGATACCCCGCAGCACCTGCACCTCAGTGAGCAATTGGGGGTAGCGCTCGGGCAGAAGAAGCAGCAGCGACTGCCATTCCACTAGCATCCGCGGGAGCTCGTTGAACAGCGTCAGCACCTGCTGCCACATCAACGGCGCCAAGAACAGCATGCAGACCGTCAGCAGACCGATGAACATCAAAAACACCAGCCAAACCGCTATCAGATGCGGCAGCTTGATTCGCTCCAGCGCACCGACTAACCCCTGCATCAGATACGCCAGCACCAAGCCGGCGATGACGGGGGCCAGCATGTGACCGAGGGTCAACACTGTCGCAAAGGCGACCACCAGCAGAACCCCAAGGACCACCGCCTCCTCATCCGAAAAATAGCGATGTATCCAACTCCGTAACACGTTGAGCATATGCCTTCCTTAACAGCCGTCAGGCCTTGCGCAGCCAGTAACGGTAAAGCCCTTCGTCCGCTTCTTCGTGCAGCAGCGTATGGCCGGCCAGATTGGCGAAACTGCGAAAGTCGCGTTGCGATCCCGGGTCGGTCGCGGTGACCATTAATACTTGCCCGCTGGCCAGTCGATTGAGTTCCAGCTTGGCCTTTAGCAGCGGCATCGGACAGGCCAGCCCGACCGCATCCAGCTCGGCGTCACAGGCCATGCCGGGGGCACCCTGTTGAATCATGTTCATCTCCTCGAAAGGGCTGCAGGATACCGAGCTGCGCCCGGCTCTGGCCAGCGACCCGAGCACAAGGCTACAGTAGCGGTCCCGCCTTTAAGAGCCAGTCTGGATGAAATTGCTGCGCCCTACCCTGCTGACACTTGCCTGCCTGATCGGCCAGCCGGTACTAGCCAACGACCTTCCCTCGCTCGGCGACTCCAGCTCCGGCATCGTCTCGCCAGAGCAGGAGCATCAGCTGGGCAGAGCCTGGCTCAGCCTGTTGCGTGGCCAGGTCCCTCAGCTGTCCGACCCGCTGCTGAAGGACTACTTGGAGCGCAGCGTGTATCGCCTGGCCGAAACCAGCCAGCTACAGGATCGCCGCCTGGAATTCGTGCTGCTCGACAGCCCACAGCTGAACGCCTTTGCCGCGCCCGGCGGCATCATTGGGGTCAATGGCGGATTGTTCCTTCATGCACAGACTGAAGCCGAGTACGCCTCGGTACTCGCGCACGAACTGGCCCACCTGTCGCAACGCCATTTCGCGCGCGGGCTGGAAGCGCAAAAACGTATGCAGCTACCACTGATGGCGGCCATGCTCGCCGGTGTTGTCGCCGCTGCGGCTGGTGCAGGCGATGCCGGCATCGCAGCCATTATTTCGACCCAGGCGGCGGCAATTCAATCTCAGCGTCGTTTCTCCAGACAGAACGAGCAAGAAGCCGACCGAATTGGCATCATCAACCTCGAACGAGCCGGCTACGACCCGCGCGCCATGCCTGAGATGTTCGGCCGCCTGATGCGCCAATATCGTTATGACCAGAAGCCACCAGAATTCCTTCTCACCCACCCGGTCACCGAATCACGCATTGCCGACACCAAGAACCGCGCCGAGCAATACCCCGATACAGGCGTCGAAGACAGTCTGAAGTATCAGTTGCTACGTGCTCGCATGGACCTGAAGTTCGAAAGCACGCCAGGGGTCAGCGCCAAGCGCTTCCGCGCGATGCTAGCGGACGATCCGAACCTCGACGCGGCTCGCTACGGGCTGGCGCTGGCGCAGATGAAAAGCGGCCAGCTGAAGG
The DNA here is from genome assembly GCF_044543345.1 of Pseudomonas sp. NPDC077451. Lineage (NCBI taxonomy): Bacteria > Pseudomonadati > Pseudomonadota > Gammaproteobacteria > Pseudomonadales > Pseudomonadaceae > Pseudomonas > Pseudomonas sp. NPDC077451. Next base: position 265,200 of record NZ_JBITVX010000002.1, on the reverse strand, counting down.
AAGCCACGTTGAACCTTGAGCCATTGCTGGCAAAGGAACCGGACGATGCCACCTACAACCTAGCCCAGATCGAGCTGGACATCACGGCTAACCGCCTTGCCGCCGCGCGCGCGCGGTTGCAGGGCTTGCTTATCCTTTACCCAGGAAATTATCCGGTACGCCAGGCGAATATTGATCTGCTGATCAAGGAAAACAAACTGCAGGATGCCGAGCAGGAGCTTGACGCTCTGGTGGAAGCCCGGCCACAGGACCCGGACATCTGGTATCAGGTTGCAGAAATCCGTGGCCTCACCGGCAACATCATCGGCCTGCATCAGGCCCGCGCGGAATATTTCGCACTCGTTGGGGATTATGATCAGGCAATCGAGCAGTTGGACTTCGCCAAACGTCGCTCGAACAACTTCCAGAGCGCGGCACGAATTGATGCCCGACAGAAACAGCTGATCGAAGAAAAACGTATGGTTGAGGACATGTTGCGTTGAATCCTGCAGCAGCCTCAGGCTGCCACAGGATTCAGGCCCACAACCCGCCCAAGCTCTTGCATCAGGCGTTGCCAGCCTGCCTGATGCGAGCGGCCTGAGTGAATTCAAGCATGCGCTTGAGCGGCTTGACTGCTCGCGGAATCAAAGCCGGATCGACCCGTATCTCATTGCTGCCAGTGCGCAGGCACTCAAGCGTGCGCTCGAGTGTATTCATCGCCATCCACGGGCAATGAGCGCAACTCCGACAGGTGGCGCCACTGCCGGCCGTCGGCGCCTCAATGAACTGCTTGTCCGGGCAAAGCTGCTGCATTTTATAAAAAATCCCGCGATCAGTCGCGACGATGAACGTCGGGTTCGTCAGGGTCTGCGCCGCCTTGATCAGCTGACTGGTCGACCCGACCGCGTCGGCAAGGGCGATCACCGATTCAGGCGACTCTGGATGGACTAGCACTGCTGCGTCCGGATACAGCGCTTTCATGTCCTCCAATTGCTTCGACTTGAACTCTTCATGGACGATGCATGCGCCATCCCAAAGCAACATGTCGGCGCCAGTTTCACGCTGCACGTAATTTCCGAGGTGCTTATCGGGGGCCCAGATGATCTTCTCGCCGTTATCCATCAGGCTTTCGACGATTTCCAGCGCACAACTGGAGGTGACGACCCAATCGGCACGTGCCTTTACCGCGGCGGACGTGTTGGCATAAACCACAACGGTACGCTCTGGATGCTGGTCGCAAAATGCCGAGAACTCTTCGACCGGGCACCCAAGGTCCAAAGAACAGGTCGCCTCCAATGTCGGCATCAGGACCCGCTTCTCGGGATTGAGGATCTTCGCCGTTTCACCCATGAACTTGACGCCTGCCACGACCACCGTCTGCGCGCAGTGCTCGTTGCCGAATCTTGCCATCTCCAGCGAATCCGAAACGCAGCCGCCAGTTTCCTCGGCCAATGCCTGGATCACCGGGTCGGTGTAATAGTGCGCAACCAGCACCGCGTTTTGCCGCTTCAGTTCGGCGGCGATATCACTGCGCAACTGCGCCTCCTGCTCAGGCGTCAGCGGCTTGGGCTGCTTGGCCGCCAGGTGAGCCTGCACCAGAATACGTTCGGGGATATGCGTCATGTTCGCTGGTTCCTGCAAGCACGGCGGTGTACGAGCCGCCGATTATAGCCATCGAGGCCGAGAATACGGACGTAGCGAAGGAAGAGATGAAGCGAGGACGGGCCGAGCCTTTCACCCCTGCCGTTACCAAGGGGGCGGAATACTAGCCGAAGCTTTCAGAAAAGTGAAAGCGGATGGGGAAACAACAAAAGATCAGCCTGAACTGAAAAGCCCGCCGACTTTCGTCGGCGGGCTCTGCATCACTTGCCCTTGAGCATGTGTCCACGCTCTTCGAGGTTGGTATGCCAATCCATCGCTTCGTGCAGCAGGTGTGGCGTCTGCCCACCCTTCTTACAAGCCGCATCGAAGTAAGCATTCAACGCATCGCGGTAGGACGGATGCACACAGTTGTCGATGATCGCACGAGCACGCTCACGAGGCGCCAAGCCTCGCAGGTCAGCCAGGCCCTGCTCGGTTACCAGAATGCTGACATCGTGCTCGGTGTGGTCGACGTGCGCGACCATCGGAACCACGCTGGAGATATTGCCGCCCTTGGCGATCGACTTGGTGACGAAGATGGCCATATGCGCATTACGGGCGAAGTCACCCGAACCGCCGATGCCGTTCATCATCTTGGTGCCGCCAACGTGGGTCGAGTTGACGTTGCCGTAGATGTCGAATTCGAGTGCGGTGTTGATGCCGATGATGCCGATACGACGCACCAGCTCCGGATGGTTGGAAATCTCCTGGGGACGCAGAACTAGCTTGTCCTTGTATTTTTCCAGATTGCCGAACACGCGGCTGTTGCAGCGCTCGGACAGGGTGATGGAACAACCGGAAGCAAAGACCATCTTGCCCGCGTCGATCAGATCAAAGGTGGAGTCCTGCAGCACCTCGGAGTACATCACCAGATTTTCGAACGGCGAATCGATCAGGCCGCACATCACGGCATTGGCGATGTTGCCGATACCGGCCTGCAGCGGGCCGAGACTGTTGCTTAGACGACCTGCATCGACTTCCTTCTTGAAGAAGTGGATCAGGTGATTTGCGATGGCCTGAGTCTCGTCGTCCGGCGGCGTGACAGTGGAATAGGAATCAGGCTGATCCGTGACAACGATAGCGGCGATCTTCGCCGGGTCGATCGGGATGGCGCCGGTGCCGATACGATCATCAACTTTCAGCAGCGGGATCGGCTGGCGATTCGGGCGCTCACCCGGGATGTAGATGTCGTGCAGACCTTCCAGATTCGGGTTGTGTGCCATGTTCAGCTCGATGATCACCTTGTCGGCAAACAGAGCCAGGTTGGCAGAGTTGCCCACCGACGTGGTCGGCACGATGTGACCATCTTCTGTGATCGCAACGGCCTCGATAATTGCGAGGTCGGGCTTCTTGATCTGGTGGTTACGCATTTGCTCAACGGTGTGCGACAGATGCTGGTCGATGAACATGACCTCGCCCGCGTTGATCGCCTTGCGCAACGCTGCGTCCGCCTGGAACGGCATACGACGGGCCAGCAGGCCAGCCTCAGCCATCAGCCCGTCCAGATCGTTGCCAAGGCTGGCACCGGTGATCAGGCTGATTTTCAGCGGATTTTCCTTGGCACGCTTGATCAGCGCCATGGGAACGGCCTTGGCTTCACCGGCACGGGTAAAACCGCTCATGCCGACAGTCATACCGTCGAGCACATGAGTAGCGGCCTCGTCGGCGCTCATGACCTTGCTATGCAGGGAGGACAAGCGGATGCGATCAGAATACATTTGAGCCTCGAACCACTGAGAAATCGGAAGATGGCAGTCTAGTACGTTTAAAGACGCTCGGGTCACATACCAAGGTCGTAGAGGAACTGACCTTAATAACCGTGTCGCACGCTTGGTCTTATAGCTTTATAAACTGCGGATATAAAAAAGCCGGATGACCTTTCGGCCTCCGGCTTTTTCGTTCCCTAGGGAATTTGGTGGGTCGTGTGGGATTCGAACCTACGACCAATTGGTTAAAAGCCAACTGCTCTACCAACTGAGCTAACGACCCGATGCGGAGCGCATGATACTGATTTGATTGAGTAAATCAAGTTTTTTTTGAATCACTTGTAGCGTGTAGGGTCAGGGACACCAGCTTCGCTGAAGCCGGCTGCACGTAATCGGCAGCTGTCGCACTTGCCACACGCGCGCCCATCTTCGTCTGCCTGATAGCAGGAAACGGTCATGCTGTAGTCGACACCTAATCGCTCGCCAGCTTGGATGATCTCCCCTTTGCTTAGGTCCTGCAGCGGGGCATGAATGGAAAACCCGCGCCCTTCTACACCCGCCTTGGTGGCGAGATTGGCCAGCCGCTCAAAAGCCTCGACAAACTCCGGACGACAATCTGGATAGCCTGAGTAGTCGACTGCATTCACACCAATGAAAATATCCCGGGCGCCCAGCACCTCAGCCCAACCCAATGCCAGCGAAAGAAACAGGGTGTTGCGTGCCGGCACGTAGGTGACAGGTATTCCTTCTCCTAGCTCTTCAGGCACGGCGATACTGCTATCTGTCAAAGCCGATCCGCCAATCCCGTTAAGATTCATACCAATCACTTTGTGCTCAACTACGCCCAAGTGCTGAGCCACCCGCTCCGCAGCCTGCAGCTCTGCGCGATGACGCTGGCCATAATCGAAACTCATGCTGTAGCAGGCATAACCGTCAGCTTTGGCCATCGCGACCACGGTCGCCGAATCGAGCCCGCCGGACAAAAGGATTACAGCTTTCTTGGAAGTCATAGTTAAAGCCCGTCGAAAACCTTTGCGACCAGTCAATGCCCAGCCGCATCGTTCCAGAGAATTTTGTGCAGCTGCAACTGCAGACGCACCGGAAGGTTGTCGGCGACAATCCAGTCGGCCAGCGCCCGCGCCTCTACCTGCCCATGGCTGGGTGAAAAAAGCACTTCACCCGCCCGCGTTTCTAGTCTGTACTCGATCAGCTTGGTCACTGCCCAATCGTAGTCTTCACGCGAGCAGATCACGAACTTGACTTGGTCGTTGCGCGTTAGATGACCGATGTTCTCGTAGCGGTTGCGTGCCACTTCTGCTGAGCCTGGCGTTTTCAGGTCTACCACCCGACTTACCCGCACGTCAGTCGCCGAGATATCCAAAGCGCCACTGGTTTCCAGAGAAACTTCGTAGCCGGCGTCACATAAATGCCTAAGCAATGGTATGCAGCTCGGCTGGGCCAGTGGTTCACCACCCGTGACGCAAACGTATCGCGGCCGATACGCGGCGACGCGTGCCAAAATGGCATCGAGCGGTATGACCTCGCCGCCGCCGAAGGCATAGGCAGTATCGCAGTACTGACAGCGCAGCGGGCAGCCGGTCAGGCGGACGAACACAGTGGGCAGGCCAGTGGTGCGCGTCTCGCCCTGCAGCGAATGGAAAATCTCGGTGATTCGCAAGGTATGGTCCATATCAGCCACGGGCGTAACGGCTAACAGGCCATCCGCCTCCGTTGCGGGAAGGGGCCGCGATTCTAACGAAAAAACCCGCCGGAGGGGCGGGTTTGAAGCAGAAGCAAGGGATGGCCTATCGATTCAGTTGACGCTGAGCCAACTGCGCAGCTGAGCTGTTCGGATAATCGGCAATGACCTGCCGAAGAATCCCGTTGGCCTTGTCACGGTTACCCATACGCAACTCGACATCCGCAAGTTTGTACAGCGAATCGGGCACCTTGTTGTGCTGAGGATACGCCTGGCTGACCTTGGCGAATGCCTGTCCGGCACCTTGCAGATCACCTTTGGCGAGATTCACTTCACCCAACCAATATTGAGCATTACCTGCATAGGGACTACCGGGGTACTTGCGTAGGAAAGCGGCAAATGCCTGACTGGCTTTGTCGAAATCCTTTGCTTTGATCAGATCGAATGCGGCGTCGTAATAAAGCTTTTCCTTTTCAGGATCAGCTGACTGACTGCTCGCCGTTTGCGCTGTTGAGGTGCCTGTGGGCGCCTGCGCGGTACCGCTAGCGTCAATTGCGCCAGCGGTCGAAGAATTCTGGCTGGTCGATCCACCCGAAGAGGCGGCCGACAAGCGACGGTCTAAATCTTGATATCGCTCCAGCCCTTCCTGTTTCAGGCGCTGGATGTCGTTCTGTTGCACTTCGAGCATGCCGCGCAATTGCGCAATCTCTTCCTGCATTTGCTGCAACTGCACGAAGAGCATGCCCTGCGCCGAAGACGGAGCTGACGCTCCGCCCCCGGCATAGGCACCGCCAGTATCCGCCCCGGTTGAATAGCCCGACCCAGCCGCACCACTTTGGTTTTGCGAGTCGTAGTCCACTACCGGAACCTGGGCCGCCGCAAACAGCGGCAGTCCAAGTGCAAAAAGCGTCAGAGCATAACGGTGCTTGAGCATGGCTTATTACTTACGCAGTTCAACGCGACGGTTCTGAGCCCAGGACTGCTCGTCGTTGCCCATAGCAACCGGACGCTCCTCACCGTAGGAAACCAGTTCCAGCTGTGCAGGCGATACGCCCTGCAGAACCAGATAACGCTGAACAGCCTTGGAACGACGCTCGCCCAGAGCCATGTTGTACTCACGAGTACCACGCTCGTCAGTGTGGCCTTCCAGAACAACGCGGTTGCCAGCGGACTTCAGATCCTTGGCATGAACGTCCAGCGCGCGCATGGCTTCCGGCTTCAGGTCCGAGCTGTCGTATTCGAAATAGAAAGTAGTGATAGCGCGCAGAGCAGCTTCTTCGCTCATGCTGCCGTCAACGGCACCACTGTCGGCACCATAACCAGCGTTCGGATCAATGGCAGAGGAACCTTCGCCAGAATCGTCGCCGCCCTTGGACGAACAACCAACAGCTACGGCCATAGCCAGAGCCAGCGCAGCGAACTTACCGAATTTCAGCATTTCCATGTGTAACAACCCCAGGTGTGTTTTGGTTAGATAAAGCGTTGATACCGCATCAGTTCAGGTAAGGGGACCACGATGGCTCACGGACTTCGCCTTGAGCAGTAGGAAGCGGGAGCCTAACTCGACCATTGATTGATACGAGCATCAAGACTCCCCGGCCCTGCTGGCGGGTCGCGTAGATTAGCATGGTGCCATTAGGCGCAACAGTGGGCGACTCATCTAAACTTGTCTCGGAGAGGATGCGCAGATTCCCACGCTGCAGGTCTTGCGCCGCCACCTTGAAGTTCGTGTAACCCTCCTGACGATGGATCATGACCAGCGTCTTCTCATCGGCCGACAACTTAGGGTTAGCGTTGTAGTTGCCCACAAAGGTAACGCGCTCGGCGTTATTGGTGCCAAGACGCTGCTTGTAGATCTGCGGCTTGCCGGCGCGGTCTGAGGTGAAATAGATGGTTTGGCCATCAGCACCCCAGAATGGCTCCGTGTCGATCGCATAATGGTCAGTGAGACGCTGCAACTGACGCGAGCCGAGGTCCATCACATAGATCTCGGGATTGCCGTCCTTCGACAACACGAATGCCAGGCGATTGCCATCCGGCGAAAATGCTGGCGCACCGTTAAGCCCCTCGAAATTGGTGATCTGTTCGCGACGACCGGTATCGATGTGCTGCATGAAGATGCGCGGACGCTTCTGCTCAAATGAAACGTAGGCGATACGGCGTCCGTCCGGCGAATAACGTGGGGAAAGGATGGGCTCTCGGGATTGCAGCAAGGTCACCGCCCGAGCACCGTCGTAGTCGGAGCGTTGCAGGGTATAGCGAGTATTGGCGCCACCAAGACGCTCGACTGTGACATACAGCAGACGGGTCGAGAATGCGCCTTTGATGCCCGTGAGCTTTTCGAAAGCCTGATCGGACGCGTAGTGCGCCATGTCCCGCAGCTGGTCTTGAGAACCACCGACAGTGCCAGTCAGGATCTGCTGTTCGGTGGCTACGTTGTACACCTCGTAGCGGATCTGCAGCTTGCCGGCAGCCGGAGTGATACTACCAACCATGACGTACTGCGCGCCGAGCGCCTTCCAGTCCCGAAAGATGATCTCAGTGCCACGAGTGGGCAGACTGATCATGTTCTGCTTGGGAATCGGCTGGAAGATTCCGGAATTGCGCATGTCATTGCCGATTATCTCGGCCATGTCTTCAGGCAGGACAGTCCCACCCTGCCAGCCGAACGGCACCACTGCGATCGGGATCGCCCGGTCCGCGCCGCTGGTAACAACGATGTTCTTCTCCTGGGCTGTGGCATTACCCAGCACAAACAAGAGAAGAACGATGAAACCTCGAAGGTAATTGATCACAACGCAAGATCCTCAGGCGTAAACGTCATCGTGAACGAACGATACGGCTGAAAGTCCTGAGCAGAGAGCCCCTGCATCTCGGTCAGCCGACCGATATTCTTTACTGCCGCTACTGCGGAGCTGTCGAACGGTGCATCGCCACTGGAACGTGAAACAGTCGCAGCGGTAATGGTGCCGTCCGGCAGCATGTTGACTCGTAGCGTTACCGACATGTTATTTCGCGCCGACGGTGGCCGAGTCCAGTTTTCAGCAGCCCGCATGCGAATCAGATCATCAAAATTCCCCGCGGTCTGGTCGCCCTGTGTATCGGCCATCGCCTGCTGTCGTTCCGTATCATCCGAAAGTAGCTCGGCCAATGCTTGTGCCTTTTTGTCTTCAGCAGCCTTTCGGGCAGCCTCGGCTGCGGCTTTTTTCTTAGCCTCCTCGGCGGCCTTCTTCTTTGCTGCCTCAGCAGCCGCTTTTTTCTTCGCCTCTTCTGCGGCTTTCTTTTTCGCCGCTTCGGCAGCGGCCTTCTTTTTCGCTTCCTCGGCGGCTTTTTTCTTCTGCACTTCTTCGGCCGCTTTTTTCTTGGCTATCTCCGCCTGCTTCAGCTGCTCGGCTTTTTTTGCTTCATCTGCTTTCTTGGCTTCGGCGGCTTTCTCTACTGCATCAGCCTTGGCTACCTCGGCCTTTCGAGCCTCATCCGCCTTTTTTTGTTCCGCAGCTTTTGCGGCCGCCTGCTTTTGCTGTTCGACCTTACGCTGCTCCAACTGCTCGGCTTCATACTGCTTAGCAGCGGTCTTCTGCGCTTCGCCCGCAATTTTCTGGTTCGTTTGTACTTTGGCCTGGCTCTGGGATTTGAGCTGATACAGGGTGGCCTGGACGATAGGCTTGGACGGCGGAAGCTCCGGCGTCATGGCGAAGCTAACGAAGAGCATCCCAAAAATAATGACATGCAGGCCCACCGCCAAAATGGTGGGCCAGTAGAGACTCTCAGAGCGCGAACGATCCAGCTGTTGCATCAAGGCGCCTCGGTAATCAGGCCGACGTTACCCACGCCCGCTTCCTGCAGCCCGCCCATCGCTGCCATTACCGAACCGTAATCCACGGCTTTATCGCCTCGCACGAAGACCTGGATCTGCTTACCCTGACTGCGGTTCTGGTTCATGATCGCGGTGACCGCCTTGGTCATTTCCTCGAGCGTCAACGCCTTGTCCTGAACGGTATCGGTGTCGACCTCGCTGCCAATGTTCCAGTAATAGGTCTTGTCGGCTTTGATCGAGATTGTCAGCACCTGCGCATCGTTATCCTGAGGCAGCACTTCGCTGCTGACCTTTGGTAGGTCCACCTTCACACCCTGGTTGAGCATTGGGGCGGTCACCATGAAGATCACTAGCAGTACCAACATCACGTCGATGTACGGCACCACGTTCATCTCGGCGACGGGTTTGCGTCTGTTGCGAATTCTTGCCATGGCCAGCGGGCCTCAATCTTCGGAGGTATGAACTTTGCGATGGAGGATCGCCTGGAACTCGTCGGCAAAGGTGTAATAACGACCGATGAGCATCTCGCCACGCGCCGCGAAGCGGTTGTAAGCGATGACCGCTGGAATTGCCGCAAAAAGCCCGATTGCCGTGGCAATCAGTGCTTCGGCGATACCAGGCGCAACGGTGGCTAGAGTGGCTTGCTGAACCTGCGCCAGCCCGCGGAAGGAGTTCATGATGCCCCACACGGTACCGAACAGGCCGATATAAGGGCTAGTCGAACCAACGGTTGCCAGGAACGGCAGGCCCTGCTCGAGCTTTTCTTCTTCGCGGGAGATGGCCACTCGCATCGCACGATTCACACCATCCATAACCGCGTCCGGATCGACGCCCTGCTGCTGACGCAGGCGGGAAAACTCTTTGAAACCTGCCCGAAAAATCTGTTCGACGCCCGAGTCCGGGTCCGGATTGCTTCCGGCCTGCCGGTAAAGCTTGGACAGGTCGATACCCGACCAGAAACGCTCCTCAAAAGCGTCCAGCGCCCGCTTGGCGGCTCGGATCATATTGCCGCGCTGAAAAATCAAGATCCATGAAGTCACCGAGGCGCCTACCAGGATCAGCATGACCAGCTGAACCACAAAGCTGGCGTTGCTGATCAGGCTCCACATGGACATATGATCGACGTTGGATTCCACGCTTACTCTCCTGCTGGGGGTAGACCCGACCCGACGAAAGCGACACGAAGCAGCTCGGGAATGGGACGGGGTTTCAAACTCTCGGTGCGCACACAGGCCACCACGAACTGCCCTTCACAGAGCAGCACATCATCGTCAGCTCGCCGCACCTGCTGCTTGAAACGCAGGCTTGCACGCTTCACCTCGACCACTTCGGCTGTTACCAGCAACTCATCGTCCAGACGCGCCGGGGCGTGGTAACGCGCTTCACTCGAATGCACGACGAAAAGCAGGTCTTCACCAACCAGCTGCGACTGGGCAAAACCCAGGCTACGCAACCGCTCGGTACGGGCCCGCTCCATGAACTTTAGGTAATTGACGTAGTAAACGATGCCACCCGCATCGGTATCTTCGTAATACACGCGACAGCGATGGGAGAACAATTGAGCTTGTGATTCCGCGCGCATACTAGTGCCAGGCCCTGCAATTGCCAATCGGGTAAAACAAAGAAATTTTCGTCACTCTGTGTCGCCACCGAAAAGGTCGGGAGTCGGCGTATCTCCCAAACGTTTTGGCAGATTCAAACCAAAATGCAGATAGGCGTGACGCGTGACGACGCGCCCCCTCGGGGTGCGCATGATGTAACCCTGCTGGATCAGATAGGGCTCAAGCACATCCTCGATGGTGTGACGTTCTTCGCTGATAGCAGCTGCGAGGCTGTCGATGCCAACCGGACCGCCATCGAACTTCTCGATCAGCGTTAGCAGCAAACGGCGATCCTGGTGATCCAGACCGCGCTCATCGACATCGAGCATGTTCAGCGCGAGGTCTGCGGTATTGCGGCTGATTTCGCCATTACCACGCACTTCGGCGAAGTCACGCACCCGACGGAGCAGGCGATTGGCAATACGCGGCGTACCACGGGCGCGACGGGCGATTTCGACCGCCCCTTCCGCCTCGATAGGTAGACCGAGGATTCCGGCTGATCGAGTTACGATCGTTGCCAGGTCAGCCGTCGAGTAGAATTCGAGACGCTGGACGATACCGAAACGGTCGCGCAGCGGATTGGTGAGCATGCCGGCCCGCGTCGTCGCGCCAACCAGCGTAAACGGTGGTAAGTCGAGTTTAATCGAGCGTGCCGCGGGGCCCTCACCAATCATGATGTCGAGCTGAAAATCCTCCATCGCGGGATAAAGCACTTCCTCCACGATTGGCGACAGTCGATGGATCTCGTCGACGAACAGGACATCACCCTCTTCCAGGTTCGTCAGCAACGCCGCAAGATCACCCGGCCGTTCCAGCACGGGGCCTGAGGTGCTTTTGATCGAGACACCCATTTCCTGGGCGATGATGTTGGCCAGCGTGGTCTTACCCAGCCCTGGCGGACCAAAGATAAGCGTGTGATCCAGCGGTTCTTTGCGCCCACGCGCCGCACGGATGAAGAGATCCATCTGCTCGCGCACCACCGGCTGACCAATATATTCAGCAAGACTCAGCGGGCGGATGGCGCGGTCGAACTGCTCCTCGCGGTCCCGACCGGTGGCAGTTATCAGACGATCAGCTTCGATCATAACCGCTCACCCTTGCTGAGCTCCGAATCAGGCAGAGCGCAGATGGATTGCGAGATCAGACACCACACGGACAACTCGCCGCGGTCGCAGGGAAGCGAATAACGCTGCCCCACCAACGTGACGAGCAACTCAGCAAAAAAAGCTCGAGCAACCACGTCAGACCATTCCCTTCAGTGCACGGCGGATTAGGTCTTCACTGCTCAAATCGTCTTCCTGTACGGCGGCTACGGCACGGCTCGCCTCTTGCGGCTTGAAGCCAAGGGAGATCAGCGCGCTGACGGCATCACTCTCGGCGCTTGAGACTGCCACAGCCCCCCGAGGTTCCGCCACCAAGGTAGCGATGGACGGCATGGTCTCCCAGGCCTTGAAGCGATCCTTCAGCTCGACCAACAGTCGCTCTGCGGTCTTCTTGCCGACTCCGGGGATTTTGACCAGCACCGAAGTGTCCTGCGCCTGGACACAACGTACCAGTTCATCCACCTCAAGGCCGGACATAAGGGCCAAGGCAAGCTTAGGCCCGACACCATTCAGCCGAATCAGCTCCCGAAACAGTTCGCGATCGCGCTTTTCGGCAAAACCGTAGAGCAGATGCGCATCTTCACGCACCACCAGATGGGTGTGAAGCGTGACTGGCTCACCCACCGAAGGCAGGCGATACAGTGTAGTCATGGGTACTTCGAGCTCGTAGCCGATGCCGTTGACATCGAGAATCAGATGAGGCGGTTGCTTTTCCGCCAAGGTACCGCGCAAGCGTCCAATCACGTTGATACATCCTCGTTCAATCGATCTTTAGTCGATCGGATTGCTCATACAACCTTCAAACAACACCGGTGAACTCAGCTACAGCCGCAGGCGCCCGCCTCTTCGCTTAGCACCGGCAAGACCGTGTGGAATCAGGCTCTGACGATGATGTGCATGACACAGGGCAATGGCCAGAGCGTCAGATGCGTCGATTTGCGGTTTTTGCGTCAATTTCAGCAGATGCATCACCATCATCTGCACCTGCTGCTTATCCGCCCCGCCAGTTCCTGCAATCGCTTGTTTAACTTGCGTGGCGGTGTACTCAGATATCTCTAACCCGTGCTCAGCGGCCGCTACGATTGCAGCCCCTCGCGCCTGCCCCAACTTCAATGCGGAGTCGGCGTTGCGCGCCATGAACACCTGCTCGATGCCCATCGTCACAGGACCATGGAGCCTAATGACTTCGCTGACGCCGCAGAATACCGCCTGCAAGCGCGCCGAAAGCTCACCGCTGCCGGTCCGAATGCAGCCCGACGCTACATATTCGCAGCTGCGACCGTTATCCCGCACTACGCCGTAGCCGGTGATCCGTGAACCGGGGTCTATCCCCAGAATAAGCGTCATTCAGTCGCCATACTGTCTATTTATCCAGCCACCAGTATAAGGACGCCCCGTCGTGGCGACCAGCGACATCACGGGACACCAAGCTCAGCGCCAATAAAAAGCCGGAAGCACACTCGGTGACTTCCGGCTTTCTACTTAACGCAACGGATCAGTCCAGCTGTTCCATGATTTCATCTGGAATCTCAGCGTTATGGTAGACGTTCTGTACGTCATCCAGATCTTCTAGCGCATCAATCAGGCGAAGCACTTTCTGCGCAGTCTCGAGCTCAGTGACCGGCGCAGCGATCGACGGGATCATGGCGATGTCCGCCTCGTCACCCTTGAACCCGGCCGCTCCCAGCGCCTCGTTGACGGCATGAAAATCTGTAAAGCTTGTAGACACCAGAGCCGAGCCGTCTTCGCCCATTTCCACATCGTCGGCGCCGGCTTCAAGCGCCGCCTCCATCAATGCGTCCTCTTCTACGCCCGTCGCAAAGCTGATCTGCCCCTTGCGATCGAACATGTAGGCCACCGACCCATCCGTGCCGAGGTTTCCGCCGTGCTTGCTGAAGGCATGACGCACCTCAGCTGCTGTACGGTTACGGTTGTCTGTCATGGCCTCGACAATGATGGCGACGCCGCTAGGCGCATAGCCTTCATAGGTCAACTCGACGACATTGTCGGCCTCGTTGTTGCCTGCGCCGCGCGCAATGGCACGGTCGATGACGTCCCGCGACATGTTCGCAACCAGTGCCTTGTCGACCGCCAAGCGCAGACGTGGATTGTCTGCGGGAATAGGCCCGCTCTTAGCGGCAACCGTCAGCTCGCGAATGAGCTTGGTGAAGATCTTGCCGCGCTTGGCGTCCTGACGCCCCTTGCGGTGCTTGATATTGGCCCATTTGGAATGACCAGCCATTAACTGCCTCCCTTTCCGATCAACTTTTCATCTTGCTGAAACCAAGAGCCCAGGTTTCCCTGGGCTCTTGTGCCGTCATTCGGCTTTCGGCTGCTCGCGCAGGCGAATGTGCAATTCACGCAACGCCTTGCCATCCACGGCACCCGGCGCTTGGGTCATGACGTCTGCGGCGCTCTGTGTTTTCGGGAAAGCAATGACTTCACGAATCGACTGCGCGCCGGTCATCAGCATCACCAGGCGATCAAGGCCGAACGCCAGACCACCATGCGGCGGCGCGCCAAATTTGAGCGCATCGAGCAGGAAGCCAAACTTTTCGTCCTGCTCTGCCTCGTCGATACCCAGAATGCGGAACACGGTCTGCTGCATTTCTTTGCGGTGAATACGGATCGAACCGCCGCCCAGCTCGGTTCCGTTAAGAACCATGTCGTACGCACGCGACAGCGCACCCGCCGGGTTGGCTTCCAGCTCCTTAGGCGTGCACTTGGGTGCGGTGAACGGATGATGCAGCGCGCTGAGCGAGCCGTCATCGTTCTCCTCGAACATCGGGAAGTCGACGACCCACATCGGCGCCCACTCGCAGGTCAACAGCTTCAAGTCATGACCAAGCTTGATGCGCAGCGCACCCAGCGCCTCGGATACGATCTTGGCCTTATCCGCACCAAAGAAGACGATGTCCCCGTCAACGGCACCAACGCGATCAAGGATCACGTTTAGCTTGTCTTCCGGAATGTTCTTCACGATGGGGGACTGCAGTCCCTCGACGCCTTTAGCGCGCTCGTTAACCTTAATGTACGCCAGCCCCTTGGCACCGTAGATGCCGACGAACTTGGTGTAGTCGTCGATCTGCTTGCGCGGCATGCTTGCACCGCCCGGTACCCGCAGCGCGGCGACGCGGCACTTGGGATCGTTCGCCGGCCCGCTGAATACCTTGAAATCAACCTGCTGCAACTGATCGGCCACGTCGACCAACTCCAGCGGAATACGCAAGTCCGGCTTGTCGGAGCCATAACGACGCATGGCTTCTTCGAACGGCATGTGCGGGAACTCGCCGAACTCGACGCCCAGTACTTCCTTGAACAGTTTGCGCACCATTCCCTCGGTGATTCCGATGATGTCGGACTCATCGAGGAAGCTGGTTTCGATGTCGATCTGGGTGAATTCTGGCTGACGATCGGCGCGAAGATCCTCATCACGGAAACACTTGGCGATCTGGTAGTAACGGTCGAAACCCGCAACCATCAGCAGTTGCTTGAAGAGCTGTGGTGACTGAGGCAGCGCGAAGAAATTACCGGGATGGGTACGGCTAGGCACCAGGTAATCACGTGCACCCTCAGGGGTTGGGCGCCCGAGAATAGGCGTTTCAACGTCGAGAAAGCCATTTTCGTCTAGGTAACGACGGATGCTGGCAGTGATTCTCGAGCGCAGCTTGAGCTTCTCGGCCATTTCCGGACGACGAAGGTCGATGAAGCGATAGCGTAGGCGAGTTTCCTCACCTACGTCGCTGTATTCATTGAGGGGGAACGGCGGGGTTTCCGCCTCGTTCAGAACTTCAAGTTCGTAACCCAGTACTTCGATAGCGCCGGACGTCATGTTCGGGTTGACCGCACCGGCCGGGCGCAGGCGCACCTTGCCGGTAATCCTGATCACGTATTCGCTGCGCACCTTGTCTGCGGCAGCGAAAGTTTCGGCACGATCGGGATCGAACACGACCTGAGCCAGGCCCTCACGGTCACGTACATCGAGGAAGATAACCCCGCCGTGGTCACGGCGACGGTGAACCCAGCCGCAAAGAGTGATTTCCTGGCCGTCCAGGCTTTCGTTCAACTGGCCGCAATAGTGGCTGCGCATCATGGTGAGGTTCGCTTCTCATATCTTGGAAATTCGTTGGGTCGCTGGAATCGCGACTGTGCAGGCGGCTACCTAGTGGCGTCCCGCCCGGAATATCAATCGCCGGCAATGGAGGATCAAGCACCAGCACCGCAGCGCTTCCTCGCACGGCAAAACGAGCCGCCCGACACAAGCGCGGGATTATATCTGCATAATCATTTCAACGCAGCCGGCTGCCGATAGGGTCAAGCAATCAGGCCCATAACCATCCTTTTTGAACCGAAGCCGTCTTTGAGCCTTCGAACCCATATGCCGCCGCTGCCATCGCAGCACTTCACCAAAGACGCTCCTTTTCTGGCATAAATGTCAGCGAATTCATCAAACAGGAGAAAACCATGGAAATCGACATTGGTATTGCTGAACAGGATCGCGCCGCCATTGCGGACGGTTTGTCCCGCCTGCTGGCCGATACCTACACCTTGTATCTGAAGACCCACAACTTCCACTGGAACGTGACAGGACCGATGTTCAACACCCTGCACACGATGTTCGAGACCCAGTACACCGAACTGGCGCTAGCTGTGGATGACATTGCCGAGCGGATCCGCGCACTGGGCTTTCCGGCGCCAGGTACGTATGCGGCCTACTCTAAGCTTTCGTCTATCAAGGAGCAGGAGGGAATTCCGGCCGCTGAAGAGATGATTAAACTACTGGTCGAAGGCCAGGAAGCCGTAGTCCGTACAGCACGTGGCATTTTCCCGCTGCTGGAAAAAGTCAGCGATGAGCCCACCGCTGACCTGTTGACTCAGCGCATGCAGATCCACGAGAAGACCGCTTGGATGCTGCGCAGCCTGCTGGCTGCCTGACCGCGCTAGCGTCCTCGCTTACGAACGGGATAACTGTATTCGCGGCTATCCCGTTCCATCCGGCGCAAACTGGACCCTGACAAGCTAGACCTGACAAACCTCACCCCGACCGCCCCTCACCTAAACCGCAGCGAATTTTGCGTGGGCACGCTTTGCTGTTAAATTCGCGCGCGCCGCAGGCAGGGCACCATCAAATACGAGTGATCGCTTCACCAACACTCAGCGTCTCAATTTGCCCTACAGCCTGCCGCATTCTGTCGTGCTATTTAACTGTGAGTCATAAGAATGCTTAAGATCCTTCATGTGTTAACGGGCGTAGCCGCCTTGATATTGTCGTTCGTACCCAGCCTAACCGGCGCCGTGCCTCTGCTGGTCCAACCTGCAGCCTTATGCCTGCTGCTTCTGGGACTGCTGAACGTGCAGTTCGCCGCCTCTATCCAACTGAACACCACTGGTCACGGTCACGGTCGTCCGATTCTGTTCGGCGCATCCGCGCTGCTGATCGCTGCAGTCGCCGTCCAGGCGGCCATCGTGTTGATTCCTGTCGCCAGCTTCGCTGGCCAGCCGGCGACCCTTGCCAGTCTCATGCTCGCTTTCATTGCCGTACTGCTGCAACTGGCAACAAGCCAAACGAAAAGCACAAGCGCCGGCGCCCACCGTAGCGCCAGCAAGGCCCGTAAGGTCCAACCTAGTCACGCCGCGGTTCCAACCGCCGGACGCGAAACGGGTACGGTCAAGTGGTTCAACACCTCAAAGGGTTTCGGCTTCATTTCCCGTGACAGTGGCGACGATGTATTTGTCCACTTCCGGGCGATTCGAGGGGAAGGTCATCGGGTGCTGGTTGAAGGCCAACGCGTCGAATTTACGATCATGATGCGTGATAAAGGCCTCCAGGCCGAAGACGTAGTCGCCGACCCGATCAACCAATGATCCCAGCGCAGGGTGCTACGCCACCCTGCCGTCAATACACCCCGCCGCCTTATCAGTAATGCGGCGGGGGCGCCTCATCTCCCTCGCCTTCCATCCTGCTTTGCAGATCTTCCTGCCGTCTTGCGAGCAAACCTAGCTGTGCCTGCAGTCTGTCGACTGTGCGCTGCTGTGCGACCAGCACATCATTAAGGGTCTGGATAGTATCGTCCTGAAAAGCTAGGCGCGCTTCCAAATCGGTGATGCGTTGTTCCAAGTCCATTATCTACCCCCCTCGAACAGAAAGCCGTCGGTGAGCACCAGCTCCAACTTCTGCTTGATCACGGCTAGCTGCGCTTCGCTGTAAGGCTTGGCCGAATGAAATCCCCACACCGGGGCCGGCCAGGCAGCATCGTCCCGCCGCCGGGCAATCACATGCACATGCAACTGGCTCACGACATTGCCCAGTGTTGCCACATTCATCTTGTCCGCGCCAAAGGTGTCTTTGACTATTTCCGCCAGGGCCGTCGCCTCTCGCCACAACAGTTGCTGATCGGCCGGATCCAGCTGGAACAGCTCACTGACCTCCTCCCGACGGGGCACCAGGATGAACCATGGATAACTGGCATCATTCATTAAAAGCAACCGGCATAACGGAAAGTTGCCCAGCGTCACCGTGTCCTGCTGCAAGCGTTCATCGAGAACGAACATAAAGGTCTCCTTTGCCTAATTTGATGTCGGCGCCAGCTAAGCTTTGCCTGGTCGTTTGCGGCAGGATACTCCAGCACTCGAAAGGGGATCAGCAAAGCAACGCGCCCCAGCGAGGTGCAGAAGGTTCCCACTCAGCCCTGCTTTAGCGCGGGCGGCAACATGCATCGACTCGAATCGTCGCAAAAAATCAGTAAATGAGTTTTGTGCACGGTTATTGCTTTGGACAAAAAAGCTGCATGGACGGGGGAAGAAAATCATAAATAGCTGAGTTAAGCTTGCTCGCGCTAGTTTACCCAGCTACACAGTAATTCTCGGAAATACATTCCAGGCTTGCTGCAGGTCACGACCAGCTAGGCAAACGAAGGACTCAATTGAGCTTGTATACCGAAAATAAAGATGCCTCTTTCCGGCGCACGCAGGAAAGCAAGCACCAATTTGAAACCAAAGGAGCAATCACGATGAAAGTGATGAAGTGGAGCGTTATCGCCATGGCCGTTGCGGCCGGCACGTCGCAAATGGCGCTGGCGTCCAGCCAGTCCGAATCGGAAGGCTTTGTCGAAGGCAGCAGCCTGACGATTCTGAACCGTAACCTGTATATGAACCGTGATTTCCGTGATAACGGAGCGGGCGGCACTGCTGCGCGCGGCCAAAGCTACCGCGAAGCCTGGGGTCATGGCTTCATCGGCACTTTCGAGTCTGGCTTCACCCAAGGCACCGTCGGTGTGGGCGTCGATGCGATCGGCCTGCTGGGCGTCAAGCTGGACACAGGTCGTGGCCGCGTAGGAAATGGGCTGTTCCCGACTGACTCAGATGGCCGCGCTGAAGACGATTATTCAGAAGCGGGCGGTGCGATTAAATTCCGCGCGTCTAACACCGTTCTAAAATACGGTACTCAGTTCGTGGCTTTGCCGGTCTTTTCGACCGACGACAGCCGTCTACTGCCTGAAACAGCCGAGGGCTCCTTGATCAGCAGCAGCGAGATCGAAGGCCTGGAGCTTAATGTTGGTCGCTTCACCGGCTTGAACGGGCAAGCGGCAACAGGCCGGGACAGCGCCAACAGCGGCGCGCTTGAGAGCATCAACCTTATTGGCGGTACTTATGCCATTAGCGATGCGCTAAGCACATCCTTGTACTACTCCGATGTAGAAGTTCATGAAGCAGCGGACTATGAGAAGTTCTACGGCAATCTGAACTACAACATGGACCTCGGCTCCGATCAGTCGCTCGCATTCGATTTCAACATTTATAAGTCGGATGTCGATGCAGCAGATAGCGACAATACCATTTGGAGCTTGGCAAGCACCTACAGCGTTGGGGCTCATGGCCTGACGGTCGCCTATCAGCGCTCAAGTGGTGACGCAGGCTACGGCTACGGTGTTGATGGCGGCGGCACCGTTTGGCTTGCCAACTCGGTTCAGTATTCCGACTTTAATGGTGAAGACGAGAAGTCCTGGCAGGCTCGCTATGACCTGAACATGGCGTCTTATGGTGTGCCGGGCTTGAGCTTCATGACCCGCTATATCAGCGGTTATGACATCAGCACTCCAACCGGTACCGGTGAAGAGCGCGAATGGGACGTTGAAGCCAAGTATGTCGTTCAAGAAGGCGCGGCTAAAGACTTGTCAGTCCGTCTCCGTCATGCCAAATACTGGTCGGATTCGGATTACGCACCGGTCTATGAGAGCTCAGATCTTACTGATGTGCGCCTGATCGTCGAGTACCCGCTGAGCATCCTGTAATACAGGCCCATCAGCTGTAACTCGAGCTAAACAAGAAGCCCGGCACTCGCCGGGCTTCTTCATTCTTGCAGACGCACGCCATCGGAACGATTCTGTACGCCAGAGTATCGCCACCGTACAATGCCGAGCCAAATTCTCCGCTCTGCAAGGACACAACGGCCACATGCGCACCAGTCAGTTCCTGCTCTCGACCCTTAAAGAAACCCCTTCTGACGCCGTTGTCATCAGCCATCAGCTGATGCTGCGTGCCGGGATGATCCGCAAGCTGGCGTCCGGCCTCTACACCTGGATGCCGATGGGGCTGCGCGCGCTACGCAAGGCCGAAGCTATCGTTCGCGAAGAAATGAACAAGACCGGCGCGCTGGAAGTGTTGATGCCTGGGATACAGCCTGCCGAACTCTGGCAGGAAACCGGCCGTTGGGAGCAGTACGGCCCTGAGCTGCTGCGCCTGAAAGACCGTCATGACCGCGAATTCTGTGTTGGCCCGACTCATGAAGAGATCATCACCGACCTGGCGCGCAATGAGCTGAACAGCTACAAGCAACTGCCGATCAACTTCTACCAAATACAGACCAAGTTTCGCGATGAAATCCGCCCTCGCTTCGGCCTGATGCGCGGGCGCGAATTCATCATGAAGGACGCCTATTCGTTCCATGCTGACCAACAGTCACTGCAGGAAACGTATGACCGGATGCATGAGGCGTACTGCAAGATTTTCACGCGACTGGGATTGAATTTCCGACCTGTCCAGGCGGATACCGGCTCTATTGGCGGCACGGGCTCGCATGAGTTTCATGTACTGGCCGAGTCCGGTGAAGACGATATCGCATTCAGCGACAGCTCCGATTACGCGGCCAACATCGAGAAGGCCGAGGCGATCCCCCGCGAGACTGAGCGCGGCTCTGCGACCGAAGAGCTCCGCCTGGTAGATACCCCAAACTGCAAGACCATTGCTGCACTGGTCGAGCAGTTCCAACTGCCTATTGAAAAAACGATCAAAACCCTGCTTGTGCGGAGCATTGAGAAGGACCAACTGGTTGCACTGATCGTTCGTGGTGACCATGAACTGAACGAGATCAAGGCGGCGAACCTGCCTCAGGTCGCACAACCGCTGGTATTCGCGACCGAAGCGGAAATCCGCGCGGTTATGGGTGCCGGTCCTGGCTCGCTAGGCCCGCTGAACTTGCCGATCAGCTGCGTCATTGATCGTTCTGTGGCGCTAATGAGCGATTTCGTGGCGGGAGCCAACCAGGAGGACAAGCACTACTTCGGCGTCAATTGGGAGCGTGACCTGCCGCTACCTGAGGTGGCGGACCTGCGCAACGTAGTTGCAGGCGACCCAAGCCCAGATGGCGTCGGCACGCTGATCATCAAGCGCGGCATCGAAGTCGGGCACATCTTCCAGCTGGGTACCAAGTACAGCCAGGCGATGAATTGCAGCGTGATGGGTGAAAACGGCAAGCCTGTTATTCTGACCATGGGCTGCTACGGCATCGGCGTGTCCCGTGTCGTCGCGGCCGCCATCGAGCAGAACTACGATGAGCGCGGCATTATCTGGCCCGAGGCCCTCGCTCCGTTCCAGATCGCGCTGGTCCCGATGAAGTACGAAAACCAGGCCGTCCGCGAAGCAACCGATAAGCTCTACGAGGAACTCACCGCTGCTGGCTACGACGTTCTCCTCGACGACCGTGACAAAAAGACCAGTCCAGGCGTCAAATTTGCCGATATGGAGTTGGTAGGAATACCGCATCGCATCGTTGTAGGCGACCGCGGGCTTGCCGATGGCACTCTGGAATACAAGCATCGCCGCGATGCCGAAAGCCAGGCCATCCCTACTGCCGACATTCTCGAATTCATCAATTCCCGCGCCAGCCGCTGACGGAAATCATGCTCAACCGAAGTGCTTCAACTTGCGCCATGCTCTGCATGGCGCTTTTTGTGGGTGGCTGCGCCAATCAGCTGCCTCAACGTAGCGAACAAGAAGCCCGTACCGAACGCAAACTGCTCAACCACAGTCTGCGCATTGAGGTGGGCGCGCCATTGCTCGAGCTGCCACAGCGACGTATCCGCGTACTCGACCAGAAGACCTTCGAAGTCACCGACTTCGAGGTGACACGCCGCTATGATCGCTATACACCCTATCAACCCTGGCGCGAGCTATACGAAATTCCGCTGGGCGCTGTTGCGGTGGTCGCAGGTATTGGCGCCAATGTGCTCAATGTAGTGTTGCTCGGCAACCTACCGGAAAGCGCCACTCGCGACTGGATCAGCTACGGTTTTGCGGGCCTCAATCCGTTCGTTAATGTTGAGTCCAACGGCCGTTCGCAGCAGAACCTTGCCAGCCTCGACGAGCAGCGACGCGACGCCCGGCTCGAGTACTCCAGCCTCCCTTGGGCTGAGCGCTCGGTGCAGGTCGTTGCGGCCAACGAAACGCACGAACTGAGCACCGATCGCAACGGCGTGCTGCGCCTGAATCTACTTGATGGCCCCTTCGCCGATCAGGACATCAGCCAGGTCGGCAAGCTTCAGCTACGGGTCGAAGACCCGCAGGACGGCACCCGAGCTGACGCCACGCTTCTTGTCAGTCGCGCCTTGCGTGGCAAGCTTCTCGAAGCGCACGACCTGATCTTCGATGACCTCGAAGGTGACGATGTCAATCAATGGGTGCATCGCGTCAAGCGGCTTTCAGAGCTTGGTCTCGAGGAGGAAGCCAGCGAGCTTGAACAGAGCTTGATTGAGCTGACCCGCAATGACCCAGATTTGCAGCAGGAGTTTCTCCGGAGCCTGATGCAGGATGCCGGTCGCCAGGCACACGATCCAGGCGAAGGCGACTAGGCCGCGTCATGAAGCCGCTCCGACTCCTGTGGCTGTTAATGCTGGTGGTTGCCTGGCCAGTCGCTGCGACTGTTCGCCAGGCACCCGAGCCGGAGCTTCGCGAACTGATGCAGCGAACCGTAGCAGAAGCTGAGAGCTTTCAGGATCGCTTTGACGCAGAAGTCTGGCTGCTCGATATGTCGACCCGCCTCAAGCGCTACGTTCCCGACCCGCAGGAGCGGCTGACATTACTGCGGTTGGTTCATCAGGAGGCCAGCAAAGCAGCGCTCAAACCAGACATTGTGCTGGCTTTGATCCATGCGGAAAGTCACTTCGACCGTTTCGCCATCTCCAGCGTCGGCGCGCAAGGCATGATGCAGGTAATGCCCTTCTGGAAAGCCGAACTGGGTCGGCCGCAAGACAACCTGACCGACAACGCCACCAACCTTCGCTACGGCTGCACCATCCTCAGCTACTACCTGAAGAAGGAAAATGGTGACATCAACCGAGCGCTGGCACGCTATAACGGTAGCCTCGGCAAACATCACTACCCAGCAAAGGTCATCGGCTTCTGGCAGGATTTCTGGTACGTCAAGCCTTGACGACGGGCGCCAGCGCCCGAATAGTCACTACCCCTCGCTCCGTAGTTTATCCAGCCTGGCGAGCAGCCCTTCCGCCGTTTGCTCACCCACCAGACTCTCGCGGACTTCCCCGCCAGCATCGACAATATAGGTGACCGGCAGCACTGCACTGCGTGGCAGGCCCAACCGCTCCGCCGGATCGACGCTGAGCACCCTGAAATTGATGTTCAACTGCTTGGCCGCAGCGACCAGCTCGTCGCCTTGCAGCCCGTCGAAATTCACGCCCAGTACCGTGATGTCGTCCCGCGACTGGTCCAGTGCGTTCAGTTCGGGAATTTCGGTTCGGCAAGGGCCGCACCATTCGGCCCAGTAATTGATCAGCAGCCACTGCCCGTCGAGCTGCTGCGCAGTGACATTAGCGCCGTGCTGGTCCGCCCCCCAATCCTCACCACAGCCCACCAGCATCAAGCAGGCGAAGGCACCAAGCAATCCGCTGAGTCCTCTGTTCATGTTCGTTTTCCTTGCGATGCTGAGTATCGGCTCGTTCAGACGCGCTGCGACTGCAGCCAATCCGCGACGCTACCACCAAACAGGCTGGCCTGCTCGCGCTGAAGCAGCTCCATGGATTGACGCAGCGTTGGGTACCAGGGCTCATCCAGATGCTCCGGTAGCGCCTGCTTACCTGAGAGAGGCCAGGGGTTGGAACGCAACAGCTGATCGAAGCTGTAGCTGTTGAGATCGCGACAGAGCACCCAACCGGAAGAGCCGGTCCGACAAACAAGCTGCTCCCGCTCGAAGAACTCGAGGATTTCATCCCATTCGTCCTCCGGCAGCTTCCAGCCGCTTCGGTGGGCATCGCGTAAACGCACCTCTCGCCCGGCCTGCTGACTTTCGTAAAGCACGCGCAACAACCCGAGCATGACCAGCAGCCGCGGTACCGAGCGGCGTCGCCATTGCTGTGACGATGACAATCCGCAGACCAGTTCCGCCCCGAACAATACGATCATCCAGGACAGATAGACCCACAGCAGAAACAGCGGCACTGCGGCAAACGCCCCGTAGATCAGTTGATAGCTGGGGAAAAAGCTGACATACAAACCGAACAATTGCTTCGCCGTTTCGAAAAGCACAGCGGTAAACGTCCCACCTACCAATGCATGCCGCAGCGGCACTCGAGTGTTCGGCACAGCTGCATAGATCAATGTGAATGCCGCGACACTGAGCAACAGGGGCATCGCTTTTAAAACGGTGCGCGCGCCAATCAGCGCATGCGGGCCCGATATCAGCGACAACGAGGTGATATAGGTGCTCATGGCAAACCCCGCACCCAACAGCAACGGGCCGAGACTAAGGATCGCCCAGTACAACAGAAAGCTTGAGATCCCACGGCGCGGTTGGCGCACGCGCCAGATAACGTTGAACGCCTTTTCGATGGTCAAAAGCATCATCAGCGCGGTTGCCATCAGAAACCCCACACCGAACCAGGTCAGCTGCCTCGCCTGATCAGTGAAGGCGACCAGATAGTCCTGAATGGTAGCGCCCGTGGAAGGAATGAAGTTGCTGAAGATATATATCTGGATTTGCTCACCGATCCCCTGAAACGCAGGAATGGCGGAAAGCATGGCGAACGTCACCGTCATCATCGGCACCACCGCGAACAGGGTGGTATAGGTCAATGCGGCAGCGCTGTGTGGGCCGCGATCCGCGAGGAAGCGCTGCACCAAGAAACGACCGAACTCCACAAAATCCTTGATCCGCTGTTGCATTCAATCCCCTCGGTGTCAGTCGCGATCGCCGAAACCCGGTTACCCGCAGGCCTGTAGCAAGTAAAAGCCTACCTTGGCAGACAGCCCTCCGCGACCACCGTTTCAAGCGCCACAGCTTTGAGGGTTAGAATGGCCACCTAAATTGGCGCGAAGCAACCCAAATGACCGAATTGATCCTTTACCACAACCCACGCTGTTCGAAATCACGAAGTGCCCTGGAACTGCTCGAACAACGCGGCCTCTCCCCTTCCGTCATCCGGTATCTCGAAACGCCTCCGTCGGCTGCAGAGCTCAAGCAGATACTTGCCAAGCTGGGCATCAGCCCACGCCAGCTGCTACGCAGCGGCGAGGAAGAGTACAGAACCCTGAACCTCGCCGACCCGACGCTCACTGATGGGCAGATCATCGACGCCATGGTCGCTCACCCTAAACTTATCGAACGGCCGATACTGGTAGCCGGTGATGTGGCGGTGATCGGACGACCGCCGGAAAAGGTACTGGAGATCCTGCCATGAGTGCACCGTACGTCCTTGTGCTGTATTACAGCCGTCACGGCGCCACTGCGGAAATGGCCCGGCAAATTGCCCGAGGCGTCGAGCAGGCAGGGCTTGAGGCACGATTGCGCACCGTACCGGCCGTGTCTGCCGAATGCGAGACGGTTGCGCCTGCGATTCCCGAGCATGGCGCCATTTACGCAACGCTGGATGACCTGAAACATTGCTCCGGCCTCGCTCTTGGTAGCCCGACCCGCTTCGGCAACATGGCCGCTCCGCTGAAATACTTTCTCGACGGCACCAGCGGACTCTGGCTGACCGGCGAACTGGTCGGTAAACCTGCTGGCGTGTTTACCTCGACCTCCAGCTTGCATGGCGGTCAGGAGACCACGTTGCTGTCCATGCTGTTACCCCTACTGCACCACGGCATGTTGCTGCTCGGCCTGCCGTACAGCCAAAACGCCTTGCTTGAAACTCGTGGCGGCGGCACCCCCTACGGCCCCAGTCACCATGCCGGAGCAGATGGCAAGCGTGCATTAGATGAGCATGAAATCAGTCTTTGCCGCGCACTAGGCCAACGCCTCGCGGAAACCGCCAAGCGTCTGGAGAATAACCGTGGCTAGAAAGCCGAAACCCCTGCCGTCGCTCGAATGGCTGACGCCACGGGTAAAACTCAGCCGCGCGATCAGCCTGGCCAGTTTCATTGGGCTGGCCGTGCTATTGGTCGTCTGGAACCTGGCATTTGCCGACCTGCACGGCGCGCGCACCTGGGTGGTGGTCAGCATTCAGCTGATTCCACTCCTTCTGGTGGCCCCTGGCATGATCTCCGGAAGCCCGCGCGCCCATGCCTGGACCTGTTTTATCGTCAACATCTACTTCATTCAAGGCGTGCTTGCCGCGATCAACCCGACCCGGATGGTTTACGGCTGGCTGGAAGCAATCATCAGCCTGACGCTCTTCATAAGCGCCCTGCTCTATACCCGTTGGGCTTATCAGTACGGTCGCAAAGCGGCTGGCGAAAGCTGAGACGAGCAGGAGGCACAGCGAGGCGAGGCGCCAGGTTCTCAGGTAACGTTGGACAGCGTCGGTGGGCTGAAGCCCACCCTACTCCAGCAGTTCAACCTACTCTCGGGTGAGCCGCATGACGACGTTTCGGTTCAGCTTGGCCGTACTGACCTGCAAAGCCGGGCCGAACTCAACAGCCTGCTGCCAGCGTTCCTACCAGCCGAGCGTTTCCTTGAGAAACGGGATGGTCAGTTTACGTTGCGCCTGGAGGGAGGCCTGATCGAGCCGGTCGAGCAACTCGAACAATGCGCTCATGCTGCGGGCACCGCGAGTGAGGATGAAGCGGCCTACATCGTCCGGCAGGTTCAAACCGCGGCGCGATGCTCGAAGCTGCAAGGCGCGCAGCTTGTCCTCATCCGAGAGTTCCTGCAGTTGAAACACCAGCGATAGACTCAAACGGGACTTGAGATCTGGAAGCTGTACAGCGATCTCTCGCGGAGAGGCATCGGCGGCGAGCAACAGGCGTCGACCACTGTCGCGAAGCCGATTGAACAGATGGAACAAGGCTTCTTCCCACACCGGATCGCCCGCTATGGCATCCAGATCATCCAGACAGACCAGCTCGCTCTGTTCCAGATCATCCAGAAGCGCCGGGCCGTACTCCGCCACTTCCGCCAACGGCAGATACACAGCCAGTTCACCACGTTGTTCGACGCGCAAGCAGGCGGCCTGAAGCAAATGACTGCGCCCGACGCCAGTACCGCCCCACAGATAGATCAATTCATCGGACCAACCAGCCGCAGGCGAACAGACTCGCTCGACATAGCCAAGCGCGGCCGCATTGGCGCCCGGGTAGAAGTTGGCAAAGGTGGCATCGTCACGAAGACGAATGCCCAGGGGAAGCTGAATGGGTTTCATGGTTGGCGGGGCGGGTCGGCCGGCGGCTCTGCATAAAGATCCGAGAGTTTATAGAGATCATGCACATGGCGCAGCAGGACCATGATCACCGCCGCAACTGGCAATGCCAGGAGCACGCCGGTAAAACCAAACAGTTGCCCCCCAGCCAGCACCGCGAAGATCACCGCAACGGGGTGCAGGCCGATACGGTCACCCACCAACAGCGGGGTTAGCAGCATGCCTTCCATCATCTGCCCTACTGTGAACACCGCCGCGACGCCCAGCAGGGGATAGAGCTCCAGACCAAACTGGAACAGCACGGCAATCACTGCCGCGCCTATGCCCACCACGAACCCCATGTACGGCACGATGCTGGCTAGGCCAGCCAAGACACCGATCAACAGTCCCAATTCGACACCGACCAACATGAGACCAGCGGAATAGACGACAGCCAGCGCCAACATAACCAGCAGCTGTCCACGTAGAAAGGCGCCGATGACCTCGTGGCATTCGCGCATCAGCGACATGACAGCATCCTCGCGCCGCCGCGGTAGAAGCGTGCGCAGTTTGGCCATGATCAGGTCCCAGTCCCGCAGTAAATAGAAACACACCACTGGCACCAGCAGGAGATTCGCCAACCAGGCCAGCAAAGCGATGCTCGAAGCCGTAGCCTGACTGAGGATGATCGCTACCACGTCCTTGGTGCTGCCGAGATTGGCGGAAAACGCGCTCTTGAGCTGATCGACGCGCCAGAAATCCTCGTCGAGGCCAAACTGCGCTTGCACCCAGGGCAGCGCCGTCAGCTGCAACCAGTCCAGGCCCAGCGGTGCAAGCTCATAGAGATGCATCAGCTGCTTGCCGAGCATCGGAACCAACACCAGCAGCAGCAACAGACACAGCAGTGTGAACAGTGTGAAAACCAGAATCACACCCCAGGTTCGGGACAGCTTCCAACGCTCCAGCCGGTCTACCAGTGGGTCGCCCAGATAAGCCAGCAGGATACCGACCAGAAAAGGCGAAAGGATGGGTGATAGCTGATAGATCAACCAGCCAATCAAAAACAGCGCCACCAGCCATAGCCAGCGGTTGTTGTGGGTGATGGTCATGTTCTAAACGTCTTGTTTGGGTGATCTGAGGCCGCTGGCTACAGCAGGCGGAAGGGGAAACCGTGAATCGATGAGGGCCATGGGTGGCAAAGCCCACTCCGATTTACTGTCGGGCGGATAAACGCTACCAACGGTAGCGCAGCAACGTGCCCTGATCTGCCGGCTCGGATTGCTCGCTTGCCGGTGCGCCAGGCTCGTCGAGAGGAGATTGGGCATTGCTTGGCTGCGCTTCAGCGTCGCCGGCCGACACGTCACTGTCGCCGATGGGCTCGACGCCAGCATCGGCGCCCGCGGCGTCTATCGCTTGCATGTCAATTTCATCGGGAGCGACTTCCTGCAGTCGCGCCAAGGCTAGCTGAGCCCGCAGTTGCTCTGGACTGGCGCTGAGGCGATACACCAGCCGATCGCTTTCGACCCGCTGCAAGCGTGCACCGAAGGGTTCAAGCAAGCGATCTAGCTCGGCGAAACGCTCCACGTCAGCCCCAAGCACCTCTAGCGTGATCTCCGCTCTGTCGCCGGGCTTAACGCGGTACTGCGGCGCCAGGAATGTGCTTACAGCGAGCATGACCTCATCGGCCAGCACGGATCGGGTGTCGCCACTCGCCTTACCCTGCGTCTGTTTGTCACCAACCCAGAGGCGCCAGTTGGCTTGCCAGGTTTCGCCGGACTGTTTAGCCATGACGGTTAGCAGCCCATCTGCATCGTACCGCTCCGATACTTCGCGAAGCGCCTGTGGATCCTTCGCGGTGACGGTCTCGGGGGTGGCCACGAGCTGCTCACTCAGATCGGCCAACGGCAAACGCAACGGCAAGCCACGATGCTGGGCGGCCGCCCGCAAGTCGGAGGAGCCCTCCTGCGCATCGCCAACAAGCTGCGAGCCGTTAGCCGACTCTCCGAGCCACCAGGCCAGGATGCTCGGGCGCTCAGCCCCCCATAATGAAAGCCCGGCTGACCGCAGCGCACGCTCGGTAGTCACCGGATCGAAGTTAACGATGACTGCGTCGCCCTCATAGGCATAGCGGCTCACCAATTGCTGCGGATCGTTGCGCAACTGCACAACAGCCTCTTGATCAGAGCTGGAGTCGCCGGTCAGACGCAGCACCAGCGTATCGAATGCTTTTCGTAGCGCCTCTTCGCGCTCGGCTGGTTGTTGGCTGGCAACCGGTTCACGCACCTTGTAGAGATCGCTGACGGGTGCCGCCATGCTATGAGCGGACACAACTGCGCAGCACAGGGCGAGAAGACGGGAAGTTACGCGCATATTTTAAAAACTCGCTGGCGAGCCAGTCATGGGGGCCTGCCGGCCCCTTGCGGCGACCGGGTTCGGGATAATCATGCGTTATACCTTAAACAGGCACCTAACTCGGGGCAACCGCAGCAGTCATAGGCTGCGTATCGCACCGCGGAAAAACCTTGCCTGTCCCTGCCACACCTATTCGACATCCCCGATCGCGGGATGGTCGCTGTGCGGCAAGCCTGATAAAATCGCGCGCTTTCCGCAGACCGGTCCGGCGCCCTCGCAGCGTCGCGACAGAAACCTGATTCTGACCCGGTCGCCCCCGCACTTCCCTTCACAGGTCCGGATTCTTATGAGCAAGCAACCCTCCATCAGCTACAAGGACGCCGGTGTCGACATCGATGCAGGCGAAGCGCTGGTCGAACGCATCAAAGGCGTGGCCAAGCGCACCGCTCGTCCTGAGGTCATGGGTGGCCTGGGCGGCTTTGGCGCGCTCTGTGAAATTCCGGCTGGTTACAAGCAGCCCGTTCTGGTTTCGGGCACCGACGGCGTCGGCACCAAGCTGCGCTTGGCATTGAATCTCAACCAGCACGACAGCATTGGCCAGGATCTGGTCGCCATGTGCGTCAACGACCTGGTGGTCTGCGGTGCCGAGCCGCTGTTCTTTCTTGACTATTACGCCACCG
Source organism: Pseudomonas sp. NPDC077451 (assembly GCF_044543345.1). NCBI lineage: Bacteria > Pseudomonadati > Pseudomonadota > Gammaproteobacteria > Pseudomonadales > Pseudomonadaceae > Pseudomonas > Pseudomonas sp. NPDC077451. The sequence goes on along the minus strand of NZ_JBITVX010000002.1, from coordinate 234,777 downwards.
GCAAGCTCAACGTCGACATCGCCGCAACGGTTGTAACGGGTATCGGGGCTGGCTGCGAACTGGCCGGTTGCTCGCTGGTGGGCGGCGAAACCGCCGAGATGCCAGGCATGTACGAAGGCGAAGATTACGACCTGGCCGGTTTTTGTGTAGGCGTCGTGGAAAAAAGCGAAATTATCGACGGCTCACAAGTAGCCGCCGGCGATGCTCTGATTGCCCTTCCGTCGTCCGGCCCACATTCCAACGGCTATTCGCTGATCCGCAAGATCATCGAGGTAGCCGGCACCGATATCGAAACCACGCAACTCGACGGCAAGCCGCTCACCGAATTGTTGATGGCGCCGACACGTATCTACGTGAAGCCACTACTCAAGCTGATCAAGGAAACCGGTGCGGTGAAAGCGATGGCGCACATCACCGGTGGCGGTCTGCTGGACAACATCCCACGCGTTCTGCCCGAAGGCAGCCAGGCGGTCATAGATGTCGCCAGCTGGCAGCGTCCGGCTGTTTTCAATTGGCTGCAGCAGCAAGGTAATGTCGATGAGCATGAAATGCATCGCGTGCTGAACTGTGGCGTCGGCATGGTGATCTGTGTCGCCCAGGATCAGGTCGAAGCCGTGCTCGCCAATCTACGCACCTCCGGCGAAAACCCCTGGGTCATCGGCGAAATTGGCTCAGCTGACGAAGGTGCTGAACGCGTCCTGCTGAACAACCTGAAAACCCTGTAATGCACGCACCTTGTAATGTCGTCGTGCTGATCTCTGGGTCTGGAAGCAATCTCCAGGCTCTGATCGACAGCCTCGACGAAGACAACAGCCCCGCGCGTATCCGCGCGGTGGTTTCGAACCGTGCAGAGGCCTTCGGCCTGCAGCGTGCGCAAGCGGCGAACATCGATACGCACGTTGTGCAGCACAAGGATTTTGCTGACCGCGAAGCATTCGATGCGGCTCTGATGGAAATCATCGACACATACCAGCCGCAGCTGGTGGTGCTAGCCGGCTTCATGCGCATTCTCACCGCAGGCTTCGTTCGCCATTACCAGGGTCGCCTGCTCAACATCCATCCGTCCCTGCTACCGAAATACAAGGGACTGGATACCCACCGCCGGGCACTCGACGCCGGTGACCGGGAACATGGTTGCAGCGTGCACTTCGTTACCGAAGAGCTCGACGGCGGCCCTGTGGCCATACAGGCCTGCTTAAAGATTGAACCCAACGAAAGCATCGACAAGCTGACCGATAGAGTGCATGCAGCCGAGCACATCATCTATCCGTTGGCAGTTCACTGGTTCGCCGAGGGCCGCTTGCGCCTTGCCACACAAGGCGCGATGCTGGACGACATGCTGTTGCCGGCCACCGGCCATCTATTAAGAATCTAGGAGACATTATGCGTCGTGCCTTGCTGCTCGCTCTCGCCGTGCTGGCCCTGCCGGTCCAGGCCCTTGAGCTGAAGCCTTTCTCCGCTAGCTACACCGCGGACTGGAAACAGGTACCTGTCAGTGGCACAGCCCAGCGCAGCCTGGAAAAACGCGATGACAATACCTGGGAGCTGGATTTCGAAGCCTCGATGCTGGTCGCCAGCTTCAATGAGCGCAGCGTTTTCACAGTCGAAGGCGAGACCTTCCTACCGCAGAAATACCGACTCAAACGCAGCGGACTGGGCAAGGGAAAATCCATCGAGCACGACTTTGACTGGCAAGCCAAGCAGGTAGTCGGAGAAGACCGTGGTGACCCGGTGAAGCTTCCGCTGAATCGCGGCCTGCTGGACAAGTCCACCTATCAGATCGCTCTTCAGCACGCGGTTGCAGCGGGCGAGAAGAGCATGAGCTATCAGGTCGTAGATGGCGACGAGATCGAAACCTACGACTTCCGCGTCCTCGGTGAGGAAAAAGTCAGCACGAAGGCCGGTCAGGTCGATGCGATCAAGGTCGAGCGCGTGCGCGATCCGACGCAGAGCAAGCGACAGACCATCCTCTGGTTCGCGAAGAATTGGGACTACATGCTCGTCCGCTTGCATCAGGTCGAAAAGGACGGCAAGGAGTACCAGATCATGCTCGAAGAAGGCACCGTCGACGGCCGACCCGTCAAAGGTAGCTGACCCATCTGCGCCAGCCCCACTGGCGCAGCATTGCCCCGCCTGAATTTGAGCCCGCCCATGATCGCACCTCGCGCTTTACTGCTCAGTCTCCTACCGGTTTTTGCCGGGTGCCAGTCACTGCAATGGGACGACCAGCCTCCGGCGCGACCGACCGAGCGTCTGCAGGGCACCATCACCCAGCAGGACGGCGGGTTGCAGTTCAGCAGTTGCCAGGGCCGACGCGACCTCGCGTTGCTCGATAGCGGCGCGACAGGACTGCCCGACGATGCACAGGCGCTGATGGTCGGAAGCAACCAGCCTTTATTTGCCGACATCCGTGGCAGTTTGATCACCCAAAGTGGCGATAGAGACCAGTTTCAGCTGACCCAGGTGTATCGCCTGCAGACAGAGGGGCCGGGTTGCAGCGACGACACTTTCAACCGGTTGCTCCTGCGCGCGACGGGTCACGAGCCAGGCTGGAGCGTGAAGATCACCAGCGGCGGCTTGCTCCTTGAGCGTCCCGGCCAACCGGCCTTGGCCTTGCCCTATCTGGAAGAGCAACTGCCCAGTGGGCAGACCAGCTTCAGCACCGAAGCCAACGATCAGCGCCTCGATCTGTGGGTAGCCCCGCAACGCTGCCTGGACAGCGCAACCGGCGCAGTCAGCCATCTGACTGCCGAGCTACGCCTGGACGGCCAGACCTTACGCGGCTGCGCCTACTACGGCGGCGCCCGCCAAGACTGAATCAATCGAGGCGCAGCCTGGCGCCTCTCGACGTTTCGAAGACCTGACCATGAATGACGCCTTGACCCTGTTGCAGCCCTATCCTTTCGAAAAACTGCGCGGCCTGCTTGCCGGTGCGCAGCCGCCAGCAGACAAGCGCGCAATCGCGCTGTCGATCGGAGAGCCGAAACACCGTTCGCCGGATTTCGTCGCTCAAGCACTGGCCGACAACCTTGACCAGCTCGCGGTGTACCCCACCACGCAGGGCATCCCGGCGTTGCGCGAGTCGATCGCCCGCTGGTGCGAGCGACGCTTTGGTGTGGCTCAAGGCTCAGTCGACCCGGCACGGCATGTATTGCCGGTCAACGGCACCCGTGAAGCGCTGTTCGCCTTCACCCAAGCCGTGGTCAACCGCGAACAGGGTGCGCTGGTGGTCAGCCCCAACCCCTTCTATCAGATCTACGAAGGTGCGGCACTTCTGGCCGGCGCCACGCCGCATTATTTGCCTTGCACTGCCGAAAATGGCTTCAATCCAGACTTCGACGCGGTTTCGGCAGAGGTCTGGCAGCAGACGCAGATCCTTTTCCTCTGCTCCCCGGGGAACCCGACCGGCGCACTGGTCCCGCTTGAAACGCTGAAGAAGCTGATCGCATTAGCGGACGAGTTCGATTTTGTCATCGCAGCCGACGAATGCTACAGCGAGCTGTATTTCGACGAAGACCAAGCGCCCGCTGGGCTGTTGACTGCATGCGCAGCGCTCGGACGCAACGATTTCAAGCGCTGCGTGGTTTTTCACAGCCTTTCCAAACGCTCGAACCTGCCGGGGCTGCGCTCCGGGTTTGTCGCGGGCGATGCCGACATTCTCAAAGCGTTTCTGCTGTACCGCACCTACCACGGCTGCGCCATGCCAGTGCAAACCCAACTGGCTAGCATCGCGGCTTGGAACGATGAGGTTCATGTGCAGGCCAATCGGCAGCTGTACCGGGAGAAATTCGACGCGGTGCTGGAGATCCTCTCGCCAGTGATGGACGTGCAGCGACCGGACGGCGGCTTCTATCTGTGGCCGAAGACGCCAGTGGACGACCAGCTTTTCACCCGCGAGCTGTATGCACGCGAGCATGTCACGGTGGTCCCGGGGTCCTACCTGTCACGCGAGGTAGACGGCGTCAGCCCAGGAACGGGCCGTGTGCGCATGGCGCTTGTGGCGCCGCTGGAGGATTGCGTCGAGGCTGCGGAGCGAATCCGCGCGTTCATCACGACGCTTTGACGTCATAGCCGGACGCCAAGGCGTCCGGCTTAGCGCGTCAGGCGACACCTGGCGGAATCATGTCTTTGCCATAGTCGCGCAGCTTCTCCAGATTCTCCGGCTTCATGTGTTCGGGTACGTCAGCCTTCGTGTTTTCATCCTGCTTACCCTGCTCGTCCGTGTTCGGCTTTTCCGATTCACTCATGACATCCTCCCGTCAGATCGCATTTTCTTCCCAGATCAGCTCACCTTCATCGCTGACCTCCCTGACCTTGGCCAGCGCTGCCTCCGCGGCCACGTCAGCCTCGGACGCGAGGTCGTAACGGCGCCCGTTAGCGACTTTGAAAATATGTGCATTTTCGTCCGTGCCGCGACGCTTGACGGCGATCACCGCCTCGAACCCCTCGTCTGCAGGAACGGCGGACGAAATGGCCTCGTGGTTCTCGAAATGCTTGCGTGCCATACATGACCTCATCGTTACGATTGTGATCAATGGACAACATCTTAGGGGGAAAAAGTCGAACCTCTTCACTCGCGCGGCAAACGCATGCGACAGGGAGGTCAGGCCGGCTTCGCGCCACGGACGGCAGGCTTCGTCTCATCGTGGCATAATCCGCGGCCCAGTTTGGCCGGAGAATGCGGAGCTGTTATGCCCGATAAAAGCAAAGGACGCTGCCTGTACGGCATCAAGGCGTGCGACACCATGAAAAAAGCCCGTACCTGGCTCGACCAGCAGGGGCTAAGCTATGAATTTCATGACTACAAGAGCGCTGGGATCGACCGCGCCCACCTGGAAGCCTGGTGCAATGAACATGGTTGGCAGATCGTACTCAACCGTGCCGGCACGACCTTCCGCAAGCTGGACGATGAGCAGAAAGCCGATCTTGACCAGGCAAAGGCCATCGAACTGATGCTGGCCCAGCCGTCAATGATCAAGCGCCCAATTCTGGATCTGGGCCACAAGACGCTCGTTGGCTTCAAGCCAGACACCTATGCTGCCGAGCTGGCAGCCAAGAACTGAGACCCGCTCGCCGAGACGAGCGCGACTGATAAAGGACTCCCCTATGAGCAATTCTCTCTTCAGCCTGGCGTTTGGCGTCGGCACCCAGAACCGCCAGGGCAGCTGGCTGGAAGTTTTCTATGCGCAGCCACTGCTGCACCCGAGCGGCGAGCTGGTCGCCGCCATTGCGCCGCTGCTGAATTATGAAGGTGGCAATCAGGCCGTCACCATCAACACCACCCAGGCGGCTCAACTGGCCGATGCCATCAAGCCGCTCGACACTGCTCAACATGCATTGTTGACCCGCCTTGCCGAAAGCCAGCGCCCATTGGTCGTGACCTTGCTCGCCGAGGATGCAGCACTGACCTCCACCCCTGAGGCCTATCTCAAGCTGCATTTGATTTCCCATCGCCTGGTCAAGCCACACGGCTTGAATCTCACTGGCATCTTCCCGCTACTGCCTAACGTCGCCTGGACCAATCAGGGTGCCGTCGATCTGGCCGAGCTGGCCGAGCGCCAGCTGGAAGCGCGCCTGAAGGGCTATCTGCTGGAAGTCGTCTCGGTCGACAAATTCCCGAAGATGACCGACTACGTGGTGCCGGCCGGTGTTCGTATCGCCGACAGCGCGCGTATCCGCCTCGGCGCCTACGTCGGTGAAGGCACCACGGTGATGCATGAAGGCTTCATCAACTTCAACGCTGGCACTGAAGGCCCGGGCATGATCGAAGGCCGTGTCTCCGCCGGCGTGTTCGTCGGCAAGGGCTCGGATCTGGGCGGCGGCTGCTCGACCATGGGCACCCTGTCCGGTGGCGGTAACATCGTCATTTCGGTCGGCGAAGGCTGCCTGATCGGCGCAAACGCGGGGATCGGCATTCCGTTGGGCGACCGAAACACCGTGGAATCCGGCCTCTACATCACAGCCGGCACCAAGGTGAATCTGCTCGATGAGCAAGGCGAGCTGGTCAAGGTCGTCAAGGCGCGCGAACTGGCCGGCCAGACGGATCTGCTATTTCGCCGCAATTCGCTGAGCGGTGCGGTCGAATGCAAGACGCACAAGTCTGCGATCGAGCTGAACGAGGCGCTGCACGCGCACAACTAAACGCAGCGTCAAAACGTAGACAGGCCGGCGCTAGCTCGCCAGCCTGTCTACGCAGTTCCTCCATCAGGCGTCCCGTCCTGCTTTCAGGAGTCCCCATGCCGCTGACATCGCCCTGGCGCGCCGACTTTCCAGCCTTGGCTATCCTTGAGGCCCAAGGTCAGACCTACCTGGACAGTGCTGCCACTTCGCAGAAGCCGCAGGCACTGATCGATGCCCTCACCGGCTACTACACCAGTGGCACCGCCAATGTGCATCGAGCCCAACACCAACCGGCAGAACGGGCGACCCGCGCATACGAGGATTCACGTATCAAGGTGGCGCGCTGGCTCAACGCCGCATGTCCGACCGAAATCGTTTTTACCCGCGGCGCCACCGAAGCACTGAATCTCCTGGCCTACGGGCTTGAGCATCTAATTTCAGCTGGCGATGAAATCGTCGTCAGCGCCCTTGAGCACCACGCCAACCTGCTGCCTTGGCAGCAATTGGCCAAGCGACGTGCCGCCAAGCTTGTCGTACTGCCGCTCGACGAGCGCGGCATTATCGACCTCGAGGCAGCAGCCAGTCTGATCGGACCGCGCGCCCGCCTGCTTGCCGTCAGCCAGTTATCCAACGTGTTGGGCGCGTGGCAGCCACTGCCCGAGTTGCTGCCAATGGCCAAGGCGCAGGGCGCGCTCAGCATAGTCGACGGTGCCCAAGGCGTGGCCCATGGCCGACATGACCTGCAGGCGCTGGACTGCGATTTCTATGTGCTCTCCAGTCACAAGCTGTACGGCCCGGAAGGCGTTGGCGCGCTCTACGGCCGGGGCGAGTCATTGCTCAAGCTCAAGCATTGGCAGTTCGGCGGGGAAATGGTCCGTGTCGCTGATTTCCAGCATGCCGAATTCCACGCGGCCCCATTGGGTTTCGAAGCCGGAACCCCGCCCATCGGGGGGGTGATCGGCCTGGGCGCCACGCTGGACTACCTGTCGAGACTGGATGCCGATGCTGTTGACCGGCACGAGCTCGCCCTGCATAGCGCGTTGCGCACAGGTTTGGCTGAGCGGGCAGGCCTGCGACTGCTCGGCGATCCGCAGCTGGCGCTGGCAAGCTTTACGGTTGATGGCGTCCATCACGGCGATCTGGCCCACCTGCTGACCGAACAAGGTATCGCCATACGCAGCGGCACCCATTGTGCGCAGCCCCTGTTGAAAACACTGGGTATCGAAGGTGCGATTCGCGTATCGCTCGGGCTGTACAACGACGGACTCGATCTGGAGCGATTCTTCGATGCGCTGGATCAGGCTCTGGAAATGTTGCGATGACCGCGCTTCCCGAAGCCGCCGCCGAAACGCTGCAGGCCTTTCAGTTGGCTGCGGGCTGGGAACAACGTGCGCGGCTGTTGATGCAATGGGGTGATCGCCTTGAGCCCCTGTGCGACACCGAGCGCAACGCGCTCAACCTGGTTGCCGGATGCGACAGCAAGCTCTGGCTAGTCGGCGAGCGACAGGACAACCACTGGCATTTCCGCGGCACCAGCGAGGCGCGTTTGTTGCGTGGGCTGCTTGCCGTGCTGCTGGTTCGCGTCAATGGCCTGAATGTCGGCGAGCTACAGCAGCTCGACATAGCGGAATGGTTCAGCCAGCTTGGCCTCTCACGGCAGCTTTCGCCATCACGCGCCAATGGGATGAATGCCGTTATTGGCAGAATGCGTGAGCTGGCAGAGGCTACCTGACCGGCGCTAACAGAGGCCAGACAAACGCCGCTATCAGGTTTTCAGACGCTCCGCCGGCCGCCGAGCCCCGGCGACCAGCTTGTCTACTGCCTTAGCCGCCGCGACCAGACCGAAACTGGCCGTCACCATCATCGACGCGCCGAACCCGCCAGCACAATCGAGCTTCACCCCTTCACCGACGAAGCTTTTGCTTTGACAGACGCCACCATCTGGCTTGGGGTAGCGCAGCTGCTCGGTGGAAAACACACAAGGCACGCTGTAGGTACGCCCAGGGGTTCGAGAGAAATTGTATTCACGCCGTAATAGCGAACGCGCTTTCGCCGCGAGGGGGTCGTTGAACGTTTTGTTCAAATCGGCGACCTGTATCTGCGTGGGGTCCACCTGTCCGCCCGCGCCGCCAGTGGCGATGATCTGGATCTTGCGACGTTTGCACCAGGCGATGAGCGCGGCCTTGGCCGGCACGCTGTCGATGCAGTCAATAACGCAATCCAACTGCTCGGTGATGTAGTCGGCCATGGTTTCGCGAGTCACGAAGTCGGCCACGGCGTGAACCACACACGCCGGGTTGATCGCCTTTATCCGCGCCGACATTTCATCCACCTTTGGCTTGCCCACCGCACCCTCTAGCGCATGAACCTGCCGATTGGTGTTGGTGATGCAGACATCATCGAGATCGAACAAACTGATTTCACCGACGCCACTGCGCGCCAGCGCTTCGGCCGCCCAGGAGCCAACCCCGCCGATACCGACCACCGCGACATGCGCAGCCGCTAAACGCTGCAGCCCCTCGGAGCCGTACAGACGGGCAATGCCGCCGAAACGTTGATCGTCGATAGACATGTCATACCTCAAACAAGACGTTAGCCGATTATAGGCCCGAGCCCCACGTCGTCCCAGCCAGGCATACCGAGGCGTTTCGAAAACGGGTCTTTCCGGCCCGCTGCTGCCCTCATTTTTAATTTAATATGGCGCCCTTTCCCCGCCTTGCCCCGGAGCTGTGATGATCGCCGCCGCCCTCTCACCGACCCTCGAACTCGCCTGCGAGCTGATCAATCGGCCATCGGTCACGCCGCTGGATGAGGGCTGTCAGCAACTGATGAGTGAGCGCCTCGCCGCCTGCGGCTTTGCCATCGAGCCGATGCACATTGAGGACGTCGAGAACTTCTGGGCGATCCACGGCAGCGAAGGTCCCGTGCTGTGCTTCGCCGGCCATACCGACGTGGTCCCTACCGGCCCGGTACAGGCGTGGCAGAATCCTCCGTTTGCCGCGCGAATCGACGAAAACGGCATGCTTCACGGCCGTGGCGCTGCCGACATGAAAGGCAGCCTGGCGTCGATGATTGTCGCGGTCGAGCGCTTTACCGCTGAGCATCCGGACCACAAAGGCCAGATCGCTTTCCTCATCACCAGCGACGAGGAAGGCCCTGCGCACCACGGCACAAAGGCTGTGGTAGAGCGCTTGCGTGAGCGCGGCCAGCGGCTTGACTGGTGCATCGTTGGTGAGCCATCGAGCACTACGCTTGTCGGCGACGTGGTCAAAAACGGCCGCCGCGGCTCGCTCGGTGGCACGCTTACGGTTCGCGGCCAACAGGGCCATGTGGCTTACCCACATCTTGCCAAGAACCCGATCCATCTGGCGGCACCGGCACTGGCCGAACTGGCAGGTGAACACTGGGACGATGGCAATGACTTCTTCCCGCCGACCAGCTTCCAGATCTCCAATCTGAATTCGGGCACAGGCGCCACCAACGTCATCCCCGGCACGCTGGAGGCGGTGTTCAATTTCCGTTTTTCCACCGAATCCACCGTCGAAGGGTTGCAGCAACGCACTGCGGCGATTCTCGATAAACACGGTCTCGACTGGAACGTCGACTGGGCCCTTTCGGGCCTACCCTTCCTGACTGAACCCGGTGATCTGCTCGACGGTGTGGCTGCGGCAATCCGCAGCGTCACCGGCCGCGAGACCACGCCGTCCACCAGTGGCGGCACCTCGGACGGGCGTTTCATCGCGACTTTGGGCACCCAGGTCGTCGAGCTGGGCCCGGTCAACGCAACGATTCATCAGGTGGATGAGCATATCCTCGCCAGCGACCTCGACCTGCTCACCGAGATCTACTACCAGACCCTGGTCAACCTGCTCGCATGCTGACCTGTCCTATCTGCCACGCCGAGCTCAGCGCGGCAAACAACGGCGTCGCCTGCCCGGCGAATCACCGATTCGATCGGGCCCGCCAGGGCTATCTCAACCTGCTGCCAGTGCAGCACAAGAACAGCCGCGACCCGGGCGACAACCAGGCCATGGTCGAGGCGCGGCGGCGCTTCCTCGAGGGGGGTTACTACGCGCCGCTGGCGACGCGACTGGCACAGCTGGCAGCCGAACGCTCACCAAATCGCTGGCTGGATATCGGCTGTGGCGAAGGTTATTACACGGCGCAGATTGCTCAGGCTTTGCCCGATGCGGACGGCTACGCGCTGGACATTTCCCGTGAAGCAGTCAAACGCGCCTGTAAGCGCGCGCCGCAGATCGAGTGGCTGGTTGCAAGCATGGCACGGGTGCCACTGGCTGATGCCAGCTGCGATCTGCTGGCCAGTGTATTCAGCCCGCTGGACTGGACCGAAGCACGGCGTCTGCTAGCACCCGGCGGCGGTCTGCTGCGCATGGGTCCGACTCGCGAGCACTTATGGGAATTGCGAGGTCTGCTGTACGACGAAGTCCGCGACTACGACGATCAGAAGCATCTTTCGCTGATCCCCGAAGGCATGCACCTCGCTCACAGCGAGACATTGTCCTTCGAGCTGCAACTGGATGATCCACAAGCTCGTGCTGATCTACTGGCGATGACCCCGCACGGTTGGCGCGCCAGCGCCGAACGCCGCGCAGCAGTCATCCAAGCGCCATTGCACGTACGGGTTGCGATACGCTATGACTGGATTCAGCGAGACTGATCAGGTTATCCAAACGAATACGGCATCGGCTTTTGGTCGATCCGATGCGTCTGATGCAGCCTTCTAGGCTTCAACAGTCAACATCAACCGGCTGCAACATCAGCCAGACAAGGTCATCCCATGCGTCAACCGGATATCGAAATTTACCTAAGGGACGCGAGCCAGGACGCCGTCACTGAGTGGCTGAACCAGGCGGTCGGAAGCTGCTCTGCCTGGCAAGCCAAGGGTAAAACCTTCAAGTGCAGAGCCGGCGACATTCCAGTGACCTGGCTGCCGAAGGCCGTCGGAAAGTGGCACAGCCTATTGCTCGAAAGCGACGCGACACCCTGGGAAGATGACGTCGCCTGCGCCCGCGACGCCTATCAGGCAATCGGAGTAGAGATTCGCTGCGCGCCTGGGGGTTGGCAGGAAGAAGAAACGGTGGAAGACGCCGACCGCTGGATCAGCGTCAGCGAGCGCGGCGAAGCGGAAATCCTCTGGCGGACCGACTGACCCCCCTTTGGCACAGCACGCACGATACGGCTTCCTTCTGTAGCGACACGCTCTATCGAACTACTCGGAGCGGCCGATCGGGAAAAACTGGCCTTGGCTCCAGACCCCCAGCCAGTCGGCTCCATCGATCTCACGCGGCACGGCCAATTCAACCAACTGGTAGAACACGTTGCGATGAATCAGCGCTTCGAGGTTGGCCCGCACATGAACGTAGGGTGCTGGCTCCTGAGTATCCGGATCTAGCTCGACCCGAATTGGGTGCTCTGCTCCCGCTTCGGTTTCGTCTCCGACATTGGTGATAAAGCGGAGCACCTGAGCTTCTCCGCTTCCCTCTGCCACCAGTTCAACCGCCACGAACGGCGCATCATCGACCTTGATGCCGACCTTCTCGACGGGGGTCACCAGGAAGTAATCATCGCCGTCTCGCCGGATAACCGTGGAAAACAGTCGCACCATAGCAGGCCGCCCGATTGGCGTGCCCTGGTAGAACCAGCTACCGTCGCGCATGATCCGCATGTCCAGATCACCACAGAACGGCGGATTCCACAGGTGCACCGGTGGCAAGCCTTTCTTCTCGGCGTTGGGAATCTGACTCAACAGATTCGCAGCTTTTCCCGCATCGCTCATATTGGCTCCTCAGCGCCCCAGGCCTATCAGACGCCGGGCGTAATCACGCAAGGGCGGACCCAACAAGACCTGCGGTGTCGCGTCATAGATGTTTAGCAATCCGCCGCGACTGCGAATACTTGCCGTATCGGCCAGATACCTATTACCGGTCTCGATCAGCATCAACTGAACCGTGCTCGTATCAACACCCAGTCGGTCGAGCGCGCGTTGGTCATCAAACTCATCGAAACTGCCGATACGGTCGTCTGCTGCGGCGAATCGTGTGTACAGCAAGTAATGGGCACCAGCGATTGCCGCCTGGTTCAATGCTTCTTCCAGTCCTACAGGTTCTGGAGCACGCCGGACCAGCGGAAAGTACTGAACAAAGCTCTCAAACGCCTCTTCGGCTACTACGTTCGGGCGCGGATAGGCGCCACCTGGGGGAACGAAGTGACCCTGCGCAATGTAGATGAACGAGTCGGGCTGCAGGCGCCACGAGGCGGACCTGACAGTCTCGCTATGGTCGAGAATGCCAACGTCGCGCAGTTGATGGCGGGTCCCCTCAGCCATGTCGCTTACCTTCATGCAGCCGCTTAACAGGAGTGCGGCCACGATAAGGCTAAACACATTCATCTCTCGCTCCAGACGTGACGGAAAACCGACGATTAACGTAGCAATGCAGCAAACACGCCAGTTCGACGATGCGCCGCTCACAACCGTCTTCCGTCCTGTAGCAATGGAACCGATGCCTTCAATTTGATGGAGTACTCCGATACCTTGCGCAGCGAATATAGCCCACCCTACGCGCAAGACTGGCACGGTAGCTCTGCCGACATATCAACGGCACGAGCGCATTAGCATCAGAAGTGACGAATGCCAGTGTCTGGATGATTGGCATATATCGGTAGCTTCACACTGCCAGTTAATTATTCCCCACTTTTTCTGTTGCTGAAGTTCACCGGTCCCATGACCGAAAAAGGATACGGACCGACGTGATGGCTATTTAACTCTTCGATTCTCGCCCTAGGGTGTACTATCAATACCTGCCCCCATCAGATACAGCTAACCATGTCCACGCCAAGCGAAGAGAGCCATGAGATTTTAGCTTCTCTGATGTGTCGCGTTGGCCCCAACGCTGACGCCGCAGCAGTCGCCCAGGCGATCATCTCCATACTGCAGGACATAGACTCATCGCTGACCCCCATCGTCGGGCAGCAAGGTGTTGCTGCGCTTTATCGCCGTAGCCTGCACCTGTGCCTCTCTAGCCACCCACACCTGGCCAGCACGTATGGCGGGATGCAGGCTTCTCTCGACCTGACCGTTCTGCAGGCCGTGCTCGTTAAGCAAAGCGAAGCCGAAGCGCTGCTTTTTGGTGAGGTGTTGCTAGTTACATTCCACGAGCTGCTGACCACGCTTATCGGGTCCTCGCTCACCACACGCTTGCTTCGCGGTGTGTGGGAACCTTCTTCGAGCGAAACCCCTGCGCAGGAAAAATCGCCATGAGCACCAAAGCGACTATCAACCGCCTAGCCACCGGTGTGCCGGGGTTGGACGAAGTGCTTGGCGGAGGGTTGCCGGAGTTTTCCTTCAACCTGATCGCTGGCCCCCCAGGCTGTGGCAAAACCACCCTGGCTCACCAGATGATGTTCGCGCTGGCGACCCCCGAACGCCCCGCGCTTTTTTTTTACGGTGCTCGGTGAGCCACCGCTGAAGATGCTGCGTTATCAACAGCAATTCGAGTTCTTCGACAGCGAAGCGATTAACAAGTCCATCCGCTACATCAATCTGGCTGACGATACCCTGGCCGGCGATCTGGACGAAGTGCTGCGGCGTATCGTCAGCGAGGTTGAAAGCCATTCACCCGCTCTGGTGTTCGTCGACTCGTTCCGTTCGGTAGTGCTGGCAAGCCAGACCCAGAACAACCCGAACAACAACCTGCCGCAGTTCGTTCAACAACTGGGCATGCTGATGACCACTTGGCAGGCAACGACCTTTCTGATTGGTGAGTACTTCACCGAAACCGATACCAACCCGATTTTCACCGTAGCCGATGGGCTGATCTGGTTGCGCCAGAGCGTTCAGCGCAATTCCATGGTACGTAAGATGGAAATCATGAAGATGCGTGGCCAGCCAACGTTACCTGGGCTCCACACGTTCCGCATTGCCACGTCGGGAATCAAGGTGTTTGCACCCGCGGTGTCCAGTCCCGTCGAGGAACCGCAGACCTTCCCTCTGAAGCGCCTGAAAATGGGCGTACCGCGGCTCGACGATATGCTCGGCGGTGGACTGCCTCTGGGCTATTCCCTGCTCGTGGCCGGACCATCGGGTTCTGGTAAAAGCATTATGGCTGCATCCTTCCTCGCCGAGGGTGTTCGCAATGGCGAAACCGGCGTCATCGCTGTATTCGAACAACGACCCAATCGCTCGCAAAACGCCACCCTTGCCGATCTGATTAAGAACGGCCAAGTCGGTTTGGTCGACAGTCGTGCCCCTGACCTATCCATCGACGAAATCGTTTCTGAGCTGTTGAGCGAGATCGACCGACTGAAGGCGACCCGCGTGGTGATCGATTCCCTCTCGGGCTTCGAACTGGCGCTGGCACCTACATTCCGTGAAGACTATCGTGAATCGCTTTCACGGATGGTCACTGCACTGACCTCTGCTGGGGTCAGTGTGCTGATGACTTCGGAGCTCGAAGATCGCTACACGGACTTGCGATTCAGTCCTTACGGTACGGCCTTTCTCACCGACGCCATCATCGTCCAGCGTTATATAGAAGTTGAAAGCCGCTTGTTGCGCATCATGGCGGTGGTCAAGGTGCGCGCGAGCAGTCATTCGGATGAGTTACGCCTGTATCGAATTGACGATAACGGACTGCAGATCGGTGAGATGTTGTCGGATCAAGAAGGTCTGCTCGGAGGACGACCTACCCAACGGTGTCGCAGTGGGAACGAGGGGTGAATACAAACTCGTGAAAAAGACTAGTGCCGACAACAAGCAAGCTATGGCTACCGCCTCCAGCGAACTGTTCCGGCTCGGGCAGCAAACCGTCGAAGCTCGCGCGGTCCTCGCGGCATTGCATAAAGAGCTCAACGATACCCATAGCCAACTCGTCGACAGTCAGCAGATGGAGCAACTGATCGAGGCCAACCAGCAATTGGTTCTAGCGACCTTGTTAGCGCAGTCGGATGCAAAAAGATCGCAGCTCACGCAAGCAGAGCAGCAGCTATATCAGGATATGCGTGAAGCCAACGAACAGTTGGTTACGGCCGCCTTGAGCGCAAAAGACCTGCAGGCCTCAGCCGAACTCGCCCTGGAGCAGCAACGCAAAGTACTCGCATTGGTAGCTCACGAACTGCGCAATCCCCTGACACCTATCAGCATGATCGCAGGGCGTCTAGGTCGTGTGCCCAGCGAGGAGCTGCCGCGAATGCAGGCCTTGATCGAGGGACAGGTACGCCACATGTCTCGACTGGTAGAGGATCTGCTCGACCTGGCGCGTGCCAGCACCGGCAAGTTTCGACTCAAATGTTGCGTTGTCGATATGGTTCAGATCATCCATGAAGCTGTGGAGCTCTGCAGTCCGGCAATGATCGCGCGCGACATACACCTGAGCACAATACTCCCCGACGGGGTGCTGGCAATAAATGGCGACTCCATGCGGCTCGCCCAGATTCTCGGCAACCTGCTGGGTAATGCGGCCAAGTACACGCCGGTCGGTGGCTCGGTCAGCCTTTTGGCTACTGCCGAAGGGGACATGGTGGAGGTCAGCATTCGCGATAACGGCATCGGGATCACAGCGCAAGCGCTACCGTTCATTTTCGAGCCATTCGTGCAGGATGTGAATGCGATTGGTTTCAACGGTGCAGGGCTGGGCATCGGTCTGACGGTAGTCCGCGAGTTGGTCGAGGCACACGGTGGCACGGTGACCGGCAAGAGTGAGGGAAGCGGTAAAGGAAGTGAGCTGGTAGTGAGGCTTCCTTTGGTGAAGCATGACACTTCGCTGGGACGCTGATCTCTAATCCAAATGCTGAGATGGTTTTCCAACAGTAACGACCAGGGTAGCCGCGAAGGCACGGCAGCGGTCGGAAGTCCGCTGCCCTATATAGTCCGAATGACCCGTTTCAGTCACCAACCTTTATGCGTTCTCAGCTCTAGAGAATGCTCCGCGACCCAATCGTTAGTTACGCCACCACATTGCGGAGACTGGGCTAGTCTCGCTTGCGCTTGTTGCCCATACGCACGCCGATATCCATAAGAAACTGGAAGAAGCCTTCTTGATCCTCCAGCACATTGCTCCAGAACGGCGAGTGGTAGAGCGCTACAGCCCCATGTACCAAGGCCCAGGCTGCGCAATAGTGGAAATAAGGCGGCACGTCCTCTAGCTTTCCTTCGGCAATGCGCCCTTTGATCAGTTGGGTTAGATGCTCGAAGTTGGAGGCCCGGATACGGTGCAGCTCCTCGACCATTTCCGGTACCTGATTACCCTTAACCACCTTTTCCTCGAGCCGGTCGAACAACCGATAGCGCTGAGGATCGCCCATGCGAAACTCGAAGTAGGCGCGAGACAGCGCTTCTTTGTCCTGATCGAGACTCGGTGAATGCAGCAGCTCGTTCAGATCCCGCTCGTAGTCGAGCATCAGCCGCAGGTAGATTTCGGCCTTTGATTTGAAGTGCTTGTAGATGGTGCCTTTGCCGATCCCCACCCTGTCGGCGATCATCTCGACGGTGACGCTGTCTTCTCCCTGTTCGAGAAACAACTGGAGCGCCGTGTCGAGAATCTCTTGTTCGCGACGGCGAAATTCGCGGACCTTACGGGATTCATTTTGCATAAGTGGCTGCAGTGTGAAAAATCGAAGCAGATGATTATGCCTGTTTAGTCAGAAAATGCACGGAAGATTGCCAATGAGTACATTGAATGACGAATTCCCCCAAATCGACGGCTTGCGGTACCTGAATCATGCGGCCGTCTCGCCCTGGCCTCGCCGTGCGAGCGATGCGGTAACCAGCTTTGCCCAACAGAACATCACGATTGGCGCGCGCGACTATCCGCAGTGGCTGGCGGTTGAAACCCGTCTGCGAAATCGCCTGGCCAGGTTGCTGAACGCACCAACCCCAGCAGACATAGCGCTGGTCAAGAACACCTCGGAAGCACTGTCTTTCGTAGCCTTCGGACTGGAGTGGAAGCCCGGTGACCAGGTCGTCATCAGCGACGAGGAGTTTCCCTCCAACCGCGTAGTTTGGGAGGCGTTGCGGCCGCAAGGGGTCGAGGTCATCCAGGTCAGCCTCAAGGGTGAAGATCCCGAAGGCGACCTGCTCGCGGCCTGCGGGCCGAACGTTCGCTTGCTGGCGATCAGCGCCGTACAGTACGCGAGCGGCCTGCGGCTAGACCTGCCGCGACTCGGTGAAGGCTGCGAACGACGTGGCGTACTGCTGTGCATCGACGCAATCCAACAGCTGGGCGCGCTGCCATTCGATGCTCAGCAATGCCGGTGTGCATTTGCGATGGCCGACGGACATAAATGGCTGCTGGGCCCAGAAGGCCTGGGTGTGTTCTATTGCCGGAGCGATCTACGCGATCAGCTCAAGCTTCACGAGTACGGCTGGCATATGCTCGAGCACGCCGGTGATTATGACCGCAGCGATTGGCAGCCGGCGAACAGCGCGCAGCGCTTTGAGTGCGGCAGCCCGAACCTGCTCGGCGCCATGGCATTGGAAGCCAGCCTGTCCTTATTGGAAGAGGTGGGAATAGTCACAGTGGCACAGGCACTGGCCGAACGCATCGATCACCTCCATCGAGAGCTATCGGCCATGCCGGGGGCCGAACTGCTAAGCCCAACCGATCCAGCTCGGCGAGCCGGCATCCTGACGTTCCGGATCGATGGGATCGACAACCCGACGCTGTTTCAACGCCTCAAGGAGGAGCAGGTCGTCTGTGCGCTTCGTGGTGGAGGGATCAGATTCTCACCGCATTTCTACACGCCGCCGGAGGTTATCGAGCAGAGCCTGGCAGTGGTTCGCGGGCTGCTCGCGAAGTGAGCGATCAGCCTGGACGCGACTATTCCAAATCCGTTTAAAAATCGCCGCAATCGCCCAGCAGCTTTGAGGAATCGGACCAATACTGCAATCACTGGCCGCGCAATCCCCCCACTGCTCGGCCAGCTGAGGAAGCGAGGAACGTGACCTCATACTCCTAATGGTCTTGACCCGGCTCCCCGCGACGCCGGGTTTTTTTTGTTCGCTGTGGCCATACGCCTCAACGTATCAACCATGCGCGGCACGCCGGCTCGAAAGCCGCAACCGGAAGCACAGCCAGATAAACAGCGCCCAAAATGGTATCGCGATGATTGAGGTTCGCAGACCGGGCATCGACAACATGATCGCGGCAATCAATGCCACGAACGCCAGGCAAATGTAATTGCTGAGCGGATACCAAAAGGCCTTGAACGAAGGCTCGATGCCCTGCGCTTTCATTGCCTTGCGAAACTTCAAGTGGGCGAGACTGATCATCGCCCAGTTGATCAGCAGCGCCGCAACCACCAACGACATGAGCAACTCAAGCGCTGTTTGCGGCAGCAGGTAGTTCACCAGCACACAGAGCATGGTGACGAGTGCAGAGACAGCGATTGCAAGCACCGGTACCCCACGGCGGTTGACCATCATCAACACCTTCGGCGCATCGCCCTGCTCCGCCAGGCCGTACAGCATGCGACTGTTGCAGTACACGCCGCTGTTATAGACAGAGAGAGCCGCCGTCAGCACCACGAAGTTGAGGATGTGCGCAGCCGTATCACTGCCGATCAGTGAAAAGATCTGCACGAAAGGGCTGCCGCTGTAGGGGTCGCCGGCCGAACCCAGCGTTTCCAGCAGACTGTCCCAAGGGTAGAGCGCCAGCAGAACGCTGAGCGCGCCAATGTAGAAGATCAGAATCCGATAAACGACCTGATTGATCGCTTTGGGAATGACTGTCTTCGGGTCGGATGCTTCAGCTGCGGTGATCCCCACCAGTTCCAAGCCGCCGAATGAAAACATGATGATTGCCAAGGCCATGACCATCCCGCTGATGCCGTTGGGGAAGAACCCGCCGTGGCTCCAGAGGTTGCTGAAGCCAGCCTGTTCACCACCCGCGCCGCTCAGCAAGAGGTACAGGCCGAGCGCAATCATGCCGACAATGGCTCCGACCTTGACGATCGCGAACCAGAACTCAGTCTCACCAAAGGTCTTAACGTTGACTAGGTTGATCAGATTGATCAGCACAAAAAACACCGCAGCGGTGGCCCAAGTCGGCACCTCCGGCCACCAAAACTGGACGTACTTGCCCACCGCGGTCAGTTCGGCCATCCCCACCAGGACATACAGCACCCAATAATTCCAACCGGAGAGAAAGCCTGCATAAGGGGCCCAATATTTGTGCGCAAAATGACTGAAGGATCCCGCAACCGGCTCCTCGACGATCATCTCGCCGAGCTGACGCATGATGAGGAAGGCAATCATCCCACCGATGGCATAGCCAAGGATCATCGACGGCCCGGCGCTGCGCAGCACGCCGGCTGAGCCGAGGAAGAGCCCCGTTCCAATAGCCCCGCCGAGTGCGATCAGCTGAATGTGCCGGTTTTTCAGGCCGCGTTGAAGCGGCCCGGTGTGCAGCGTATCGCTGGACATGGCGTCACCTAGTTTGGTCTGTGACGAAGAAATGACGAGACTGACGGAAGGCTATGCTTTGAGCGCCAACCCAAACCCTCGTATCCGCATGCCGGCTACCGGCATGTGCATTAAGCGGCGCGGATTGTACACGGCATGTGCGGAGAAGGCCCGCCAAGCACACCGCCTTGCACGCGCGCTCGCGCTCGTCAGTTCTTGACGCGCGCCAAGGGAAAAAGCCGCTTGAAGTTATCTGTGGTTTGAGCCGCCAGCACCTCGAAGCCGACCCCGCGCAGATCGGCGAGATACTCGGCGACCTCGCGCACATACTGCGGCAGGTTCGGTTTGCCGCGGTAGGGGATCGGGGCCAGGTAAGGCGAATCCGTCTCCACTAGCAGGCGATCCGCAGGAACACGGCGAGCGACATCCCGCAAGGCATCGGCGTTGCGAAATGTCACGATGCCGGATAGCGAAATATAGAACCCTAGATCCAAGGCAGACTTGGCCATGTCCCAGTCTTCGGTGAAGCAATGCAGTACGCCGGCCTGCGGCAACGAAGCCTCGCGGAGCAGCGCCAGCGTGTCGGCACGAGCCGCACGAGTGTGGACGATGACTGGTTTACCGCTGATCCGCGCGGCATCGAGATGCAGACGGAAGGATTGCTGCTGCAACTCGGCGGCTTCAGGCTCGTAGTGGTAGTCAAGCCCTGTTTCGCCGATCGCCACTACACCGGGCGCGTCCAGTTCCTGCAGCAACCAGTCCATGGCAGGTTCGGCACCCGGCTCGAGGTCCAGCGGGTGCACCCCCACCGAACAATCGACGTCGTCATAGCGCTGCGCAAGCGCTTTGACAGCAGCAGTATTCTCGGCGCTGACACCGATACAAAGGAAATGCCCAACACCACGCTGACGTGCAGCATGCAGAGCTGCATCGAGGGAGTTGTCGTGCAACGTAAGATCGAGACGATCGAGGTGGCAATGCGAGTCGATCAGCATGGAAAAGTACCCGAACCGAAAACGCGCCATTGTAGAGCAAAGCAGCCCATCGGTCGCAGTCAGGTCAGCGCGGCGGAAAAAGCAACGGCAAAAAAGCTAAGCGAACGAATCGCTTGCGATGACGCTACATGGTGTGCGTTGGACGGTCTGATTTCATCGCGCCGGCGAGGTAGGTTTCAATCTTGTTGCGGGCAGTCGAGTCACCCTCATTGAACTGCACGCCAACGCCTGCGGCCCGGTTGCCTTGGGCGCCCTTGGGCGTGATCCACACGACCTTACCCGCAACCGGAATCTTTTCCGGCTCGTCCATCAGGCTCAGCAGCATGAACACCTCGTCGCCAAGCTTGTAACTCTTGTTAGTCGGAATGAACAATCCGCCATGCTTGATGAACGGCATGTACGCCGCATAGAGCACTGACTTGTCCTTGATGGTCAGAGACAGAATGCCGTTACGCGGACCAAGGTTTGCAGGCAGGCTCATGCGGTATTCATTCCTAACAACAGTTCGATGGATTCTAGCTTGGCCCGGGCAAGCTTGCCCACTGCACCAGAAGCGCTTCGAGAAGCAAGACACGATTAAGATTGGCTTTGCCCAGCACCTTCTGTCGATGGGCAAGCAACCAATCCTGCAGCACCAGCAGCCGGTCGGGTGACGACTTCTCCGCCAGGTATTGAATCACCTTCTGCATATCGGCTGCGCCAAGCCCTTCTTCATCGCCGGTCATTTGAAAGCGCAATATCAGATGCGCCCATTCGCAAAACCAATCGAATAACAGGATCAGCGAATGCGAACTCCAGGCCTCAGCCAGCTGACTGGGAGATTGCTGCCGTTTGAGCAGTTTCTTTACCCCGTCGACTACTTGCACCCGCATATCGAGTACGCCCGCACCCTGCAGCTTGAGCGCGGCCAATGGCGAATTGGCAGACAATGCAAGCAGCTCCTCACGCTGCGCGGGCGACACATCTGGAAGTTGAACCGCCAGCCAATCAAGGCTCTGCTGGCGCCCAGGCAAGGGGCAGCTTTGTTGCACGCAGCGACTCTTGATCGTCGGTAGCAGCCGGCTGGGCTGATGACTGATAAGCAACAGAACGGTATCGCCAGCAGGCTCCTCGAGGCTCTTGAGCAACGCGTTGGCGGCGTTAAGGTTCATCGCCTCGGCTGGCTCGAGCAGAACGACCTTACGCCCACCTAGCTGAGCAGTCTGAGTAACAAAACCTACGAGGTGGCGAACCTGATCGACCTTGATCGCTTTGTCGGCCTCTTCCGGTTCCAGAATGTAATGGTCTGGATGGGTATGCGCTGCAAGCAACAGGCAGCCTTTGCAGGTCCCGCACGCACTCAGTGCGGCCGGCCGTTGACACAGTAAAAGTGCCATCAGCTGTTCAGCTAAGGCGCGCTTGCCAATACCGGCGGGCCCGTGCAGCAAATACGCATGAGCATGCTGTTGACGACCGGCCAGCAACTGCCAGAGATCAACCTGCCATGGAAGAATGCCGTCAGCCAAGCGCACGCTCCAACACCTCAGGCAGAAGCCTGTCCAGACTCTGTTGTACTGCGGCTAGAGACTGGCCTGCATCGACCACACGATAGCGCTGCCGGTCCTGCTGCGCCCGATTGAGATAGGCGCTGCGCACGGCCTCGAAGAATTCGAGCCCTTCCTGCTCGAAGCGATCAAGACGTCCCCGTGCAGCGGCGCGGCTCAGACCGATTTCAACGGGCAAATCGAAGATCAGCGTCAGGTCCGGACGCATCTCACCCTGAACAAAGCTTTCAAGCTGCTCGATACGCGGGGTGGGGAGACCGCGGCCACCGCCCTGATAAGCGTAGGTGGCATCGGTAAACCGGTCGCACAGCACCACAGCACCTCGCGCGAGTGCGGGCCGAATGACCTGAGCAAGATGCTGTGCGCGTGCCGCGAACACCAACAACAGCTCCGTATCGCTGTTCATGGGTTCGTCTGCAGGCGCCAACAGCAGTTCACGAATGCGCTCAGCCAACGGCGTGCCCCCGGGTTCACGCGTCAGGACGACGTCTAGGCTGTGTTCACGCAAGCGCTGCGCGAGGTACTCACGGTTGGTGCTCTTGCCCGCGCCTTCGGGCCCTTCCAATGTAATAAAGAGTCCTGTCACTGGGCATTCTCAATCGGCGCCGGGGTTTGCCGGGGCGGTGGGCTGGAACGATAGTCTGCTCGGCGCTTGAGTTGATATTCACGCACCGCGCGATTGTGTTCGCTCAACGAATCACTGAACACGTGGCTGCCATCCCCCCGCGCGACGAAGTAGAGGCTTTTTCCTTCAACCGGGTGCAGCGCAGCGTGAATCGCTTCCCGGCCAACCATCGCGATCGGCGTCGGTGGCAACCCGCTGTTGGTATAGGTGTTGTAGGGGGTCGGCCTGCGCAGATCGCTGCGGGTGATCCGCCCCCTATATTGTTCGCCCATACCATAGATCACCGTCGGGTCTGTCTGTAGCAACATGCCTTGCTCCAGCCGGCGAACGAAAACGCCAGCGATCTCGCCGCGCTCTGACGGAACCCCTGTTTCCTTTTCGATGATTGAAGCCATGATCAGCGCCTCATACGGGTCTTGATAGGGCAAGCCTTCGCTACGCTGTTGCCATTCCTCCGCCAGCACCGTTTCCAGCCGTGAATAAGCACGCTGGAGCAGCTCGAGATCGGTGACACCGCGGGTGAAGCTGTAGGTGTCAGGGAAAAAGCGACCCTCGGGGTGCGAACCGGCTTGGCCGAGTCGCATCATGACTTCATCATCTGACTGACCAACAATCGTCTGCTTTACCGTAGGCAGCGCCTCAAGCGCGGCGCGCACCTGGCGAAAATTCCACCCTTCGACGATGGTCAGGGTATGTTGCACAACCTCGCCACGCTGCCATAGCCCGATCATGTCGCGGGCAGTCATCTCTGGCCGCAGTTGATATTCGCCGCTGTGCAAGGTGTGTCCTGAGAGCTTCAGCCGCCAGTGCAGCCGCAACCAGAACGAGTCGCTCAACACGCCGTCTCGCTCCAGCCGTTGCAATAAGCCACTGGGCGTATCCCCAGACTGAACCTCAAGCGTTTGCGCTGCGCCAAGCTGCAGCGGCTGCCCCAAGGCGGAGTGAAGCTTCCAATAGACCAGGCCGAGCGCCAGCGCAGCGATCAGCAAGGCGCCGAGGAGCACAAAAGACAGTTTTCGAATCACGTATTGCTCGACAGATCAGCCACCAGGCTTTGAAGTTTACGTGTGACAGGCCCCACCGGCCATACACTGGCATCCAATTGGCGAACAGGCCAAATGCCATACAGGCTGTTACAAACGAAGACCTCGTCAGCGCGATAGAGCTGCCCTAGCGACAGATCGCCGACCTGGGTCGGCACGCCGGCAATCCGCGCGCGGTCCAGCACTTCTTCGCGCATCACCCCTGCGACCCCGCAGCGCTCAAGGGACGGCGTCATCAACCTGCCCAATTCGACGATGAACAAGTTACTGAAAACGCCTTCGATGACCCGCCCGGAGGTGTCGCGCATCAAGCCTTCGGCGTAGACCGGATCCTGCCACTCGGCTCGGGCCAGCACTTGTTCCAAACGATTGAGGTGCTTCAGACCGGCCAGAATTGGCTGCTCGGCAAGACGGGTAGTACAGGGGTACAGGCGAACGCCCTGTTCGGCATGTGCTTTCGGGTAGTTCGGAAGGGAGGATCCGGTAAGGACGGTTCGAGGCATACAGGGGACGGGCGGAGCATAGCCTCTCTTGCCCTCCCCTCGACTGACAATGAGCTTGGCGACACCCTCTCCAAGTTCGGCACTGAAAGCGATGAGTTGGCTACCTACGCCATTGATGTCGCAGGGGATCGCCAGACGCCGGCAGCCATGTTCCAGCCGCTGCAAATGCCGATCGAGCAGTTCGGGGCAGCCGGCCAACACCTTGATTGTTTCAAATAGGCCGTCGCCGTAAGCAAGCGCTCGATCATGAATGGGCAGCCCTTCAGCTGGCTGCCCATCCACCCAGCTCAACGTCACTCGGCGAACCGGCGGAACACCAGCGACCCGTTGGTGCCACCAAAACCAAAGGAGTTGGAGACCGCAACATTGATTGTCCGCGGCTTGGCCTCATGCGGGACGAAATCGAGGTCGCATCCTTCGCCGGGTTCATCAAGGTTGATCGTCGGCGGCGCCACTTGGTCGCGTATGGCAAGCACGCTGAAGATTGCCTCGACAGCGCCTGCCGCACCAAGCAGATGACCGACCATCGATTTGGTCGAACTGACCGACAGCTCGTAAGCGTGATCACCGAATACCGTTCTGATCGCAGCAGCTTCCGCCTTGTCGCCGGCCGGCGTCGAGGTGCCATGGGCGTTGATGTAGTCGACCTGTTTGGCATCGATCCGCGCGTCCAATATAGCGTTACGGATGCAGCGAGCAGCACCCGCGCCATCATCAGGCGGTGAGGTCATGTGAAACGCATCTGCACTCATGCCGAAACCAATCAGCTCGGCATAGATCTTCGCCCCGCGAGCCTTGGCATGCTCGAGCTCCTCTAGCACCAACGCGCCCGCGCCGTCGGACAACACAAAGCCATCCCGGTCCTTGTCCCACGGGCGGCTGGCCGAAGCAGGATCATCGTTGCGGGTGGACAATGCACGAGCGGCGGCGAACCCACCTATTCCAAGCCCGCTGGCCGCCATTTCCGACCCACCAGCGACCATCACATCAGCCTCGCCATAGGCGATGTTGCGCGCAGCCATGCCGATGCAATGCGTACCCGTCGTGCAGGCCGTAGCAATGGCGTAGTTAGGGCCTTGCAAACCAAGATGGATCGATAGAAAACCGGAAACCATGTTAATGATCGAGCCCGGCACGAAAAACGGCGATATACGGCGCGGCCCCTGCTCGATCAATGCCTTGCAGCTGTTTTCGATATTGGTCAGGCCACCAATGCCCGAGCCCATGGCGACGCCGACACGCTCGCGATCGGCATCGGTGATTTCCAGCCCGGAATCTCGTACTGCCTGGAAACTGGCGGCCAGTCCGTACTGGATGAAAAGGTCGAGTTTGCGAGCCTCTTTAGCGGGCAGGTACTGCTCGACATCGAAATTCTTGACTGATCCGCCAAAGCGAGTGGAATAGGCGGAAAGGTCCATATGCTCTATTAGGCCGATACCACTGCGGCCGGCGAGAATCCCCTGCCAGCTGCTTGGCACATCGTTACCCAGCGGCGAGAGCATGCCCATACCGGTAATTACGACGCGTCTACGCGACACAGCAATTCTCCTTGCATTCATTCGACTCGCCCTGCTCCGCTAGCATCTGTAACGGAAAGAGAGCCGCCTTCACAGATGTCGGCCACCGGCACGACCAGCTGCATTCAACTAACTCAAACAAAAGCCGCACTGCCCTTTCGAGGCAGTGCGGCTTACTGGTTCGAAGCAGGACTACGACTTACTGCGCGTGCGCGTTGATGTAATCGATAGCTTCTTGAACAGTGGTGATCTTCTCGGCTTGCTCGTCCGGGATTTCGGTCTCGAATTCCTCTTCCAGAGCCATCACCAGCTCAACGGTGTCAAGGGAGTCGGCACCCAAGTCTTCGACGAAGGAAGCGCTGTTGGTAACTTCCTCTTCTTTGACGCCAAGTTGCTCGGCAACGATTTTCTTGACGCGTTCTTCGATGGTGCTCATACCTTGTTTTCACTCCTATGGAAAAATCAGGCAGCTGGTCTGCGCGGTAGTGTATAGAAAGCGTTTTCCGCATTTCAAGCTGAAAGCGGGCAAGCATGAACCTGCTTTCAACCATCTGTCTATAAACAAACCACAGTTTTATAACGAAACTAATCAGCCGTTATGACTGCGTACATGCGTCGGGCGTCACATTAGCTCATGTACATACCGCCATTCACTGGGACAGTGGCCCCGGTGACATAGGCGGCACCGTCAGAAGCTAGGAAGGCGACGACCTTGGCAATCTCTTCCGCCTGACCGAGGCGACCCAGCGGGATCTGCCCCAGTAATGCGTCACGCTGAGCTTCTGGCAGCTCGCGCGTCATATCTGTATCGATGAAGCCCGGAGCCACGGCGTTGACCGTGATACCGCGCGAACCGACTTCACGTGCCAACGCGCGACTGAAACCTTCGAGTCCGGCTTTGGCCGCGGCGTAGTTTACCTGCCCGGCGTTACCCATGGCACCCACCACGGAACCGATACTGATAATTCTCCCCCAACGGGCTTTAGTCATGCCCCGCAGAACACCCTTGGTCAAACGATAAAGGCTGCTGAGATTGGTATTGATCACCTCGTGCCATTCGTCGTCTTTCATCCGCAACATCAGGTTGTCCCGCGTGATGCCGGCGTTATTGACCAGAATAGCCGGCTGACCGAGGTGCTGCTGAATATGCTCCAGGGTGGTGGCAACTGATTCATCACTGGTGACGTCCAACACCAGCCCAGCACCTTCGATGCCGTTCTCTTTGAGCGTCTCAGCAATGCGCTCAGCCCCTGAAGATGAGGTCGCCGTGCCGATCACGATGGCGCCTTGACGTCCAAGTTCAAGCGCTATGGCCTGACCAATACCACGACTGGCGCCTGTTACCAGCGCGACCTTGCCTTGCAAATTCATACCTATCTCCTTATTCAGAGCACTGCGCCACGGGTGGCCGCAAAACCTTCGGGGGTGTCCAGATTGTAGGTACTGAGGCCTTTGACGCAGCGCTTATTGAGACCGGAAAGTACCTTGCCCGGGCCGCACTCGACCAGACCGGTCACACCGTGTTCGCTTAGCACAACAACAGTCTCGACCCAGCGAACCGGACTATAGAGCTGAGCCAGCAGATTGCGTCTAAGCGAGTCGAGATCCGAAACGATTGCTGCACTGACATTTTGCACCAATGGGATCTCGGGGGCCCGCCAGCCGGCGCCGGTCACGGCAGCGGCAAACTGCTCGGCTGCAGGGCGCATCAGGTCGCAATGAGAAGGCACGCTGACCGGCAGCGGCATGGCGCGCTTGGCACCCTTGGTTTTGCAGACATCGATGGCTCGCTCGACCGCCGCAGCGTTGCCGGCAATCACGACCTGGCCTGGCGCGTTGAAGTTGACCGCACTTACGACCTCACCCTGCGCCGCCTCGCCACACGCTGCCAAAACATCGGCATCCTCTAGACCCAAAATCGCGGCCATGCCACCGGTACCGGCCGGAACAGCCTGCTGCATCAGCTGACCCCGCAGCTCGACCAGTTTCACCGCATCGGCAAACGGAAGGCTACCAGCAGCAACCAACGCCGAGTACTCGCCCAGGCTGTGACCCGCGACGAAGGCCGGCTTCGCACCGCCCTCAGCCAGCCACAAACGCCACAATGCAATCGAAGCGGCGAGAATGGCGGGCTGAGTCTTGTCGGTCTGATTCAGTTGGTCCTCTGGACCCTGCTGACAAAGTGCCCACAGATCGTAACCCAACACAGACGAGGCTTCGGCAAAGGTATCGATGATCAGCGATTGCTGGGCGCCATGCTCGGCGAGCATGCCTAGGGCCTGGGAGCCCTGGCCTGGAAAGACGAATGCAAGTGATGCGGACATGAAAACGGCTCTCTTGTGGTTGTTCGTCAGAAAAGAATACGCACTTGGGCGCAACGAATTGTTCAGTTGGATGCCGATCCACCGGGCGCAGTCACATCACCCGGGTCGCTTGTGGACCGATCAGTCACAAGCAAGTGCTCGAGACGGCTGCGCAATTGCGCCGGAAGATTTCGTTCCACATCCTGTGAGGCACGGCGTATAGCCGACCGAAACCCCTCGCCCCCTGCGCTACCATGGCTCTTCACGACAATACCCTGGAGCCCAAGGAAGCTGGCACCGTTGTACTGAGCTGGCCGCAGGTCCGCCCGCAACTGACGCAGCAAGGGCAGAGCCAGCGCACCGACCAGGCGTGCAATCAATGAGCGACGGAAAAGCAGCTCGACCCGCGTAGCTACCATATGTGCCAAACCTTCGCTGGACTTGAGCAAAATGTTGCCAACAAAGCCATCGCATACCGCGACATCTGTTTCGCCGCGAAACAGCCCGTCACCCTCGATGAAGCCTTGATAGTTGATACAGCTAGCCTGCTGCAACAGCCCGGCGGCCGCTTTGACCTGTTGATTACCCTTGATTGCTTCGGTACCAATATTCAGCAACGAGACGCGCGGCTGCTCGATACCAAGACTTTGCGCCGCAACCGACCCCATGACAGCGAATTGATAGAGCTGCTCGGCCGTGCAGTCCACATTCGCGCCGAGGTCAAGCAACAGGCACGACCCCTCAAGCGTAGGAATCGCAGTCACCATCGCCGGGCGATCCACCCCAGGCAGGGTTTTCAATACCTGCCGAGCAAGTGCCATCAGCGCACCAGTATTCCCGCCACTGACGCAAGCCTGAGCCTGCCCATCACGCACCATCTCCAGAGCGATGCGCATGGACGAGCGCGGCTTGGCGCGCAACGCCTGCGCTGGACGCTCATCCATACCGATCACTTCATCGGCATTGACAATCGACAGACGAGCGCGATCCACAGCTGGATGCCGAGCGATAATTTCTTCTAACAGGGAGGATTGGCCAACCAAGGCCAGATGAAGCGAGGGGTATTCAGCCAGACATTGGACACTGGCCGGAACAATGCAGTGGGGACCGAAGTCCCCACCCATTGCATCGATCGCTATGATCGGAGCAGACAAGGTTTACTCGTCAGCGCCCTTATCGATCACTTTACGACCACGGTAAAAACCTTCCGGAGAAACGTGGTGACGCAGGTGAACTTCACCGGTGCTCTTTTCCACGGACAGGGCGTTCGGCTCGAGTGCATCGTGCGAACGACGCATATCACGGGCGGAACGGGATTTTTTGTTCTGCTGAACAGCCATTGGGATCAACTCCTAAACGTTTGGGTCACGCTTTAACTGAGCCAGTACGCTGAACGGGTTGGACCGCGATACCTCGTCCTCTTTCGGCTCGGGCTCATCAGGCCCAGCCGGCGGCTGGCAAACTTCTTGGTCATGGAGTGGAACAATCGGAAGAGCGAGCAGAAGCTCCTCTTCAACTAGCGCCAGCAGATCCAGAGGATCCTCTCCCACTTCCAGCACGTCATAACCCTTAGGCAGGTGCTGACTGCTCGACCCTTCATTCACCACGGCATAATCGCATTCGCTGTGAATAGGCAGAACAACCGGCTCCAGACAGCGCTGGCAAATCATCGTGACCTCAACATCCAGCTCACTGTGGATGACCACAGTGCGCTGCTCGTCGCGCCCAAAATCGAAACTGGCGCGCACCACACCCTTATCATCCTCAAGAGGATCGACGAGCCGCTTCAGCCCAGACAATTGCAGCTCGCCCTTCAGGGAAGCCGCTCGGTCAGCGAGCTTGCGCGGATCTACGTGCGGAGGTATTGGTCCTTTCAACATAAGCGCGGCATTCTAGGGATGCGCCTGTCGACTGTCAAAGGAATTCAGCCGCACAATAACGCTCGACCGACCATCGATCAGTACCTATATATAAAGGAAGAAGAATGCGACCCCTGCTTCTCGCATCAAGCTCCCCTTATCGTCGCGAACTGCTTTCACGCCTTCAGCTTGAGTTCGCTTACAGCGCTCCGGAAATAAATGAAACCCCACTCACCAGGGAGCTACCGGAACATCTCGTACGCCGCCTGGCCCTAGAGAAAGCCAAAGCCTTGGCACCCTCTCATCAGAATCATCTGATCATTGGCTCCGACCAGGTCGCCGTGCTCGGACAAAACATCCTTGGCAAACCTCACACATTCGACCGAGCAAAGAGCCAATTACAGAGCTGCAGCGGCAAAAGCGTAGACTTTCTAACCGGATTGGCACTGCTGGACAGCCGAACCGGGGCCGCCCAGATCGACTGCATCGCTTTTACCGTTCACTTCCGGACGCTTGGTGATCAGCAGATCGAACGCTACCTGCGGGCCGAACAACCCTACGATTGCGCCGGCAGTTTCAAGGTAGAGGGCTTGGGAATCAGCCTGTTCCGCAGCACCGAAGGAACAGACATCACCAGCCTAATTGGGTTACCCCTGATCCGACTGGTAGACATGCTTAACAATGCCGGGGTCGAAGTACCCTGACACTGCACTAACGCAGCTGAGGCCCCTGGAAACCCATCCACAGGGCAAGCTGCGAACCAATACTGACACCGAGCTGCTTGGTAAACCGCTCCAAAGGCGAGTCTTTGACGGTGAAATCCACCAGCTCAGCTTCCCCAATTACCTCGCGTGCGACATAGCTGGCATTGCCAAGACCATCAATCAAACCGAGCTCAAGCGCCTGCTCACCAGACCAGATGAGCCCGGAAAAGAGCTCAGGATGCCCCGCGACTTGCAATCGATCGCCCCGCCCCTGCTTCACGCTGTCGATGAACTGCCGGTGAGTGGTAGCAAGCACGCTGCGCCAGAACTCGGTTTCCTCTGGCTTTTCCGGCTGAAAGGGGTCTAGAAACGCCTTGTGCTCCCCTGAGGTATAGACACGGCGCTCGACGCCCAGCTTGTCCATTGTCTCGACAAAGCCAAAGGTCGCAGCGGTGACGCCGATAGAGCCAACCAGACTCGACTTGTCGGCATAAATTTCATCCGCAGCGCTTGCAATGTAATAAGCGCCAGACGCCCCTAGATCGGCAATCACTGCATAAACTTTGATGGCCGGATACTCCCCACGCAACCGGCGGATCTCATCATAGATATAGCCGGACTGCACCGGACTGCCACCCGGACTGTTGATCCGCAACACCACACCCTTGGTATTTGAATCCTCAAAGGCCGCACGCAACGCACCGACAATGTTGTCTGCACTCGCCGCCTCTTCATCGGCAATCATTCCGCGGACATTGATGATCGCAGTGTGGGTATCACCAACAGCTTTCCCTTCCCCCATGTGCAACAGCGGCGAAAATATCAGCAGCACCCCAAAGAGATAGACGAATGTCAACAGCTTGAAAAAGATCCCCCAACGCCGAGCTCGCCGCTGCTCCTGGACGCCGGCAAGCAGCGTTTTCTCCAACAGCTTTAGACTAGTACGGTCTTCCTTAGACTCATTCACGGGTTTCCCCCATTCATCCGACATATGCAACCACCTCAGCGTGACCAGCAGCAGAGCACAGCCAGTCACCGAGCTCCGAAAAATGATTGATAGCCATGCACGGCGAACACGACAACAGCACCTCGACGGGTTGTGCGCCGTAGGCAACCGCAACACTGTCTACGCCTGCGCGCCTTGCCATCTCCAAATCGAACACCGAATCCCCGATCATCAGAGCCCGCTCGGGCCCGACCCCGCAGTGAGCGAGGATTTCGTGGATCATGAGCGGGTCAGGCTTGCTCGCAGTCTCATCAGCACAGCGGGTCACATCGAAAAAATCAGTCCAACCCTGCCCTGCTAGGACCCTATCCAGCCCGCGCCGCCCCTTGCCAGTCGCCACAGCAAGCTGATGCCCCTGATCACGGAACTGTTGTAGCGCGTGCGCCACACCTGGATAAAGCGCCGACGGCTCAGCCTCCAGTGACAAATAATGGTCGGCGTACGCACGACGGAACGCCTCAACCAACCTTCTGTCGGTGACATTTGGATATAGCGCGGCTATCGCCTCAGGCAGACCCAACCCAATAATCCCCTTGATACTGCCCTCATCCAGCCGCGGCAGGTCACACCGGGCCGCAGCAACCAAAATGGATTCAACGATACGCCCGATGGAATTCACCAACGTCCCATCCCAATCGAAGATCAGCAGTTCGTACTTATTCACCAAGCCTCTCCAGCGTCCGGGCCCAGACATCATCGACCGGCGCCTCCAAACTCAGTTCGCCACCGTCAGGCAAAGGAACCTTCAGCGCATAGGCATGCAGGAACAGGCGCTTACCACCCAGATCACGAATGAGTGCGGAAAACTCTTCATCACCATATTTATTATCGCCAGCGATGCTGTGACCGGCATGGCGGGCATGCACACGAATCTGATGCGTACGTCCGGTTACCGGCTTGGCCTCGACCAGCGTAGCGAAGTCGCCAAAACGGCGCAGCACGCGAAAAAGTGTCAGTGCGTCTTTGCCCTCGTCAGTGACCTCCACCATCCGCTCACCTGAACGCAGGGTATTTTTCAACAGCGGCGCATTTACTTGCTTCTTACCGGTGTCCCAGCGCCCCCGCACGAGAGCCATGTAGCGTTTGTCGACCCCATCGCCCCGCAATTGCAGGTGCAAGTGACGCAGCATGCTGCGTTTCTTTGCGATCATCAGCAACCCGGAGGTGTCCCGATCCAGGCGATGCACCAGCTCCAACTCCTTTGCATCCGGGCGCAACTGACGCAGCGCCTCGATAACCCCGAAGCTGAGCCCGCTGCCTCCATGCACCGCGATCCCTGCAGGCTTGTTCAACACGATCAAGGCTTTGTCTTCGAAAACGATTGCCGCCTCAAGCCGCTCGAGAAGCCCTTGCGCAAGCGGGACTGGCTCGTCCCGCTCAGGCAACCGAAGCGGTGGCACCCGCACGACATCACCCGCCTGAAGCTTGTACTCGGGTTTAATACGGCCTTTGTTTACCCGCACCTCACCCTTGCGCAAAATGCGATAGATCAAGGTCTTGGGCACACCTTTGAGCTGGGTACGGAGAAAGTTATCAATGCGCTGGCCGGCAAGCTCCGGCGAGACCTCGAGCATTTGCACGCCGGAGGTCTGAGAGGGGGTATTGGTCATGCGCGGATGATATCAATTTTCCCTTATTTGAAGCACTTAAACATTACTGTTATAGTCCAGGCGCCGCCAAAAGCGGACAGGTTAGAGAATGCCAGCGAAACCGCCATCCTTGACCCAGCAATGTTCCAGGACGTGAGGCCGTCCAGCGGAGCTTTTCTCAAGCAGCAGAAGCTCCGAAACAAGCCTTGAAGACATGATGCGTGTTCCCGAAGGGGAATCACGATAATCGATAACCCGCTCCCGGATTCTGCGAGCGGCACCCGATTTTCAAAGTATGAGTGTTGGGTGGAGATGTACAGCCCTCGGATTGCGTAGTAAAGGCTTTCATAGACGCTTCATTCCGTCCGCTACCGATTGCTGATTCCTCCTCCCGAACCATTGCTTCTGTTCCGACAGTAAGCAGGAGACGTCGTCGCGACGCCGGCCCAACTGGCCTGAAATCGCTGGACACTGGAGTGCCTTACAACCATTCCTGACTCACCTGACACCGACCGCGAGAGTCGTGTGTGCCGAACGCCGTTTCCGCTGCCTTGGAAACCGACGGTACTACATGAAAAGAATGCTAATTAACGCAACTCAGCCTGAAGAGTTGCGTGTCGCACTGGTCGATGGCCAGCGCCTGTTCGACCTTGACATCGAATCCGGTGCTCGTGAACAGAAGAAAGCCAACATCTACAAGGGTAAGATCACTCGCGTCGAGCCCAGCCTTGAAGCCGCCTTCGTTGATTTCGGTGCCGATCGCCACGGGTTCCTCCCCCTCAAGGAAATTTCCCGCGAGTACTTCAAGAAGTCGCCGGAAGGCCGCGTCAACATCAAAGAAGTCCTGAGCGAAGGCCAGGAAGTCATCGTTCAGGTCGAAAAAGAAGAGCGCGGCAATAAAGGCGCTGCCCTGACCACCTTCATCAGCCTCGCCGGTCGCTATCTCGTATTGATGCCGAACAACCCGCGCGCGGGCGGCATTTCTCGTCGAATTGAAGGCGAAGAACGCAACGAACTGCGCGAAGCACTGAACGGCCTTGATGTCCCTGCCGATATGGGCTTGATCGTCCGTACTGCCGGCCTCGGCCGTTCAAGTGAAGAAATGCAATGGGACCTCGATTACCTGTTGCAGCTATGGAGCGCAGTCAAGGAAGCCTCTCAGGATCGCGCCGCCCCCTTCCTGATCTATCAGGAATCCAACGTCATCATTCGCGCCATTCGCGACTACCTGCGCCAGGACATCGGCGAAGTTCTGATCGATAGCGTCGAAGCCCAGGACGAAGCGCTTTCCTTTATTCAGCAGGTCATGCCGCAGTACGCGAGCAAGATCAAGCTGTACGAAGATCCTGTACCACTGTTCAACCGTTTCCAGATCGAAAGCCAGATCGAGACGGCCTTCCAGCGCGAAGTGAAGCTACCATCCGGCGGTTCCATCGTTATCGACCCGACTGAGGCGTTGGTGTCCATCGACATCAACTCGGCGCGCGCCACCAAGGGCGGCGACATCGAAGAAACTGCCCTGCAGACCAACCTGGAAGCGGCCGAGGAAATCGCCCGCCAGCTGCGCCTGCGCGACATTGGCGGCCTGATCGTCATCGACTTCATCGACATGACTCCGGCCAAGAATCAGCGCGCCGTTGAAGAGAAGGTTCGTGAAGCACTGGAAGCTGACCGCGCACGAATCCAGGTCGGCCGCATCTCGCGCTTCGGCCTACTGGAAATGTCCCGCCAACGCCTTCGTCCATCGCTCGGCGAGACCAGCGGTATCGTCTGCCCGCGCTGTAATGGCCAAGGCATCATTCGCGATGTCGAATCATTGTCGCTGGCCATCTTGCGTCTGATCGAAGAAGAAGCCCTTAAGGATCGTACCGCCGAGGTCCGCGCCCGCGTTCCCTTCCAGGTTGCCGCCTTCCTTCTCAATGAGAAGCGCAACGCGATCACCAAGATCGAACTGCGCAGCCGCGCGCGCATCTTCATCCTGCCGGACGATCATCTGGAGACGCCGCACTTCGAAGTGCAGCGCCTGCGCGACGATAGCCCGGAAATTATCACTGGTCAGGCCAGCTATGAAATGAGCCCAACCGAGGTTGAGGAAGTTCAGCCGGTCAGCTCGACGCGCACACTGGTTCGCCAGGAAGCGGCCGTCAAAACCGCACCACAGCGTACCGCGCCCGCGCCGGCCCCGATCGCTGCGCCCGCTGAGCTGCCTGCACCCGCCACTCAGGAGCCAAGCCTGTTCAAGGGGTTGGTCAAGTCCCTGGTCGGCCTCTTCGCCGGCAAGCAGGAAACGCCAGCCGCCGAAGTCGAGAAGAAACCCGCCGCTAGCAGCCGCCCGCAACGCAACGATGAACGCCGTAGTGGGCGCCAGCAGAACCGTCGCCGTGATTCGCGCAGCAACCGCGACGAAGAGCGCAAGCCTCGTGAAGAGCGCGCCCCTCGTGAAGACCGTCAGCCTCGTGAAGAGCGTCAGGCGCGCCCTCCACGCGAAGAGCGCAAGCCACGGGAAGCTCGCGAACCGCGTGAGTCTCGCGAGCCAGTCGAAGCCAGCGAAAGCACTGCACAGCCGCAACAGCAACCACGTCGTGAGCGCACCCCACGCGAAGATCGTCAGCCGAGAGAAGAGCGCAAACGCGAATTGCGCGCACCGCTCGATGATGTCGCGCAGACCGCTCCAGTCGCGGCGAACGGCGAAGAAAGTTCTGAGCGTAAGCCGCGGCCGCCCCGCGAAGAGCGCAAACCTCGTGTAGAACATGTAGAACAAGCCGAGGAACAGCAGAACGAAACCGCGGAGACCGCTCAGGAGGAGCAGGAGTCGCCAGAAGGTAGCGATCGCCCACGCCGCCGCTCTCGTGGCCAGCGTCGCCGCAGCAACCGCCGTGATCGTCAACGCGACGCCAACGGAAACGAAATCGACGACGAGGCCCAAAGCAACAACGCCGAGGTAAGCGAAAGCAATGCGCCGGTGAAATCTGAACAAGTCGCCATTGCCGCAACTGCCGCCGCTCTCGCAGCGAACACCGCAGACACCGACACCGCACCCACTGAGATTCAAATTGAAGCAAGGGAAGCGGAAGCCCCAGCTCCAGCTGTGGCCGTTAATAACACGCCCGAAGCAACCGAAGTTGACAAGCCAGCTAATGTTCCCGCGACTCAGGATAGCGAAGCCGTGACACCGGTTATCGCAGTAGCGGAGCCAGCTCCGGCGGTGCAGAAAGCCAGCGAGCCCGAAGCGTCAGCAACGGCGCCCGAGACTTCACAGCCTGAGGCTACACCTGCTTTCGAGGAGCCGACCCAGACCGCGACCGAGACTGAAGCGCCGGTCGTGACGGCTAGCGGTCGTGCACCTAACGACCCACGTGAGGTCCGCCGCCGCCGCTTGGAGCAAGAGCGTCTTGCTAAAGAAGCAGCCGAGGCCGAAGCGAAAGAGAAAGCGACCCCCGAAACCCAAGCTCCGGCAGAAATGGCCAGCCCTGAAATCGTTGTCAGCGAACCGGACACCGACGCGACAAATGAGCAGCCAGCCAGCACGGCAAATGGCAATGCAGAGCCAAGCGTTGCCCGGAAGCCGGAAACACCACCTGCCGAACCTGAAGCCGAACAGGCCGTGACCGAGCTGCTCCAGCCCGAAGTGGAGGCGATCAAGCCCGCCACTGAAGCTGACGCGGATGCGCAGGAGGAAGCCGATCCGCAGGGCCTCGACAAGCGTCAAGACTGACAGGACCAGCGATGTAGAAAGGGGATGCTTCGGCATCCCTTTTTTATTTGTTGGCGAACAAATGTGGAAAGATCGCTGCGCCGCTCTTTCGTGGAGCGCCCAGATGACCAGAGAAACACGCCTAGTCAACCCTTACTGTTTCCGCCTGTAGCCGCGGAGATCGGGAGATCCGTCGCCCTTATAGAACGCTAAGAACGGGCACGGCAGATCCGAAACGGGGCTGAGTCAGACGACGTTCGGCTCGATTTCCAAATTCACACCGAAACGCTCTAGGATGTCAGCTTGGATCTTTTCGGAAAGCTGCAGGATTTGCTGGCCGGTTGCTTGCCCGTAGTTGACGAGCACCAACGCTTGCAGCCTGTGGACGCCCACATCCCCCTGTCGATAACCCTTCCAGCCTGCACGATCAATGAGCCAGCCAGCGGCTAGCTTGACCTGCCCGCCACCTTGCGGAAACGCCACCAGATCGGGGTATTGCTCGAGCAACGCGTCAGCTTTCGACTGAGGAACCAAGGGGTTCTTGAAAAAACTGCCTGCATTGCCCAGAACACGAGGGTCTGGCAGCTTTTCACTGCGGATCGAACAGACCGCACGACTCACATCCATCGGTGTGGGGGACTGGACATCATGCTGCTGCAGCCACTTACGGAGCGGGCCATACTCTAGACTTAGTTCCGCAGCCCGATGAAGCATGAAACGCACCCGAAGAATCACATAGCGTCCCGCCTGACGCTTGAACAGGCTGTCGCGGTAGGCAAATTCACATGCCGCCAAATCGAACTCCACCAAACTGCCAGTTTGGCGGTCCAGTGCAGTCAGCCCAGCGAAGACATCCTTTACCTCGACCCCGTACGCCCCGACATTCTGGATGGGTGCCGCACCGACCGTACCGGGGATCAGACTGAGGTTTTCCAACCCAGCCAAACCAAGCTCTAGGCTCCGCAGTACGAACGGATGCCAAGGCTCGCCGGCCTCCGCTTCTATCACTACTTGCTGGCCGTCATCCTCAAGAACTCGAATGCCCCGGCTAGCCATGTGCAGCACCAGTGCTTGTACATCTCCGGTCAGTACCAAATTGCTGCCGCCGCCGAGGATCCATAGCGGAACCTCGAGGCGGCAGGCCTCATTGATCGCTTCGGTTACTGCTTGATCGTCTTGGGCTTCAGCGAAATAGGCGGCACAGGCTTCGACCGCAAAGGTGTTGAGCGCCTTGAGTGAATAACCCGGCTCGATGAGAAGGCTCATTGACGCCCTCTGATCTCATCGAGCAATCCAGCAGCACCACGCTCGATCAGGTCGAGCACCTGCTCGAAGCCGTCCTCCCCGCCGTAATACGGATCGGGTACAGCGTCCGAGCCCAATTTGTATCGGCGCAGAAATAGATCGAGCTCACCGTTTGAGTCTGCTGGACGCAGGGCCTCCAGGCGCTTTAGGTTGTCGTAATCCATCGCCAGGATGAGATCGAAGCGCTGGAAGTCCTCGGCGATCACCTGCCGCGCCCTTAGAGCGCTGAGGTCATAGCCTCGCCTGGCTGCAGCCTGGCAAGCGCGCTGATCGGGCCCCTTCCCGGCATGCCAATCACCGGTTCCAGCCGAATCTATGGTGATTCGGCTGTCCAGCTGAGCATCCTGCGCGTATTTGCGCAGTACAGCCTCAGCAGTGGGCGATCGGCAGATGTTGCCCATGCAAACGAACAGAACCTTCACGCTCAAGCTCCGAGCAGTTTGCGGACGCGGTCAAGATCTTCGGCGGTGTCGACACCAGCCGGAGGCGCCTCGACCGCATCGGCGACATGAATGCGCTTGCCGTGCCAGAGCGCACGTAACTGCTCCAGGCACTCAGTATTCTCCAGCCAGCACGGCCCCCAGCTCACGAAGTCAGCCAAGAACCCGGCCCGATAGGCATAGATGCCGATATGCCGACGGTACGGAACATCACTCGGAAGCGCATCGGGTTTACGAGCGAATTCGTCCCGCGCCCACGGCAGCGTCGCGCGACTGAAAGTCAGCGCCAGCCCATTGATATCGCTCAGCACCTTTACCACGTTAGGGTTAAAGAGCGCGTGCGGATCGCTGATTGGCTCGGCAAGCGTGGCGATCGCGGCTTCGGGGTGAGCAGCCAGATTGAGTGCCACCTGGTCGATCACCGAAGGCGGAATCAATGGTTCATCGCCCTGCACGTTGACGACTATCGCGTCAGCCGTTAAGCCCAGCTGCTCCGCCACCTCGGCAAGCCGATCGGTGCCCGAATTGTGATCGACCCGGGTTAGCAATACCTGCGCACCGAAGCCTTCGCAGGCTTGCAGAATGCGCTGATCGTCCGTGGCGATCACCACCCGCTGTGCCCCGCTCTTGCAGGCCTGCTCCCAGACATGGCGAATCATCGGCTTGCCGGCAATGTCCTGCAGAGGTTTGCCCGGAAGGCGTGTGGATGCGTAACGCGCCGGGATCACCACGGTATAAGCGTTAGTCATTTGTCCAGACGCTCATCCACGTCGAGGGTGCGGGCTTCGCTTTCAAGCATCACCGGGATGCCGTCCCGGACCAGAAAGGCCATGCCGTCGGCCTTGCAGATCAGTTCGGACTTGTCATCGGTCAGCTTCAGCGGCCCCTTACAGAGCGGGCAGGCAAGAATATCGAGCAGTTTGGTATCCATGGTGTGCAGTCCTTGGATGCAGCCGACCGCACCTGGCAGATCGAGCGGCTTAGGGATGAACGAGCAGCAAACGGTCCAGCTGGGAATCAAACCAAGTGACGAAAGCTGCGGAAGGCTCGGCCTGGACTTGGAGATAACACCAGCCCGGCAGCGCAAAAGCCCGGCATTTGACCGCATCCTTCTCCGTCATCACCAAGGGTAGCTCTGGACTGAAACTCAGCTGCTCCAGGCTATAACGAGCGTGATCGGCGAAAGCATGCGGAATCGGCCGCCAGTGTAGCGCCTCGAGCGTGGTGAAGAAACGCTGTGGATTGCCGATTCCAGCGACTGCATGCATCCGCTGGCCTGCAGGAAAATGGTCAAGGGGCCAGACTTGCCCAGTGCTCAACTCGATCAATTTCGATGGCTGCAGGGCGAACGCAAACCCCGAGGGACTGTCTACCTGCGCACCGTTTATCAGCACCGCATCGACCGATTCCAGCCGCTCCAATGGCTCACGTAGCGGGCCAGCGGGCAAACAGCGTTGATTGCCCAGTCCACGAGCAGCATCAATGAGGACGAGCTCCAGATCGCGCCCCAACCGGTAATGCTGCAGTCCATCGTCGGAAAGGATCAGGTCCAGCAGCTCGAGTTCGAGCAATTTACGAACCGCGCGGGAACGATCAGGATCAATCATCACCGGTACGTTTGTTCGTTGCGCGATCAGCAATGGTTCATCGCCAACCTCGGCTGCAGAATGCTCGGGCTCTACCCGCCACGGATATTCCGGTGGTCTGGCACCGTAGCCACGACTGACTACACCGACTTTCAGGCCGCGTCGCTGACAGTGCTCGATGAGCCAGAGAATCAGGGGGGTCTTGCCGGTACCGCCAACGGTGATATTTCCGACCACCACCACAGGCACGGGCGCCCGATAGCAATCGATCACGCCGTTGATGAACCGCTTTCGCTTAGCGGTCACCACGCGGCGGTAGAGCATTTCCAACGGCGCAAGCAGCGCCAAGGCAGGATGCCCTTCGTACCAGGCCCGCTGGAGACGATCAGCAAAGGACATTAGGGCTCCGGCTGGGCCTCAATGGTAGTGATGCGCAGGTGCGCGAAGCCCAGCTTCCCGGCTGCGTCCATGGCGGTAATGACCGCTTGGTGCGGAGTTTTACCGTCGGCACTGATGATCATCGGCAAGCTTGTATCGCCGCCCGACTCCTTGCTGAGCGCCGCCATTAATGTGTTCAGGTCATGCTTGACCAGCGACTTGCCATTGAGACTGAAGTTGCCACTGACGTCGATCACAACCTCCAGCCGCTTCTGCTCAGTTTCTTGTGGTGGCGACCCGCTCGCCGCCTCCGGCAGATCAACCTGCAGTTGGGTTTCGCGAGTAAAAGTGGTGGTCACCACGAAGAACAACAACAGAATGAACACCACATCGATCAGCGGGGCCAAGCCGATGTCGACATTTTCCCGCGCCTTGCGACGAAACTTCACGCCCTGCCCTCACCTAGGTCGACGTCACGGTCACCCTGCACAACTTCAACCAACTTGATCGCTTCCTGCTCCATACCGACTACGAGCTCTTCGACTCGGCGCAGGAGGAAGCGATGGAAGAACAGTGCCGGTATGCCGACCATCAGACCCGCCGCGGTAGTAATCAGCGCTTTGGAAATACCCGCTGCGAGCAACGGTGCGTTGGCCATGCCAGAGCCCATAAAGGCACTGAAAATTTCGATCATGCCCAGCACAGTACCGAGAAGCCCGAGCAAGGGAGCAATACCTGCAATCGTACCCAGCGCGTTGAGATAGCGCTCGAGGTCATGGACGACGCGGGCGGCCGCTTCTTCGATGCATTCCTTCATGATCTCTCGACCATGCTTGGAGTTAGCCAGACCAGCAGCCAGTATCTCCCCCAGCGGAGAATCCGCGCGCAGCTCCTTGAGCTTTTGGTTACTGAGCTTCTTGTCCTTGATCCATTTCCACACCTGGCCAAGCAGGTGTGGTGGGGTCACTCGACTAGGCCGAAGCGTCCATAGCCTTTCGGCAACAATACCGGCGGCTGCGATGGAACACAGGATGATTGGCAGCATTATCCAGCCGCCCGCTTTAACCAGCTCCCACACGA
Organism: Pseudomonas sp. NPDC077451; assembly: GCF_044543345.1. Classification (NCBI taxonomy): domain Bacteria; kingdom Pseudomonadati; phylum Pseudomonadota; class Gammaproteobacteria; order Pseudomonadales; family Pseudomonadaceae; genus Pseudomonas; species Pseudomonas sp. NPDC077451. The sequence goes on along the minus strand of NZ_JBITVX010000002.1, from coordinate 193,069 downwards.
GATGAATCCCCCTCGAAAAAGTGGCGCCACTCTAGCATAGGGCCGCCAGCCAGCCGACGGCCCCGGTTCTCATTTTTCCCGCCAGAATCGACGCTTGGTACGTAATCCTAGAACAGGCTCAAAACGGCCGAGGCGAATCCGAATCGCTCCTAGCTCTGCCGTGTCATAAAGTCGCGCCCCGGCAGTGTGCAGCCGCTGCAGCACTTCCGGATGCGGGTGTCCGAATGCGTTATGCAAGCTGCGCGAGATGAGCGCACCTCCGGCTCCTGTTGCCTCGATGAATGCGGTTGACGACGAGCTGCGACTGCCGTGATGTGGCACCAACAACCAATCGACCTCAAGCGGCATGTCGCTCGTCAGGAGCAGTTGCTCGGTATCCACGTCGATGTCGCCAGTGAGCAGCAGACGTTCGCCGCTCGCCTCGATCAGCAGCACGCAGGAGGACTGGTTTCCATCTCTGGCCCGTGGTGATTGCCAAAGCGTAAAGCGGACCCCATTCCATTCCCAGGCGTCTCCGGAGCGGCACATCTCGGCGCCTAGCGAAGCAGGCAGTCTTGCCGGCTCACCGCTGACCACTCGCCCAGCTCGTATCTGTCGCTGGATCGCCGAAGCGCCACCCGCATGGTCGCTATCGGCATGGCTGAGAATCAGCAAATCGAGACCGCTCACCCCCAGCGTGCGCAACGACGGCAATACAACCCGCTCGCCGATGTCGAAGTCACCATATCGCGGCCCTGTGTCGTACAGCAGCGCATGGTCATGCGTGCGGACCAGCACAGCGAGCCCCTGACCGACGTCGAACAGCCAGACTTCCGCCTGCCCTACTGCCGGCTTGTCGATGGGTGGAAACAGCAGCGGTAGCAGAAACACCAGACCCAACGCCCGAAACGGTATTCCGGGCGGAAGCAGGATCAGCAGCGTCCCAAGCGCAACCAGCAGCCAAGCCCAAAACGGCAATGACGCTGGTAGCCACGCCGGCTGCCAGCCGGCAAGCCATTGCAGCGCATCAAAGAGAATTGCCAATAACCCACCGGCCACCCATAGCACCGGCTCGCCAACGCCTGGCAACCACAACAAGGACGTGCCTAACAACGACAGCGGAACGATTACCGCGCTGACCAGTGGGACTGCAAAGAGGTTGGCAATCGGCCCACTCAGGCTAACCGGCAAGCCTAGCGCCAGCAGGATCGGCAACAGGCCCAGGGCCATGCTCCACTGTGCACGGCCTAATGCGCGCCACCAACTCCAGCTACCAAGCCGGCCGCGGAACACCAGCGCAAGAAGCGCCACCGCCAGGAAAGACAACCAGAAGCCCGACTGCAGCCCTACTAGCGGATCCAACAGCAGTACAGCATCGAGGGCGATCAGCAGTGGCAGCCAGACACCCAAATGCCGATACCGCAAACGCCACAGGAGCACCAGAGCGACCATCACCAGCGCCCGCTGGACCGGGACTTCAAAACCCGCCAGCCAGCCGTACGCAAGCGCTCCAGCCAAGGCCAGGCTACAAGCGCAGGGCAACCAGGCGACGCGCCGCGGCCAGATTCCCCAACGCGCTAACAATGCCACCAGGCCGTAAAGCAAGCCGGCCAGCATGCCCACGTGCTGCCCCGATATAACCATCAAATGAACGGTTCCGGTGTCCTGGAGCGTGCGCCAATCCGTGGTGGACAGGCCGCTATCATCGCCCACCACCAGCGCGGCAATGGCGCCGGAGCGGCCCTGAGCATCGACCGCCAACAAGCGTTGCCGCAGCTGATCGCGCCATCCCGGCCCTCCCGCTGCCACCGACACGCGCTCTCCGGCTTTGATCGTGCCGCTGGCACCGATCCGCCGCGCCAAGAGCCAGGCCTCGTAATCGAAAGAGTGGGGATTAACCAAGCCCCGTGGCTTTTTCAATTTGGCAGCGAGCCGCCATCGCTCACCCGCCTGCATCCTGGGGCCGCCGTACCATGCCAAGCGAAGCCTGGACGGCAGGTCGCTATGCCGGGACGATATATTGACCAGTTCAAAACGCACCACACCGCCACGAACATCGGGCAGGTCGCTCACCGTACCTTCGAGCCAGAACGTACGGCCATCACGCTCGGTTGAAAGGCGGTCATCCAACGCCTCGTGGGCGCTGAGACACGCCCATGCAAACCCGCAGAGAAAACAACCGATCGCTCGCCAGCGGAACGGAAGCAAGACCAGGCCCGCCGCCAATATGAACGGCAACGCTGAGACAGGCGGTAATTGCGGTAAAAAACGCAGCAGTAGAAGGCCTGCTGCCAGCGCCAGCATCGCTGTACGCATCGGTTCTCCTGGATTCCTTTCCCGTGACTGGCCGCTCCGGATAGCTTAACCGCCGAGTCACATAGCCTGACCGACGTCCTGTCGGCGCTCACAGTGTAGAATTTATGTCACAAACTCCTCTCAGCGCCGGGTCTCGTTTCAGGCATAATCGGGCGCGCTTCGCCCCGCCAGAGAATCTTCATGCCGCGTCGTTTTTTTAAACGCTACATGCCTCACCCCGACCGTCTAAAGGCACACAAGTCTTTGCGGTTTCTCGGCACGTTGATCCATGACCCCAACCTGCTCCATCTCAACCGGCACTCGGTTTCCAGAGCGATGGCTATCGGTCTGTTCTGGGCCATGATCCCGATGCCCCTGCAGATGCTGGCGGCCGCGTTGTGCGCCGTGCCAGCAAGGGCAAACCTGCCGATCGCTGTGGGCTTGGTCTGGCTGACTAACCCACTGACGATGCCGCCGGTGTTCTATTGCAATTACAAGGTAGGCGCCTGGCTGCTGGACACGCCGGTTTCCCCGATGCCGATGGAGCTCAGCCTTGCCTGGGTGCGTCAGATGCTCGACAGCCACTGGCAACCGCTCTTCCTAGGCTCATTCGTTGTCGGCGTTGTGGTGGCGATATTGGGCTATATTGCCACTCAGAGCTATTGGCGCTGGTGGGTCGGACGCAGTTGGCGCAAGCGGCAGATGGACCGCCGCTAAGACTGTCCTTATTCGTAGCGCAGCGCTTCAGCCGGCTGTGTCTGTGCTGCCCGCCAAGCGGGATAGACCGTCGCCAGGAAACTGAGCAGTAGCGCCGCCAGCGTTACCAGCAAGACATCTTGCAGCCGCAGTTCAGATGGCAGCGTGCTGATGAAGTACACATCCGAACTGAAGATGTGCTGTCCCGATACCTTTTCCAGCCAGGCCACCAGGGCACTGACGTTCATCGCCCCAAGCACGCCCAGCACCGTCCCTATCAGAGTTCCCGTCATTCCGATGATGCTTCCCTGAACCATGAAGATCGCCATGATTTGCCGTGGCGTTGCGCCAAGGGTACGCAGGATCGCGATATCCGCTCGCTTGTCGGCGACTACCATGATCAGGGTGGCGATGATATTGAACGCTGCCACCGCCACGATCAGCAGAAGCAACAGGCCGATCATGGTCTTTTCCATCTTCATCGCACTGAATAAACTCCCCTGGGTAAGCGACCAGTCCTCACTGCGATAACCCTTGCCGAGACCGGCTACAAGCTCGGTTGCGAGCTGCGGAGCCCGATAAAGATCAGCCAGCCTGACCCTCACTCCTTCGACCTGATCTGGTTGCCAACGAAGTATCTGGGCTGCATCGGCTCGGTGAATCATAGCCAAGCTACCATCCAGCTCAGCTCCCACCTTGAACACCCCGACGACGTTCAGACGCTGCATCCGCGGTGTAATACCACCAGGCGCATCGCTGAGCTCAGGCACGATCAGCGTGAGCTTATCGCCCAGCTTCAGACCAAATCGACGCGCAGTCATCAGCCCGACAATTACGCCGGATTCCCCGGCCTCTAGGTCGTCGAGACTGCCTGCGACCATCTTCGAGCCGAGGATAGACACTTCGCTTTCGGCCTTCGGATCGATGCCCTTGATTTCAATCGGCTGCATCGCCCCCCTGTAAGAAAGCATGCCTTCAAGCTGGGTGATCGGTGCCGTACCGAGCACCCCTGGGTGCGCACGTAGCTGCTCGGCCAGCGATTGCCAGCCGTCCACCGGCCTTCCGTCACCGGCTATCACGGCGTGCGGCACCATGCCCAGGATACGGTTGCTCATTTCGCGCTGAAAGCCATTCATGACGGACAGCACAATGATCATCGCCAGCACGCCCAGCGACAGCCCGATCATGGACGTCAGCGAGATGAATGAAATGAAATGATTGCGACGCTTGGCCCGCGTGTAACGGCTGCCAATGAAGATGCTGAGCGGCCTGAACATTAGCCAGCCACCAACCGGCCATCTTCCAGGCGCAAGATGTGATCCATCTGGCCGGCCAATTGTGGATCATGGGTGACGACGAGGAAGGCCGTACGTAATGAGCTGCTCAGTTCCAGCATCAGGTCTTGAATCCCCTGAGCAGTATGATGGTCGAGGTTGCCGGTCGGCTCATCGAGCAACACCAGCGCCGGACGGTTCGCCAGCGCACGGGCGATCGCTACGCGCTGACGCTCTCCCCCGGACAACTCCGAGGGCTTATGAGCGAGTCGGTGGCCAAGCCCTACTCGTTGCAACAGTTCCGTCGCCCGCATACGTGCTTCCGCTATCGGCGCGCTGCCTATCAGCAGCGGCATGCATACGTTTTCCAGAGCGCTGAATTCAGGCAGCAAATGATGGAACTGGTAAACGAAGCCAAGGGCACGGTTACGCAACAGGCCCCGGTCCTTCTCGCTGAGTGCGGAAAGCTCTTCTCCAGCCAGCCATACGCTTCCTTCGCTTGGCGTATCCAGCCCGCCGAGCAAATTTAGCAGCGTGCTCTTGCCAGAGCCGGAAGTACCGACAATGGCGACCCGCTGGCCGGGAAACAACTCCAACTGAAGCCCGGACAGCACACTGACCGACTCCGGACCCTGCTCGTAGCGCTTGCCCAGGTTGCGGCAGCTCAGTACCGCGGCCTCTTTCGCAGACCGTTCATTCATAAACAACTCACTCATATCGTAACGCCTCGGCCGGTTGTGTCCGCGCCGCACGCCACGCCGGATATAGGGTGGCAAAAAAGCTAAGAATCAGTGCCGCCACGCAGACCTGGACCACATCGGCGGTCATCAGTCGAGACGGTAAATAGTCGATGAAATACACGTCTGCGCTGAGAAATTTATGCCCGATCAACCTCTCTAGCGCCGCGACCCAACTGCTTACGTTGAGCGCCGCGAAGATACCGAGTAATGCTCCCACCAGCGTGCCGACGACCCCTATCACCGTCCCTTGAACCATGAAGATCGCCATGATCTGCCGTGGCGTCGCGCCAAGCGTTCGCAGGATTGCAATATCGCCACGCTTGTCAGTCACGACCATGACCAGCGTGGAGATGATATTGAAGGCAGCCACGGCGACGATCAGCAGCAATAGCAACCCGATCATGGCCTTTTCCATGCGGATTGCCTGGTACAGGTTGCCGTGGGTGCGGGTCCAATCCCGGGAGTAGAAGTCATCACCCAGCTGACCCGCCAGCTCCCATGCAATACGCGGGGCCTGAAACAGATCGACGAAACGCAAGCGCACCCCTTGGACCTGATCCGGCTGCCAGCGGTGCAAGCGTGCCAGATCGGAGATGTTGGCCATCGCCACATAACCATCAATCTCACCGGCCCCGACGTGAAAAATACCGCGCACGGTGAACCGCTTCATACGGGGAAATACACCGGCTGGCGTGACGGTAACCTCAGGGGCGACGAAGGTAACCTTGTCGCCGACCTCTACGCCCAAGGTGTTGGCCGCCTTGTCGCCGATAACAATGCCGAACTCGCCGGGGGCCAGATCGGCCAGAGTGCCTTCGCGAAAAAACTGGCCCACGATGGAGACTTCCGGCTCGATAACCGGGTCCACGGCGTTAATCAGAATTTTGGTGACCTGCCCGCGATGAGTCAGTAAACCTTGCATTTGTATGAACGGCGCGACCGCAGCGACCTGAGGATGCTGCACGAGCCGCTCTGCTAATGTCGGCCAGTCGTCGATTGGGCTCGAGCTTTCGATCGTAGCGTGCGGCACCATACCCAACACACGGCTGCGCATTTCATGATCGAACCCATTCATCACAGACAACACAACGATCATTACTAGCACACCAAGTGCCAGCCCGATCATGGACGTAAAGGAAATGAAGGAGACGAAGAGGCTGCGACGTCTGGCGCGTGTGTAGCGCGCCCCGATATACACGGACAGCGGTCTGAACATAAATCGTTGGGTTCGCTTTCGCTGGCGGGAAATAACAAGCTGAATGACGATGCCAAGCGGCCTGATACACTCAGGTCATCACTGCAGCTCAGGGATCGACATGCCCACTGAAGACACCGAAGATCGCCGCGAATACTATCGTATCGAGGATATGATCGCACTTGAAATCCTGCCGCCGGAACACGCCGAAACAGTCTCAGGTAACGGTTCGACGCAACGGTTCGAATTGCTCGGCGAACTCCATCAGCTCGACTTTGAAGCTCAGCATCTGCTGCGTCAGATAGCCGAGGGCAACCGCACGCTGGCCAACTACCTGAAAGTGCAAAACAAGCGCATCGACCTGATTGGTCAGGCGCTCGCCCAGGACCTGTTGCAGGACCTCGGGCCAGCTCGGGCGACCGTGCTGTCGGAAGGGGGCATTAGTTTCACCAATGACCAGCCGCTTGACGAAGGCTCAACCTGGACACTCAAGCTGGCGTTGATGCCCCAGGGCCTGGGCATGCTGCTGACTGCACGCATAGCGAGCTGCCAAGCACTGGAGGGCGGGCAGTTTGCAATCGGTACATCCTTTGAAGCGTTGACTGATGCACAACGGCAACTCCTCGCGCGGCATATCCTGCAGAAACAGGCGACGGAACGACGCCTGGCTCTTGAAAGCCTGCAAGGAACCTGATGGATGCGCCCTTTTCTGCTCTTACTGCTGATTTTCAGCCTGAACACGTCGGCACGCGCCGAAGACATCAAAATTCCGGTCGGCCAGCAAGGCCCGGCCGACCTCCAGCTGCCCAGCCGCGGCGATGCGAAAATCGACGTACTTGATCGTTTTGGCTTAGCCGATGAGGAGCACGCAGCTGTCGGTCAGCCACCTATCACTCGTTGGGATTACCGCGATTTTTCTGTCTACTTCGAGGGCAACCGGGTCATCAACAGCGTTATTCATCACCGACGCTCCACATCATTGCAATCAGAGAGACAACCGTGACGCTTATCTATGGCCACCGCGGCGCAAAGGGCGAAGCGCCTGAAAACACCCTGGACGGCTTCAAGCAGTGCCTCGCCCATGGCGTGCGCCGATGCGAACTCGACCTGCACCTGTCAAAAGATGGCGAGCTGATGGTCATCCATGACCCCACGCTCAAACGCACCACGGGGCGACGCGGCAAGGTCGTCGAGCGTGATGCAGACGAGTTGATCCAGTACGACGCGCGCCACAGCGGCCCCCACTGGAAACACCCCTGCCCCATCCCGCGCCTAGCGGAGCTATTTGAGCAGTGCGACTTCGAGCATTGGCAATTGGAAGTGAAAAGCGCTTCGAGGGTGCGCGCGGCACGGACTGTCCTGGCGATCAAGGCACTGGCTGAGCACCATGGACTGACCGAGCGGATTACCGTCACATCCGGCTCGAGGGAGGTGCTTAGGGCCTTGAAAAGGCTGACTCCTGAATTGTCGTGCGGCCTGGTGGCCGAGTACGCCTGGCTCGACCCGCTGAAAGTAGCCAAGCAGTACGACTGCTCGCTACTGGCATTGAAATGGACCCTATGCACACCCGAACGAATCGCCAAAGCCCGCCAACTCGGCCTTCATGTATCGGTCTGGACGGTCAATGAGCCAGCTCTGATGCGTCGACTAGCCGATTTCGGCGTCGACAGCCTGATCACTGACTATCCCGGCCTTGCCGTCACGACGCTGCGCAACGCATAAAGCGAGGCCGCCTCATTGGCGGCCCAGCAACCTGCCTTAAAAACTTTCCCGATTAGGCCACCGCCAGCCTCGGGTGTCTTCTCCGACCGGCTCAGGCCACCGGTCGGAGCCGCTCAAAAAAGCCGGTTTAGCCCGTCGAAAGCGGCCACGCGATAGGCTTCGGCCATGGTCGGGTAGTTGAAGGTGGTATTGATGAAATACTTGATCGTGTTCGCCGCGCCCGGTTGGTTCATGATCGCCTGACCGATGTGCACGATCTCCGATGCCTGATAGCCGAAGCAATGCACGCCTAGCACCGCCAGCGTCTCGCGATGGAAGAGGATCTTCAGCATGCCGACCGGCTCGGCTGAAATCTGCGCGCGCGCCATGCCTTTGAAGAAAGCCTTGCCCACTTCGTATGGCACCTTCGCTTCGGTCAGTTCACGTTCGTTCTTACCGATCGAACTGATCTCCGGAATGGTGTAAATGCCGGTGGGCACATCATCGACAAAACGCCAGCTGTCGTTCTCCACGATGCTACCTGCCGCCGAGCGCCCCTGATCGTAAGCGGCACTCGCTAGCGATGGCCAACCAATTACATCGCCAGCCGCGTAAATATTTCCGACGTCAGTGCGGTAGTGCTCGTCGACCTTGATCTGGCCGCGGCTATTGACCTTGAGACCGATGTTTTCCAGGGCGAGCTTGTCGGTATTGCCGGTTCGGCCGTTACACCAGAGGAAAGCATCAGCCTTGATCTTCTTGCCCGACTTAAGGTGCAGGATCACGCCGTTATCCACACCTTCAACACGCTCGTACTCCTCGTTATGACGGATGAGTACGTTGTTGTTACGCAGGTGATAGCTCAGCGCGTCGGAGATTTCATCGTCGAGGAAGCTGAGCAGCTGGTCGCGGTTGTCGATCAAGTCAACCAAGACACCGAGACCGCTAAAGATCGATGCGTACTCTGAGCCGATCACACCGGCTCCGTAGATGATCAGACGACGCGGTGTGTGACTCAGCGTAAGAATGGTGTCACTGTCATAGACACGGGGATGGGTAAAGTCGACATCATCGGGGCGATAGGGCCGCGAGCCTGTCGCGATGATGAACTGGTTGGCCACCAGGGTTTCAACCATGCCATTGGCACTGACCACTTCCACGGTCTGCTCGTCGGCAAAACTAGCGGTTCCGAAGAAGATATCGATGCGGTTACGCGCGTAATACCCCGTGCGGGAAGTGACCTGCTTACCGATGACGCTTTCGGCACTTTTCAGGACGTCGGGAAACGAAAACCAACGGGGCTCCCCGATCTGACGGAACAGTGGATTGGTGTTGTACTGCATGATCTGCCGCACCGAATGGCGCAGCGCTTTTGACGGGATAGTCCCCAGATGGGTCGAGTTACCACCCACATGTGGCCTGCTATCAACCACGGCGACCTTGCGCCCAGCTTTGACCGCGTTCATCGCCGCGCCTTCGCCGGCAGGGCCCGAGCCTAGTATCACCACATCGTAATTGTAGACAGCCATATTCACCCCAGACCACGCAGCAGGCAGCCCTGCCGCTGTTAACGTATTCGGTAAAACCGGGTGACGGAACTTGCTATCGACGCACCGCCGCCTGGATCGTCGCGCCGATGCATGGGTTGCGCCGGCACTGCATGCAAAGACCAACGCCCGGAGCGCTAAATATCCCGGGCCTTTCGATCAAAAACGGCTATCAGCGTCTGGTCGCGTCGTATGCGAGATCTGCTTTGTCACCGTGGCTCGCCTCTTGATTCACCTCTTCACACTTCTCACGGCTACCACCGCAAATCGAGCATTCCTTCTCGATGCCAAGATTGGCGATGCCCCCGCAGGAGCCTGCAATGGGCTTGCGGCCCATGATTACGCCGATGGACATACCGAAGACCACCAGCAACATGACCAGAAACACGATCAACCAAGTCATTTGCTTACTCCCGCACCGAATAGCTCATCAAAGGCCTCAGTGCTTTTGCTAATGAATTCCTGCCCTTCACGAATCACGAAGAACGCTGCAATGTTTCGCTCCCCCGCGTATGCCAAACCTCGTTCGGGCCCCAGCACCATCAACACAGTAGACAACCCATCTGCCCTCAATGTCGAGGGATCGACAACCGTCACGGCGGCCAAGTGATGATCGATCGGCGCACCGGTCAGTGGATCAAGCGTGTGCGAATACCGCTTACCGTCACGCTCGAAATAATTTCGATAGTCACCTGACGTGGAGACACCAAATCCGTCGAGTTCGACAATCCGCTGCGCTACTCGCTCGTTGTCGTGCGGTGCCTCGATTGCGATACGCCAGGGCTCCCCGCCGGGTTTACGGCCGAGAGCCTTGAGCTCGCCGGTGATTTCCACAAGGTAACGGCGGACGCCGGAAGCCTCTAGATGTGCGGTCACCCGGTCCACTGCATAACCCGCAGCGATACTGTTGAAATCAATTTGTACGGCTGCGTCTTTACAGAGCTGCTCGCCATCAATCCGAAGATGCTCATGTCCCATGTTGCCGCGAGCCGTGGCTATCTCTTCGGCAGAGGGCACACGCTCGCCGGTTCCGTGAGGACCGAAGCCCCATAGATTGAGCAACGGTTCAACCGTCAGATCGAAAGCCCCGTCGCTCTCCTCCGACAGCTGCTGACCGGCTCGGAGGAGCTCGAGGACCCCTTCGGGCATGGCCATGCAGGCGCCGGAAGGAAGCGCGTTGAAAGTCTCGATATCCGAATCGGCACGGTACGTAGACATCTGGCTGTCGATCTCGGCCAGAATTGCATCCGTCTCGTTTCGCAGCTGCTCTTTGGACACTGCGACATCACCGGCCACGTACTTCACCGAGTAGGTGCTGCCCATGGTGGGACCACCGAAACTTTCTACCTCGTCCTGAAACAGACAGCCCGTCAGGGCTGCCGCCAGGGCGGCAACGATGACGGGCTGAAGTAACGCAGGGGTCATACTAGCCGCCAAAGTCGTCGAGCAGGATGTTCTCTGGTTCGACGCCCAGGTCGGTGAGCATCTTGATCACCGAGGCGTTCATCATTGGCGGACCGCACATGTAGAACTCGCAATCCTCGGGCGCCGGATGGTCCTTCAGGTAGTTCTCGTACAGCACGTTGTGAATAAAGCCAGTTGGGCCGTTCCAGTTATCTTCCGGCTGCGGATCGGACAACGCCAAATGCCACTGGAAGTTGTCGTTCTCGGCCTGCAGCTGATCGTACTCCTCAACATAGAAGGCCTCGCGCATCGAGCGTGCGCCGTACCAGAAGCTCATCTTGCGCTGGGACTTCAAACGCTTGAGCTGATCGAAGATGTGCGAACGCATCGGCGCCATACCGGCACCACCACCGATGAAGACCATTTCCGCATCGGTATCTTTGGCAAAGAACTCACCGAAAGGCCCGTAAACGGTCACTTTATCGCCGGGCTTCAAGCTGAATACCCACGAAGACATCTGGCCTGGAGGCAGGTCATCCTTACCTGGAGGCGGGGAGGCGATACGGATGTTGAACTTCACCAGTCCAACCTCTTCCGGGTAGTTGGCCATGGAGTAGGCGCGGATCACGGTTTCTTCGACCTTCGACACGTACTTCCACTGGTTGAACTTGTCCCAGTCGCCACGATATTCCTCTTGGATATCGAAATCTTTGTAGCGGACCTCGTGAGGCGGGCATTCCAGCTGAACGTACCCGCCAGCTCGGAAATCGACTTTCTCACCTTCCGGCAGCTTCAAGGTCAGTTCTTTGATGAAGGTAGCGACGTTCGGGTTTGACAGAACCGTGCATTCCCACTTCTTGACCCCAAAAACTTCCTCCGGAACCTCGATCTTCATATCCGCTTTGACCGGGGTCTGGCAGGACAGGCGCCAACCTTCGCCAGCTTCGCGACGCGTGAAGTGCGACTCCTCGGTAGGCAGCATCTCGCCGCCACCGCTCTCGACGATGCACTTGCACTGAGCGCAAGTGCCACCGCCGCCGCAGGCAGACGAGAGGAAGATGTTGTTAGCGGCCAATGTTTGCAGGAGCTTGCCGCCCGCCGGTACCGTAATGGTGCGTTCGCCGTTGATCTCGATGCTCACGTCGCCACTGGAGACCAGCTTGGCGCGAGCCGCGAGGATGATCACCACCAGTGCAAGCACGATGGCGGTGAACATGCCGATGGCGAGGAAAATTTCGTAACTCATCAGTTCATCCCGTCCTTACAGCTGTACGCCAGAGAAAGACATGAAGCCCAGCGACATCAGTCCGATGGTGATGAAGGTGATCCCGAGGCCCTGTAGGCCATCCGGCACATCGCTGTACTTGAGCTTCTCGCGAATGCCGGCAAGCAAGGCGATAGCGAGCGCCCAAGACAGACCAGAACCCATGCCGTAGACCACACTTTCAGCCAGGTTGTAGTCGCGTTCGACCATGAAAAGCGTGCCGCCCATGATGGCGCAGTTCACAGTGATCAGCGGCAGGAACACGCCCAGCGCGTTGTAGAGGCTGGGTACGTACTTGTCGAGGGTCATCTCCAGAATCTGAACGATTGCCGCGATCACGCCGATGTAACTCAGCAGGCCGAGGAAGCTCAGATCGACTTCCGGCAAGCCAGCCCATGACAACGCACCTGCTTTCAACAGATAGGTGTAGATCAGGTTGTTCGCAGGAACGGTGATGGCTTGGACGACAATAACCGCGATGCCGAGACCAATGGCCGTTTCGACCTTCTTCGAGATTGCGATGAACGTACACATGCCAAGGAAGAACGCCAGGGCCATGTTCTCGATGAACACGGCGCGGACGAAAAGGCTGATGTAATGTTCCATTAATAAGCCTCCTTGTTAGAGACCTGAGGCGCCATCTTGAACGACGGCTTCTCGACCTGTTCCCGCTTCCAGCTACGGATGCCCCAAATGAAAAGGCCGATCAGGAAGAACGCAGAAGGCGGAAGCAGCAGCAGGCCATTCGGCAAGTACCAGCCACCGTCATTTACGACAGGAAGAATGGTGTAACCCATCAATTTACCCGCACCGAACAGCTCGCGAATGATCCCGAGCGCAATCAGCATGGCGCTGTAACCGAGGCCGTTCCCAAGTCCATCGAAGAACGAGAGCATCGGTGGGTTCTGCATGGCGAACGCTTCGGCTCGGCCCATCACGATACAGTTGGTGATAATCAGACCCACGAATACCGACAGCTGCTTGGACAACGAGAAGGCGTAAGCCTTGAGCACCTGATCCACCAGGATCACCAATGACGCAATGATCACCATCTGCACGATCATGCGGATGGAGCCAGGGATCTGGCTGCGGATCATCGAGATGAACAGGTTGGAAAAAGCCACAACCAGCGTCAGGGCGATGGACATGACCAGCGCCGTTTTCAGGTTGGAGGTGACCGCCAGCGCCGAGCAAATCCCGAGGATCTGCAGGCCGATGGGGTTGTTATTGAAGACCGGATTGAACAGGACTTCCTTAATGGTAGGTTGCGACATACTCAAGCCTCCCCAGCGCGCAGGTTAGCGATAAAAGGACCGAAGCCGTTCTCGCCGAGCCAGAAGTGCAACAGGTTATTAACCCCGTTGCTGGTCAACGTCGCGCCAGCAAGCGCGTCTACCCGGTACTTGGCGTTCGGACTCTGCGGATCGACTCCACCTTTGACGATCTGGATCGCCAGCTCACCATCCTCGTTGTACAACTTCTTCCCTTCCCACAGGCTACGCCACTTGGGATTGTCTACTTCGCCACCCAGACCAGGCGTTTCTCCGTGTTGGTAGAAACCGAGGCCAGCTACGGTGTTCAAATCTTCCTGAAGGGCAAGAAAACCATAGAGCGTCGACCAAAGGCCGTAGCCACGCACCGGGAGCACCAGCGTGTCGAGTTCACCATCGGTTTCGACGATATACACGACGCTGTACTTTTCGCGACGCTTGATCGATGCGATGTCCTGCTCCGGCGGCAGTGCGTCGGACAGTTGCGGGTCCTTCGCAGCAACCAGGGGGTCAAAGGTATTTGGATCGAACTCGTCGCTGAATTTGCCGGTCTCGAGGTTGACCAGCTTGGCGACAATGCGCTCTTTATACAGCGCCTTCACCTCGGCGCCAGACATACCGGCCTCACCGAGCCCGGCGATCGCCAGAATACTGCGCTGCTTGTCTAGCTGACGGTTCTCCAGCTGGGTCGGACGCAGTGCGACAGCCGCACCTGCAACGAACACCGAGCACACCAGACAAACCAGCAGGGCCACTATCAGCGTACGGGCAGTGGATTCTTTTTGACTAGACATTACGCGCCAGCCTCCGCTTGATGTTGGCCTGGATGACAAAGTGGTCAATCAAGGGTGCACAGAGGTTGGCGAATAGAATTGCCAGCATCATGCCCTCAGGGAAGGCCGGGTTGACTACACGGATCAGCACCACCATCACACCGATGAAAATGCCATAGATCCATTTACCGGTATTGGTCATCGCTGCCGACACGGGGTCGGTGGTCATGTAGATCAGACCAAAGGCGAAACCACCCACCACCATGTGCCAGTACCAAGGCATGGCAAACAATGGATTACTGTCCGAACCGATAAGATTGAACAGCGAGCTCAGCGCGATCATGCCGATCATGGTGCCGGCAACGATTCGCATCGAAGCGATCTTGGTCAGCAGCAGTACCGCGCCGCCGATGAAGATAGCCAGAGTGCTGGTTTCACCCAGCGAGCCATGAATGGTGCCGACAAAGGCGTCCATCCAGGTGATGCCGCTCTCTACGATATTTTCTATGCCACCTGCGAATCCCAAGCTCAATGCAGTAGCGCTGGCATAGCCGTCAACCGCAGTCCAAACGGCGTCGCCAGACATCTGCGCCGGGTAGGCAAAGAAGAGGAAGGCACGTCCGGTCAGAGCAGGATTGAGGAAGTTCTTACCCGTACCGCCGAAGATTTCCTTGCCGATAACGATACCGAAGCTGATGCCGAGTGCGACCTGCCACAGCGGGATGCTGGGCGGCAACGTGAGCGCGAACAGCACCGAGGTCACGAAGAAGCCTTCATTGACCTCATGTTTGCGGATCGAGGCGAACAGGACTTCCCAGAAGCCACCGACAATGAAAGTGACCGCATAAACCGGCAGGAAGTAAGCCGCCCCTTGGATGAAGTTATCCCAGGCACTGGACGGATCGAACCCTGCCAACGCACTGATCAGCGCAAACTGCCAACCTTCCTGAACTGCAAGCAGGTCCGGGCTTTGCGCATAGATCAGGTTGGCTTGGTAACCGGTGTTCCACATACCAAAGAACATTGCCGGGAAGGTGCAGAGCCAAACGGTGATCATCATCCGCTTCAGGTCAATACCATCACGCACGTGGGCCGTGGTCTTGGTCACGCTGCCCGGACGATAGAGGAAGGTGTCCGCCGCTTCGTAGAGCGCGTACCACTTTTCGTACTTGCCGCCCTTTTCAAAGTTGTGCTCGATCTTGTCGAGGAATTCGCGAATGCCCATGCCTTAACCCTCCTTCTCGATACGGGTCAGATTGTCTCGCAGGATCGGGCCGTACTCGTACTTGCCGGCACAGACGTAGGTGCACAGTGCCAGGTCCTCTTCATCAAGCTCGAGGCAGCCCAATTTCTGCGCAACCTCGGTATCTCCGACGATCAAAGAGCGCAGCAACTGAGTCGGTAGAATGTCCAGCGGCATGACCTCTTCGTAGTTCCCAACCGGCACCATGGCCCGCGGGCTGCCATTGGTGGAGGTGGAAAAAGCGAATTTCTTGCCGCCCATCAACTTGGAGATATAGATGTTGAGGATCGAGTGCTTGTCGCTACCGGCACGCAGGTAGTGCAGCATCTCGCGCTCCTTACCTTCGCGCAGGCAGGAAACCTGCTGGTGGTAGCGACCGAGAAACGCGAAAGCGCCATGCGCCGTACGACCGCCCAGAACCGATCCAGATACAACACGGTTTGCACCAGGCTGCAATTCGCCAGCTGTCAGCTCATCGAGATTAGCGCCCAGGCGAGTACGCACCAGACGCGGGGTTTCAACGACCGGACCGGCCAACGACACCACACGTTCTACCGAGAGCTTGCCGGTAAGGAACAGTGCACCGATCGCGATTACGTCCTGGTAACCAATGGCCCACACGCTTTTGGTGGCGCTAACCGGGTCCAGAAAATGAATGTGTGTTCCGGCCAGACCGGCAGGATGCGGACCAGCGAAACTTTCAGTCTTAACCTTCGCAATCTGCTTGCCGGGTAACGAGGCGCCTTCTGCTTTACACAGAAACAGCTTACCCAGATTGCCGAGAACCTTTAGGCCTGCTTCGAAATCAGCAGCGCGCTCCGCTATGATCAATGCTGGATCAGCAGCCAACGGATGAGTGTCGATTGCAGTGACGAAGATCGAGCTGGGAACGGCATCGATTGCCGGAACTTTGCTATATGGACGTGTGCGAAACGCAGCCCATAGACCAGCCTGCTGCAGATTCTCACGAACCTTCTCGTCACCGATCCCTTCCAGCTCAGCCGAGCCGTACTGGTTGAAAGTCACCTCTTCAGCGCCTTCCAAGTCAATGACGACCGATTGCAGGACGCGCTTCTCGCCACGATGAATCGCGCTTACAACACCCGCGCCTGGGGCGGTGAAATGAACGCCAGGCGTCTTCTTGTCCGAAAACAACACCTGACCCAGTTTCACGCGATCACCGACCTGAACTTCCATGGTCGGTTTCATGCCAGGGTAATCAAACCCTACTACGGCGACGCTTCGCACGGGCCTTCCGGCCTCGATACGCTGCGCCGGCGCACCTGCAATGGGCAAATCTAGCCCACGTTTTATATTGATCATCGGCTCGCCTAACCACTGATTTTAAAAGACTTTTTTACAGGCCCAGCGATTTAGCTGAAGGTCGAATTGCACGACGCGCGCCGAAAAATATATCGACGCGACGCTATGCCACGGGCCCAGGTAGAAATCCGCCCGATTATAGAGGCCGCGACCCGTGACTGACCACCCAAGGTCTTCCAATTTTTTGACTAAAGACAAGCGGTCATCCGCAACCGACTATTGACGCTCCAGCCGCCAGCGCATCGACCGCAGCATTATCGAGAACATAAGAAACGAAAACGGGAGCCGAAGCTCCCGTTTTCTTTCAGCAAAAGCCGCCCGTCAGCGCGGGAAAGCAGGCGGGTTAACGCCGGCCATATCTTCCATTACACGCACTACCTGGCAGCTATATCCGAACTCGTTGTCATACCAGACGTAAAGCACGACTCGGTTATCGCTGCAAATCGTCGCCTCGGCATCGACAACACCTGCGTGACGAGAACCTACGAAGTCGCTTGAAACAACCTCCTGCGAATTGACGAAGTCGATCTGCTTCTGAAGATCCGAGTGCATGGCCATCTGGCGCAGATACTCATTGATCTCTTCGCGGTTCGTGGCCTTTTCCAAGTTCAGATTCAGAATCGCCATCGAGACGTTCGGCGTCGGCACGCGAATGGCGTTACCTGTCAGCTTGCCTTTCAGTACGGGCAGCGCCTTGGCGGCAGCCGTAGCAGCACCCGTCTCGGTGATGACCATGTTCAGCGCAGCACTACGGCCACGGCGACTGCCTTTGTGGAAGTTATCGATCAGGTTCTGGTCGTTGGTGTACGAATGCACAGTTTCGACATGACCATTGACGATGCCGTACTGGTCATTGACCGCTTTAAGCACCGGCACGATCGCGTTGGTGGTGCAGGATGCAGCGGAAACGATCTTGTCGTCGGCCGTGATTTCGCCATGGTTGATGCCGTGAACGATGTTCTTCAGCTCGCCCTTGCCTGGCGCAGTCAGCACAACGCGGGCAACACCTGGGCACTTGAGGTGCTGGCTGAGGCCCTCGGCATCGCGCCACTTGCCGGTGTTATCGACCAGCAGAGCGTTTTCGATTCCATACTGGGTGTAATCCACCGAGGCCGGATCGTTCGAATAGATCACTTGAATCAGATTACCGTTGGCGGTGATGGTGTTGTTTTCGGCATCGATGTGAATAGTGCCTTCAAACGGACCATGAACCGAATCGCGACGCAGCAGGCTGGCGCGTTTGACCAGGTCGTTTTCGGCACCCTTGCGCACGACGATCGCGCGCAGACGGAGGCCATCACCGCCGCCTGTCTTCTCGATCAGAATGCGGGCGAGCAAGCGACCAATCCGGCCGAAGCCATAGAGCACGACGTCGGTGCCCTTATGGACGCCCGTGGTGTTGCGCTTGCCAGCAACTTCAGCGAGTTCGTCACGCACGAACTGATCAAGGCTGCGGCCGTTGCCCTCGGCCTTGAACTTGGCCACGACTTTGCCCAGATCCACCGAAGCGGCGCCAAGGTCCATCTGACTCATGGTCGTGAGGATCTGATGGGTTTCGTTGACAGACAGCTCGGCTTCGTCAGCCTGACGGTGACGAGCGAAACGATGCGCTTTGAGCAGAGCGATGACCGAACGGTTGATCAACCCCCGGCCGTAGATGGAAGTCACCACGTTGTTGTTACGATACAGCTGACCAATCAGCGGAATCATCGCTTCGGCGAGGGCTTCTCGATCAATCCATTCACCAAGACACTGGTCGGGCTTCTGAGTCACGGGCAGTTCCTTCCAACATGTAGGGGCTGAGAAAAAGGGCTACATTATGCCGCCGCACCCTAGCGCCGGCAATCTGTGCAGCCGAAACACTGACAGCGTCCCGCGCGGATAGTTACAATCCGGGCGGTCCATTTTTATCGACCGGAGCCACGCCCACTCGTGTCCGTATTGCGCCTTCCGCCCATGCCTGCCGCCAGCGGCAAGCAAACCTGGGGCAACCTTCCTGGTGCCGCGCTGAGCCTGGCCATTGCCGAAGCAGCCAGCAACGCAGATCGATTCACTCTCCTTCTTACCGCCGACAGTCAGAGCGCCGAACGCCTGCAGGAAGAGCTCGCCTTCTTTGCGCCTGACCTGCCGGTTCTGCACTTCCCCGACTGGGAGACGCTGCCCTATGACGTGTTTTCGCCGCATCAGGACATCATCTCCCAGCGGATTGCAGCGCTCTATCAGCTGCCGGAGCTGACGCACGGCGTTCTGGTAGTCCCGATCACCACAGCGCTACACAAACTTGCTCCGAAGCGATTCTTGCTCGGATCCAGCCTGGTACTGGATGTCGGCCAGAAGCTTGATGTCGAGCAGATGCGGGCGCGCCTTGAAGCGGCCGGCTATCGCTGTGTCGATACAGTCTACGAACACGGCGAGTTCGCAGTCCGCGGCGCGCTGATCGACCTGTTCCCGATGGGCAGCCCCCTGCCCTACCGCATCGACCTGTTCGACGACGAAATCGAAACGCTGCGCACCTTCGATCCAGAGAATCAGCGTTCCATAGATAAAGTCGAGTCGATCCGTTTGCTGCCGGCACGCGAGTTCCCGCTGAAGAAGGAGTCGGTCACTGGCTTCCGCGCACGCTTCCGTGAGCGCTTCGACGTGGATTTCCGCCGCTGCCCGGTTTACCAGGATCTATCCACCGGCATCACGCCGGCCGGTATCGAGTACTACCTGCCGCTGTTCTTCGACGAGACCTCGACGCTGTTCGATTATCTGCCGGGAGACACCCAGGTGTTCTCGCTGCCGGGAATCGAGCAGGCTGCGGAGCACTTCTGGAAAGACGTCCGTACTCGCTACGAAGAGCGTCGCGTCGACCCTGAGCGCCCATTGCTGCCACCCGCCGAGCTGTTCATGGCGGTCGAAGACTGCTTTGCGCATCTGAAACTCTGGCCGCGGATCGTGGCCAGCCAGGACAATGTAGAAACCGGCATCGGCCGCGAGCGCTTTCCAGCCAGCCGCTTCCCTGAGCTTGCGATCGACGCCAAGGCACCTGAACCCTTGGGTGCATTGCGACGCTTTCTCGACGAATTTCCAGGCCGCGTACTTTTCACCGCCGAATCGGCTGGCCGTCGCGAGGTTCTGCTCGAGCTGCTCGCTCGGCTGAAGCTGCGTCCGCAGGAAGTTGCTGGCTGGCCGCAGTTCGTTGAAAGCGGCGAGCGTCTGGCGATCACCATCGCCCCGCTCGACGACGGCTTGCTGCTGCAAGACCCGGCCCTGGCGCTGATCGCCGAAAACCCGCTGTTCGGCCAGCGCATCATGCAACGCCGCCGGCGTGAAAAAGGTCGTGATGCCGGCGAGAACGTCATCAAGAACCTCACCGAACTGCGCGAAGGCGCGCCGGTGGTTCACATCGACCACGGTGTCGGCCGTTATCACGGTTTGGTCACCTTGGAGATCGAAGGTCAGGCCGCCGAGTTCCTGATGCTGCAGTACGCCGAAGAGGCCAAGCTCTACGTACCGGTCTCCAGCCTGCACCTGATTGCTCGTTACACCGGCAGCGACGATGCACTGGCGCCGCTGCACCGCCTGGGCTCGGAAACCTGGCAGAAAGCCAAACGCAAGGCCGCCGAACAGGTACGCGACGTAGCCGCAGAGCTGCTCGACATCTATGCCCGTCGCGCCGCGCGGGAAGGCTACGCCTTCGAAGACCCGCAACTCGATTACGAAACCTTCAGCGCCGGCTTCCCGTTCGAGGAAACGCCGGACCAGCAAGCCGCGATCGAAGCGGTACGCAACGACATGCTTGCACCCAAGCCTATGGACCGCCTGATTTGCGGCGATGTGGGCTTCGGCAAGACCGAAGTGGCCATGCGCGCCGCCTTCATCGCCGTTCACAGCGGCCGTCAGGTGGCGGTGCTGGTGCCAACCACTCTACTTGCCCAGCAGCACTACAACAGCTTCCGCGACCGTTTCGCCGATTGGCCGGTTCGCGTCGAGGTGATGAGCCGTTTCAAATCGGCCAAGGAGATCCAGGCTGCTGTGCAGGAGCTGGCCGAAGGCAAGGTCGACATTCTCATCGGTACCCACAAACTGCTGCAGGACGACGTCAAGTTCACCAACCTTGGGCTGGTGATCATTGACGAAGAACACCGCTTCGGGGTGCGCCAGAAGGAACAGCTCAAAGCGCTGCGCAGCGAAGTCGACATCCTCACCCTGACCGCCACACCGATTCCTCGGACTTTGAACATGGCCGTCGCCGGCATGCGCGACCTCTCCATCATCGCCACGCCGCCTGCGCGCCGGCTGTCGGTGCGCACCTTCGTCATGGAGCAGCAGAACTCTGTGATCAAGGAAGCGCTGCTGCGTGAGCTGTTGCGCGGTGGCCAGGTCTATTACCTGCACAACGACGTGAAGACGATCGAGAAATGCGCCGCCGATCTTGCCGAACTGGTGCCGGAAGCCCGCATTGGCGTAGGCCACGGCCAGATGCGCGAACGCGAACTCGAACAGGTGATGGGCGACTTCTACCACAAGCGCTTTAACGTGCTGATCGCCTCGACCATCATCGAGACGGGCATCGACGTACCGAGCGCCAACACTATCATCATCGAACGTGCCGACAAGTTCGGCCTGGCCCAGCTGCATCAGCTGCGGGGACGCGTTGGACGCAGCCACCACCAGGCCTACGCCTATCTGCTGACGCCACCACGCAAGGCCATGACCCCAGACGCCGAGAAGCGCCTGGAAGCCATCGCCAACGCGCAGGATCTCGGAGCAGGCTTCGTCCTCGCTACCCACGACCTGGAGATTCGCGGCGCGGGCGAGCTGCTCGGCGATGGCCAGAGCGGGCAGATTCAAGCGGTCGGTTTCACGCTCTATATGGAGATGCTCGAACGTGCGGTCAAATCCATCCAGAAAGGTGAACAGCCGAACCTCGATCAACCGCTGGGCGGCGGACCAGAGATCAATCTGCGCGTCCCGGCGTTGATTCCGGAAGACTACCTACCAGATGTGCATGCGCGGCTGATCCTCTACAAGCGCATCGCCAACGCCGCCGACGAGAACGGTCTGCGTGAACTGCAGGTCGAGATGATCGATCGCTTCGGTCTGCTGCCTGAACCTGCCAAGCACTTGGTCAGGCTGACCCTGCTTAAGCTGCAGGCGGCCAGCCTCGGCATCACCAAGATCGACGCCGGCCCTCAAGGAGGACGTATCGAGTTCGCTGCGGATACCAGCGTCGACCCGATGGTGCTGATCAAACTGATCCAGAGCCAGCCCAACCGTTACAAGTTCGAAGGCGCCACGATGTTCAAATTTCAGGTGCCGATGGAGCGTGCCGAAGAGCGCTTCAACACGCTTGAGGCATTACTCGAACGTCTGTCCGTGGAAAAGCCGTAACGATGCCGAAGACGCCTGTACTCCCCGCCCGATCCACCGATGCAGGGTGACTTTCTCCCCAACCTGCCCGCCGCCTGGCGATTACCGTTTTCCGAAAACGTAATCGCCAGGGGCCTGCAGTACGCAGCGGAGAATCGCATCAGGATCGTCCGTGAGGATTCACGGTATGTCGAAGCGACCTGCCGCGGTTCAGCTGGCAGCGTCTATCGTCAGTCGCTGGAGTTATCCCGCGACGGCCGGCTCAGCTGCATCTGCAGCTGTCCGGTTGGCCTCAACTGCAAGCATTGCGTAGCCCTGATAGCGTCCCTCGAAGCGCAAGCCGAGCGCCTGCCCGCCAAGCAGAGCGAGCAGTCCGGTGAGCGCTTCCCTGACCGGCTGGAACAATGGCTATCGCAGCTCCCACAGGCGCTAGGTGACAACCTGCAAACTGGCCAAGGCTGGTGTCTGCACTATCTGCTATGCCCTGACTTCTCCGTGGAGGTCTACAAGGTGCGTCAACACAAAGACGGCACCTGGGGCGAGCGGCAGCCCTACTATGGATTGCGTGAAGCCGGCTTTCGCAAGCCGACCTTCATGCAGCCGCTGGATTTGCGCATTGCCGCACTGGTAACGCTGGGCCGCACATCAGGCAATGGATTCAAGCCCAACGGCGAGAACGGCGGCGAAATCCTGCGCCTGATTCTCGAAAGCGGTCGCGCCTTTCTCAGCTGGGATCAGCCCGCACTGCAGCCCGGCCGGCCCCGGCAGGCACGCTTCAACTGGAACGAGCAAACCGACGGGGGTTTCCAGCCTGGATTGGACATGGCCGAACCCCACGGCGAACTGCTTACAGCTGTGGACCCGCTGTACTACGTCGACAGGGCCCGGAACGAAATGGGCATGGTCGATCACGGTTTGCCTATGCCACTGGCTCGGCACCTTCTCGACGCACCCGCGGTTCCATCCGCCCAGGCCGCCCTGTTCAGCCTGACGCTGCATGAAATCGCCCCGCAGCTGCCGGCCCCCGCCAAGCCTGAAGAACATCAGGTCGATGACCTGCTTCCACTGCCCCACCTGAGCCTCGGCAGCCATCAGTCGGTCAACTACCAGCTCAGCAGCGGACGCATGGTGAGCGAGCACCAGCATCGTGCCGGGCTGACGTTCCTCTACGGCCACACCCAGGTTCACGGCAAAGCCAAGCCTGGCCAACGCGTACGCCAGACCGAAGGGGCTCGCGTGTTGAGCATCGCCCGCCGGCCAGACGCGGAACAGGCGCTGCGTCAGCAGTTGCAGCAACTGGGTTTTCGCCCAGCGCTGCGCCAGAGTCAGGCGTTGCCGAAGGATTCGGCCGAGATGTTCGAGCTGTCGAGCGAGGCGGCCTGGCTGAATTTCACCCAAACCCAACTGACCCCGCTGCGCGAGCAAGGCTGGCAGATCGTCATGCAGCCCGGCTTCGCCTACGATCTGACCTCGATTGATGCCTGGTACGTCGACGTCGAAGAGCCGCCCGAGCACAGCTGGTTCGACCTGGAACTCGGCATCATCGTTGAAGGTGAGCGAATAAGCCTATTGCCGGTCCTGCTCGGGCTGATCCGACGCAATCCGGCCCTGCTCTCTGCGCACGCCCTGGCACAACGCGGCGACGACGAAACCCTGCGGGTGCAGATCGATCGGCGCCGCGAAGAAGATGGCCAACCGCTGCAAGTGCTGCTGCCCTTCGATCGCCTGAAACCCATCTTGGCCACCCTCTCGGAGCTTTATCTTCAAGAGCAACCAAACGGCGAGAACTTACGACTGGAGCGAACCGATGCGGCCCGGCTGGCTGGGCTCGATTCGCTCCCACTGCAATGGCATGGCGGCGAGCATTTGCGGGATTTCGCCCAGCGACTGCGCGATTACCGCAAAGAAGACATCAGCCCACCGCGGGACCTGAATGCAACACTGCGCCCCTATCAGCTGGACGGCCTGCGCTGGATGCAAACGCTACGAGCCCTCGAGGTCGGCGGCATTCTGGGCGACGATATGGGCCTGGGTAAAACGTTGCAGACCCTTGCTCACCTGTTACTGGAGAAGCAAGCGGGCAAGCTGGACCGACCCTCTCTTGTGGTGATGCCCACTACCCTCATCCCCAATTGGCAGGATGAAGCGGCCCGCTTCGCGCCATCGCTGAAAGTGGCGACCCTGCACGGGACGACGCGTCGACAGCTCTACCAGCATCTGACCGACTACGATCTGCTGCTCACCACCTATGCGCTGCTGCCCAGAGACATCGACCTGCTCGCAGACGTCCCGCTGCATGTGCTGGTGCTCGACGAAGCCCAGAACATCAAGAACGCCAGCAGCAAGGCCGCGCAAGCTGCCGGACGTCTGGACGCCCGCCAGCGCCTCTGCCTCACCGGCACGCCGTTGGAAAATCATCTGGGCGAGCTCTGGTCGCTGTTTCATTTCCTCATGCCCGGTTGGCTCGGCGATACCAAGCAATTCACCCGGGATTACCGCACGCCTATCGAGAAACACGGCGACGCCGATCGGCTCGAGCACCTCACCAAGCGAATAAAACCTTTCCTGCTCAGGCGACGCAAGGAACAGGTCGCGCAGGAGTTGCCGCCCAAAAACGAGATCTTGCACTGGGTCGAGCTCAGCCCGGCTCAGCGCGACCTGTACGAAACCGTGCGACTGGCGATGGACAGCAAAGTCCGCGAGGAGATCGACCGCAAAGGCCTGGCGCGCAGTCAGATCGTCATCCTCGATGCCCTGCTCAAGCTGCGTCAGGTGTGCTGCGATCTCCGTCTGGTCAAGGGCGACGTCGCCCGGCCAGTCCGGGGCGGCACCTCTGGCAAACTCGACAGCCTGATGGAGATGCTGACCGAGCTGCTCGCCGAAGGCCGACGAATCCTGCTGTTTTCACAGTTCACCTCGATGCTCTCGCTGATTGAAGAAGAGCTGCAGAGCCGCACCATCGACTATGTACAGATCACCGGCGAAACCAAGGATCGGCGCACTCCCGTCAAGCGGTTCCAGAATGGGGAAGTCCCACTGTTTCTGATCAGCCTCAAGGCTGGCGGCACCGGTCTGAACCTGACGGCTGCCGACACCGTGATCCATTACGATCCCTGGTGGAACCCGGCCGCGGAGAACCAGGCCACCGACCGCGCGCACCGTATCGGCCAGAGCAAACCGGTGTTTGTCTACAAGCTGATCGCTCGCGCTACCGTCGAAGAAAAGATCCAGCAACTGCAGCAACGCAAAGCCGAACTGGCTGCAGGCGTGCTGGATGCCGGTGATCAAGGCGGCTGGCAACTGGAGCCGAGTGATATCGAGGCGCTGTTCGCGCCCCTGCCCTAGGAGGATGGATATGCGCCGACTGGTCGCGCCTACCGATTTTGATCGGGTCTACGACATCTACATGCACGAATCAGTGGTGCCCTTCCTGGGCTTCGATCCGATGACGCGCGAGGCGTTCGGCAAGGTGTTCGACCCGTTGTTCGAGAGTGGCTGTTTCTACGTATACGAAGTCGATGGGGAAGTAATGGGCTTCTACAAGGCGCAGCGGCACGTCGGTCGTGCTGCCCATGTCGCCTACCTTGGAACCTTGGCCGTGGCGCCGGAAGCTCAAGGCCGAGGTATCGCCATGGGAATGATGCAGGACGCCCTTGCGCGGCTGCAGCGAGCGGGCATCACGCGTGTCGAGCTGACAGTCGAAGCGGACAATCCCCGCGCCATCACCTTTTATGAACGTCTGGGCTTCGTTCACGAAGGCACTCAGCGGGCGGCCTACAAACGTGCCAGCGACACCGGCTATGTCGATGAGCTGATGTACGGGTTGCTGCATGACGGCTGATAGGGCCAGGACGCCGGGCGAGCCAAGCCACCCGGCACCTTCACAGCCGATCAGCCTTTCAGCCTTTCAGCTTGACCGTGGTCTGGGCCACCAGCTCGCCCTGGTAACGGGCAATGGTCAGTTCTTTATTGGAAGGTTGACGCGAGCCGTCACCGCCAGCGATGGTCGAGGCACCGTACGGCGTGCCGCCATTCACTTCCGAAATGTCGAAGAACTCGCCGATACCGTAGCCGGTGGGCACGATGATCATTCCGTGGTGCGCCAAAGTGGTCCAGGTCGAGGTAATGGTCATCTCCTGACCGCCGCCGGTGCCGGTCGAAGTAAACACGCTGGCAACCTTGCCGTGCAGCGCGCCCTTGGCCCAGAGCCCACCGGTCTGATCGAGGAAGGTACGCATCTGCCCGGACATGTTGCCGAAGCGAGTCGGCGTACCAAAGATGATCGCGTCGTAATCGGCCAACTCGGCCGGATTGGCGACCGGTGCCTCCTGGTCGACCTTGCCGCCGGCATTCTTGAAAGCCTCTTGCGGCATGGTTTCCGGCACGCGCTTGATGGTCACTTCAGCGCCTTCGACACGACGCGCACCTTCGGCCACTGCATTGGCCATGGTTTCGATGTGGCCATACATTGAGTGATACACCACGAGAATCTTCGCCATTTTCAGTTTCCTCTTCCTGGGTTGTGTTTCGGTTCGAGTAGTGGAAGTCGATACGTTCAGCGAACGTCGACCAGCACGATTTCACTGTCTTCCAACGCCTTGATGCTCAGCTGCTTCTCATCTCGCACTGCCACCCCATCACCTGCCGCCGCGATTCGCTCCCCGACTTCGATACGCCCACTGGCCGCAACCATGTAGACCTTCCGGTCCGCGCCAATCTGGTATTCGGCAACCTGACCGGCAGAAAGTGTCGCCGCAACCAGGCGGGCATCGGCTCGAATGGACAAGGCATCGCCGTCCTCTGCCATCCCGCTGGCCAAAGTGACGAAGCTGCCGGCGCGCTCACCGGCCGGGAAAGGCCGGGTGCCCCAGGCAGGCGGCAAGCCGGACTGATCCGGGTAGATCCAGATCTGGAAAATCTCGGTGGTCTCGTCTTCCAGGTTGTATTCGCTGTGGGTGATGCCGGTGCCGGCGCTCATCACCTGGACGTCGCCGGCCACGGTTCGGCCGCGGTTGCCGAGGCTGTCCTCATGGGTGATCGCGCCTTTGCGCACGTAGGTGATGATTTCCATGTCGCGATGCGGGTGGCTCGGGAAGCCGGAATGCGGTGCGATGCTGTCGTCATTCCAGACCCGCAAGTGTCCCCAGTGCATGCGGGCCGGGTCGTGGTATTCAGCGAAGGAAAAGTGATGACGGGTATCCAACCAACCATGCTGAGCGCTGCCGAGCTCGGCGCGGGGGCGAATGTCGATCATTTGAGAGACCTCTAAACGGTGGCCGCCTCGGCGACAGGCGCGCCGAGTGACGGAATGAGGTGATCTTCTATTGAATCGCCGATTACATGGTTGGATTTTTCTGTACGAACCTATCGCCATGATCGATATATCCGCCGCGCGATGGACGATTTCAGGCGAGAAACGCCAGCACTTCTTCCAATAGCAGCTCGGGCACTTCTTCCGGCAGGTAGTGCCCACCTGGCAGGGCCTTGCCCTGAACGTCTGACGCAACCGCGCGCCATTCCTCAAGCGGATCGAAACAACGCTCGATCACACCCTTGGCACCCCACAGCACCAGCAACGGCGCGGCGATCATTCGCTTGGCGGCACGGTCTTCGCGGTCATGGTCGAGATCAATGCCGGCGCTGGCCCGATAGTCCTCGCAGAACGCATGAACGGTGCCGGGCAGCTTCATGCATCGCAGGTACTCGGCGAACGCGCCCTCGCTGAACGGATGCACATGATCGGCGCGGGTGGCCACGGCGGTGCGCAGGATAAGTTCGGGGTCGGCCTCGAGCAGCGTTTCCGGCAGCGGCGCCGGACGAATCAGGAAGAACCAGTGCCAGTAGGCGCGAGCAAAGGTTTCGTCGGTCTGGCTGTACATCGCCAGGGTCGGCGCGATATCCAGCAGGATAAGCCGCCGCACGGCCTGCGGGTGATCCATGGCCAGCCGATGACTGACCCGCGCCCCGCGGTCGTGGGCGAGCAGGTCGAAGCGCTCGAAGCCCAACGCGCGCATCAGCTCCACCTGGTCGCGCGCCATCTCGCGCTTGCTGTAGGCGATATGATCCTCGCCGCCTTCGGGCTTGCTGCTATCGCCGTAACCGCGCAGGTCAGCCGCCACAACGGTGAAGCGCTGAGCCAGCTGATCGGCCACCTTGTGCCAGATTACGTGCGTCTGCGGGTATCCGTGCAGCAAGAGCAGAGGCGGACCGGAGCCGCCCTTGCGATAGTTGATCCGAACGCCGTTGACCTCACACTCGTTACGCTGGAACTGCTCGAACATGGGACTGCTCCTGAGGGAAGAGCCCTAAGCCTAGGCGTAGCCGGGCCAACCGCAACAGCTGCCGATGCAACAGAAACCCTCAGCCCAGCACCAGCGGCAGGAACAATGCGATCAGAATGCCCAGCAGACTCATCCCCAGCGCCGCGAATGCTCCGCACTCGTCACCTTCCTCCAGCGCCCTCGCCGTGCCGATGGCGTGCGCGTTGATGCCATAGCTCAAGCCTCGTGCCGCCGGATGATCGACGCTGGCCCAACCCAGCAACAGCGGCCCAAGCGCGGTGCCGATGACCCCGGTGAGCATGACGAATACCGCTGCCAAAGACGCCAGACCACCCAGCTGTTCAGCCACCAACATCGCGATCGGCATGGTCGCTGCCTTGGGCGAGAGGCTCATCAGCACCGACAGATCCGCACCCAGCGCGCCAGCGATCGCCAGGGTCAGCGCAACGCCGAGTACACCACCGGACACCAGCGTGATGAGGATCGGCCAGAACAGCTGCTGGATGCGGCGGATATGGCGGTACAGCGGCACGGCCAGCGCCACGGTCGCCGGACCGACCAGCACGGCGATCATCGAGGCGTCGGCGCGATAGCTCGCATAGTCGATGCCACACAGGTAAAGCGTGCCAACCACCAGCAGCATGCCGATCATGACCGGCTGCAACACCAGCCAACCACTGCGTCGGTACAACGCCAGTGCCAGTTGAAAGGCAATCAACGTCAGCGCCACTGAGAACAGCGGATGATCAAGGGTCACCGTCCAAACGCTATGCCAGTCGACGCCGCTCATGCCTGGTCCTCCGTTCGGCGGTCCATGCGTCGGATCAGCCGCTGCATCAGCCAGCCGCAGAACGGCACGGTCACCACCAGCGACAACACCAGCCCGGCGGCAATCGCCGGCAGGTCTGCAAGCAAGGCCTCGCTGCTGGTCATGATTCCCGCCGCCGGCACGATCAACAGCAACGGCAGATACTGCAGCAGCAGCGCGGCGGTCTTTTCCAGCGGCTCGGGAATGCCGCGGCGCAGCAACAGCAGCCCGAACAGCAGCACCATGCCGATGATAGGACCGGGCAGCGCCGGCAGCAGCGAGAGATGGATGACGCTGCCAAGCAGCTGCAGTACGACCAGCCAGGTCAGGCCTTTGAGAATCATTGAGGGTCCTATCAAAACGGTTGAGCGGAACGGGTAATCATGCAGGGAACGGCCGCTGACAGCACGCATCGGCCACACGCGAGCGACTATGACTTGCCTCGCTCGCCTCGAAACAGGTGCAGATGCGCACGGAAAAACCGCATCAGCTGATTGCGCGGACTGTGGCCTAGCGTCGCACGGTGCAGGCACGGTGCAGCGACCACATTACCGAGGTCGTCGCCAAACCCCTACGCTACGAGGGCGCACGCCTTGGATGGCCCGTCGGATGCAGATCCAAACCAGCGCAGCGACCATCTGATGCGTATTTTTCAGCAGTACCTGAGCCTGTTATGCGAAACACCCTGATCAGATCATCGGCGCCGCCTGATATAGCCTGACAGGGGCACCCCAATGACCGAACGCATCCGCGCAACAATCATCGACACCGTTGATCCACGCAAGCCGATACGCCTGACCCCGGCACAGGCGGGCGGGCCGATTCACACCCGCAGTTTTGCCGGCCTGTTCCGCAATCTGCGCCTGGTCGGCGGCGGACTATTGTTTCTGCTCTATTTCGGCACCCAGTGGCTGACCTGGGGCGGACGCCAGGCGGTGCTATGGGATTTGAACAAACAACAGTTCCATATCTTCGGGGCGACATTCTGGCCGCAGGATTTCATCCTATTATCGGCGTTGCTGATCATCGCCGCCTTCGGCTTGTTTTTCATCACTGTGCTCGCGGGTCGAGTCTGGTGCGGCTACGCCTGCCCACAAAGCACCTGGACCTGGGTGTTCATGTGGGCTGAGAAAGTCACCGAGGGTGATCGCAGCCAGCGAATTAAACTGGACGCCGCCCCGCTTTCAATCAGCAAGCTGTTACGACGCGCTGCCAAGCACGCCGTCTGGCTTGCCGTAAGCCTGGCCACGGCGATTGCCTTCGTCGGCTACTTCACCCCGGTCCGTGAACTGGTCATCGATCTGTACAGCCTGCAGCTGGGCGGAACCGCCGCGTTCTGGCTGTTCTTCTTCACCGCCGCGACCTACATCAACGCCGGCTGGCTGCGTGAACAGGTGTGCATGCACATGTGCCCCTATTCGCGCTTCCAGAGTGTGATGTTCGATGCCGACACGCTGGTGGTGTCCTACGATGCCGCCCGGGGTGAACAACGAGGCGCGCGGCGTAAAGACGCCAATCCACAAGCCGAGGGCCTTGGTGACTGCATCGACTGCACGCTGTGCGTGCAGGTCTGCCCCACCGGTATCGACATCCGCGACGGCCTGCAACTCGACTGCCTGAGCTGCGGTGCCTGTATCGACGCCTGCGACAGCGTCATGGACAAGATGGGCTACGCCCGAGGGCTGGTTCGATATACCTCCGAACGTGCGCTTGAAGGCGGCCAGACCAGGCTGCTGCGACCACGCCTGATCGGCTATGCCGGAGCGCTGGTGATTATGATCGGTGCCTTCGTCTGGGCGTTGGAAGCGCGACCGACGTTATCCCTGGATGTAACCAAGGACCGCACCCTCTACCGAGAAAATATCGAGGGCCAGATCGAAAACATGTACAGCTTGAAGGTGATCAATAAAACCCAGCAGCCGCACGACTATCTGATCACCCTGGGCGAAGGCCCCTACGAGCTGCACGGCCCGCACCAGATCAGTCTCGCCGCAGGCGAGATCGTCGATATCCCGGTCAGCGTGGCGCTCGTTGACGACAATGTGAACGCGCACGAGAAGCTGCACTTCTCGGTCACTGACGCGAGCGACCCGACACGCCAGATAACGGCTCCGAGTAGCTTCATTGCACCAAGGGTTCGATAGGATGGTGGCAGTTCGCATGCGCCCGCTCACGCGGCTGACCGATATTGCCCCTTGCTGAAGCTGAAGCAGATGAAGCGCTACGAGAAATTCGCTGACGAAATTGCCGAACTGATCCGCTCCGGCGTGCTGGCGCCGGGCGAAAAGGTGCCGTCCGTGCGCCATGCCAGTCGCACCTACGGCGTTAGTCCCTCCACCGTGTTCCAGGCGTACTACCTGCTGGAGGATCGCGGATTGATTCAGGCCCGGCCGCGCTCGGGCTATTTTGTTCGCGAGCACGCCAGACGCCTGCTTCCCGAGCCTGAGATCAGCCCACGACTGAGCGAAACCACCGATGTCGACGTTAGCGAACTGGTGTTCTCGGTGCTCGCCTCGCTGCGTGATCCGGACACCGTTCCGTTCGGTTCCGCCTTCCCCAGTCCCGACCTGTTTCCCCTGCAACGCCTGGCACGCTCCATGGCGCAGACCGTGCGCGAGATGCCGGGGCGTGAAGTGATCGCCGAGATGACCACCGGTCACCCTGACCTGCGCCGACAAATCGCGCTGCGCTATATGGTCAGCGGAGTCATGCTGCCGTTGGACGAACTGGTAATCACCACCGGCGCGATGGAAGCGTTGAATCTCTGTTTACAGGTGGTCACCCAGCCGGGGGATCTGGTCGCCATCGAAGCGCCCGCGTTCTACGCCACCTTGCAGGTGCTGGAGCGGCTCAAACTTAAAGCTGTGGAAATCCCGGTGCATCCGCGTGACGGAATCGACCTGGGCACCCTGGAAAGCCGCCTGGGCAGCCTGCCAATCAAGGCCTGCTGGTTCATGAGCAGCCTGCAGAATCCGCTCGGTGCGAGCATGTGCGAGGCAAACAAAGAGAAACTCTATGCGCTGCTGCAGCGCCATCAGGTCCCGCTGATCGAAGACGACGTCTACGCCGAGCTGTACTTCAACCAGGAGCCGCCGAAACCGGTCAAGAGCCACGACCATGACGGATGGGTAATGCATTGCGGGTCTTTTTCCAAAAGCCTGGCGCCGGGTTACCGGATCGGCTGGGTGGCAGGCGGGCGCTATGCCGAACAGATCAGCCGCCTCAAGCTGATGACGACGATTTCTCCCTCGGTGCCGGCCCAAGCGGCTATCGCTGATTATCTGCAACATGGCGGCTACGACCGCCATTTACGTAAGCTGCGTCATGCACTGGAACGTCAGCAGGGCGAAATGCTTGCCTCCGCCGCGCGTCACTTCCCTGCCAGCACCCGGGTAACGCGGCCCAGCGGCGGCTACTTCCTCTGGTTCGAATTCCCCGAGCGGGTCGATTCGCTGCAATTGTTGCAACTGGCGCTCGCGCAGGGCATCAGCCTCGCTCCGGGCCCAATCTTTTCAGCCACCCGGCGCTTTCGCAATTGCGCACGCCTGAACTACGGCCATCCTTGGGACAAGCGCAGCGAGAACGCGATGGAGCTGCTCGGGCGGATCGTGAAGTCGTTCTAGCGCCCGGCTTGATAGCGGCGCTGCATGACGCGAGCGCCCCTGTTCCCTAACCGGGAACTAGACCTCAATCGTGCCCTGTAAATACAGCACCGCATGCCCGGCGACAAAAACCCGCTCGCCTTCGACCCGGCAGTGCAGCAAACCGCTGCGGCGCGAGGCCTGCAGCGCCAGCAACTGCGTCTTGCCCAGCCGCTGGCTCCAGTACGGGGTGAGCCCTGCATGGATGGAGCCAGTGACCGGATCTTCATCACCGCCATTGGCCGGCCAGAAATAGCGCGAGACGAAATCCTGCTGGCGACCCGGCGCAGTCGCCACGACATCCAGGGGCGCCAATGATTTGAGTAGTGAGAGATCGGGAGCCAGCTGGCGCACCTGATCTTCATCTTCATACACGGCGAACCAGGCCTGGCGGTTTTTCAGGACTGTCTGCGGCAAAGACCCAAGGCCGCTGAACAGCTCGACCGGCGGGTTTTCGACGGGCTCCGGAGCACGGTTGGGGAAGCTCATCTCCAACAAGCCATCATCCAACCGAGCGACGCTGATATCGCCTACCGCAGCCGCACGGAAGACCAGCGGAGCCGTCGCCAGCTTCTGCCCCAACAGAACGAAAGCACTGGCCAAGGTGGCGTGCCCGCAGAAATCGATTTCGGTGATCGGCGAGAACCAACGAATGTGAAATGCCCCATCAGGCTCACGCACCAGAAAGGCGGTTTCGGACAGGTTGTTTTCCACGGCAATGGCCTGCATCTGCGCGTCGCTCAGCCAATGCTGAAGCGGCACGACCGCCGCGGAGTTGCCTTTGAACAGCTCATGGGTAAATGCATCGACCTGATAGATCGGCAGTTTCATCGTCGCCCCTCAATCCCATGCAAGGCCCCCGATTGGGCCCGCGAAAAGGATGAGTGTCGCCGAGCGCGGAGTCTTCGGCAAAGGCAACTGCGAGAAGGGATCAGAGCGGTCAGGTATCCCCGACCGCTCGACCCGCTATCGTCAGGACTTCTTGGTGCTCGCCGTCAGCGTTGGCTCCAGCGGCGCACCAACCGGCTGGCATTGCGTCTGCGCGCCGGGTTGCAGGTACGGTTGCAGGATCGGCGCCATGCCTTTGAGCACCTGCACCGGCAGCGCCGAGGTAAAGCGGAAGCTGTCCGCGCCGCGCCCCGGAACATAGGCGGTCAGCGTGCCGAAGTGGTTCGGCCCGAGGTAGAACACGAAGGTTGCGGTGCGATTCAGCGCCAGCGAGCTGATCAGCCGGCCGCCGGCCCCAACGGTCTGGATCCGGTTGTCACCCGTTCCGGTCTTGCCGCCAACACGCAGGGCTTCACCGTCAGCCTGCACAAAGCTGCCACGCAGGCGCCGCGCCGTGCCGCCCTCGACCACAGTTGCAAGCGCTTCGCGCAAAGCCGTCGCAACCTCACTCGGCAGCACCCGCACACCCACATCCGGCTGGATGCCGAGGCGAGTCTCGTACGGCGTGTCACTGGCGAAATGCAGGCTGTCGATGCGCACGCTCGGCAGCCGCACGCCGTCGTTGACGATGATGCCCATCAACTCGGCCAGCGCCGCCGGACGATCACCTGAACTGCCCAGCGCGGTGGCCAGCGACGGCACCAGATGGTCGAACGGATAGCCCAGACGCTGCCAACGGCGATGGATATCAGTGAACGCCTCAACTTCTAGGATGATGCGGATGCGGCTGTCCCGTGCGCTCTTGTGGCGACTGCGGAACAGCCAGCCATACACTTCCTGGCGCTCGGCGCTACTGGCCGCGATCACTTCGGTAATACCCGCCTCGGGATGCTTGATCAGATAACCCAGCAGCCATAAATCCAGCGGGTGGACCCGGGCTATGTAGCCTTGATCCGGCAAGCTGTACGACCCCGGCGCATAGCGCTCGTACAGCGAGTCGAGCGCCTTGTCGGTGAGGTCCGCAGTCGGCAGACGGGCCTTGAGGAATCGCTCGAACGCTGCTCGATCTGCCTCGGGCATCAGATAACGATGCACCGCAGCCAGCCTCGATGGTGTTGGCCGC
Source organism: Pseudomonas sp. NPDC077451 (assembly GCF_044543345.1). NCBI lineage: Bacteria > Pseudomonadati > Pseudomonadota > Gammaproteobacteria > Pseudomonadales > Pseudomonadaceae > Pseudomonas > Pseudomonas sp. NPDC077451. The sequence goes on along the minus strand of NZ_JBITVX010000002.1, from coordinate 158,265 downwards.
ATGCCGTCCAGCAGTGCTTCGATGCGTTCGTCTGCACTCTTGACGCGGTACTTGCGCCAGAAGCGCTGGAGAAACACCGAGCCCTCACGGTCGGCAAAGCGCTGCAGGTATTCCCGCCGCTCGGGATTGTCGTCAGTTCTGAGCAACTCGGCGCCGTTGGAAGTCTGATAGGTGCTGTAGCTCACCAGATCACGCATCAACCGAACAAAAGGCAGGTTGATCGACTCCTGTAGGGCTTCACGCATGGTCGGCAGGCGGCCATCGTCCTGATGACGGAAGTTGCCGAACCGGTGCATGCCGGCGCCCGTGAAGAAGCGCTCGGTCGGGCTGGCCGAGTAGCGCCGTTCCAGCGCGGCATCAAGCATCGCCGGCAAATTGCGATCCTCATGCTGAATAAGATACGCCAGGGCCCAGCGGGTCAGCGGATCCAGCGCCTCGGCCTTGCGCAAGGTGGCGACATCGCTCGTCGCGTAGCGCTCGTGCAGCTCGGCAACAACCTCGAGATAGGTCGTCAGTACCCGCAGCTTCGCGGTCGAGCCCAGCTCCAGCTTGCTGCCCTCGTTGATATCGAACGGCTGGTTGGTGTTATCGGTCTGCACCCGCACGCGAAAGCCCTGCTCGCCGCGCTCGAACAGTGTGAAGCTGTAGCGCACGTCGCCGGTACGCTCAGGTGACAACATGCGCTCGCCGAACAAACCAGCCTCGCCCGCGAACGCCGGATCGGCCAGTCGATGCAGGTAGTTGCTGATCTGCCCCTGCAGTTCACCGTGCAGCGGCGTGGTCGCGGCCAGATCGAGACGATCGAGTTCATACAACGAAACACCCAGCAGGTTGCTGAGGCGCATCCGAGCCGCCGTGATGCCTTTGCTGGAAGGCACCTCTCGGATACCCGGCTCGAGGCGCAGGTCCCGGAACACAACCTTCTGCTGCAAGGCGGCATTACGCAGCCGTGTATTGATGACGCCGCCGTTGGCCAACAGGCGGATATGACTGTCGGTGAGTTCCGCCATGGCGTCGCGCCCTGCCCCGAGGTAATACGACGGGCGCCGCTGAGCGATCAGCAGCGAGAGCACCTGACGCAGCGCCAACCCCTGCGTTTCATAGCTGACGCCCGCGTTACGGCGAGCATCGAGTACCCGGTTGACCTCGGCAAAATCGGCGCCGTACCAGAGGCGCAAACCGTCGGCGATGCCGTGCACCTCGCCGTGACCGTAGGCGGCCGAGAGCGGCACGCTGTTGAGGTAGTCACGCACGATGCGCTGCCGGGTGACCATGGTCTGCTGGCCTTCGCGGTAGGTACGGACGCTGGCCGAAATCATCTGCCGAATCTTTTCCTCAGCGTTGCCCGTGCGCCCTTCTGGCGAATGACGGTATTTCTCCACCTGCGTTGCCAAGGTACTGCCGCCAGCCGCCTGGACCGGCAGGCCGAGCTTCTTCTCGACCTGGCTGACCGCCGCCATGGTGAAACGTGGCCAATCCACCGCGGGGTTGGCTCGTGGGCGGCCGGCGTCGGGCAGCCCGCGATCCTCGATGAACAGCAGGCTCATCGCGATGACCGGCGGTACGTCGTCGAAGGTCTCGTAGTATTGGTGCGGATAACTGTTGGCATACAGGGGCTCGCCTCGACAATCGTCGATGGTCAGTCCTGCCTGGGATTTTTCCGGATAGGGTACGAAGAAGCCACGGTTGACGTAGCGCAGCAACGCGGGCGAAAAACTCACCTGCTGCTGCACACTGAACCCCCGTTGGGTCAGCCGTTCCAGGAACGTCGGCAAGGCCGCATAGCCCAGACGGCGGTCGAATGGTCCTGCCTCGGGAAACTTGATACTGCGGCTCGCACCGGGCTCGAGCTGGTAGTCCAGATTCTCGGCGTAACGGTTAAGCCACAGCGCCTGCAGTTTCGAGGTGTGCATCTCATGCCAGGCGGCATAACCGCCCCCGGCAAGCAATGAAACGCCCAGGAACACACCCATGCGGCGCGCCAGACGGCTGCCGTGCGTACGTGTTCGCCCAGGCTCGTTAGCAGATGGCGCGCGCTTGCTGCCCTCTGCCCGAGATGTGTCGTTTCGCCATACTGCGCCCATCGTTTCCGGCCTGGCTTCTGATAGAAAAATACAGGCTTAAGCTTAGCTGTCGACGCATCGCTCGACGTGCTCGAACAGACGAACGGAAGGGCTCAAAACGGCGGTCTGCGAACGAATTTCAGGGCTAATTCAATGGCGCAATCACTCGACCCAACGGGGATAGAAACCGAGGCGAGCCTGCAGCCGGACATCCTGCAATCGGTAGACCTCGGCGGGCAGCGCCTCCGCGCGGTTTTTGGCGCTACTGCCCCCCTCCGCACGAACAAATGCCGACCGCCATGAAGGGCTGGTCAACAGCCTCAGGACACCGTGTGCGATGGGTTTCACCGGCTCCAACCGTTCGTCGCCAACCGATCGGACGCGCCCTGAATATGTAAAAAGACGGCACTCGAAGCGAAGCGGCGGCTACCGACTGACCCCCGCCTTTAACGCTGAGGCGGTTCCTTTACCCGGAACCAGGCGGCGTAAAGCGCTGGCAAAAACAGCAATGTCAGCGCAGTCGCGACGATTAACCCGCCCATGATCGCCACCGCCATCGGTCCGAAGAACACACTGCGTGACAGCGGTATCATCGCCAACACCGACGCCAGCGCTGTCAGCACGATGGGCCGGAAGCGCCGCACCGTGGCATCGATGATGGCATTGAAACGATCCTGCCCCGCGCCAATGTCCTGCTCGATCTGATCCACCAAAATCACCGAGTTGCGCATGATCATGCCGGACAGCGCGATAGTGCCGAGCATCGCTACGAAACCGAACGGCTTGCCGAACAGCAATAGGAACAGTGCTACGCCAATCAGCCCCAGCGGTGCGGTCAGGAACACCATCGCCGAACGTGAGAAGCTTTTCAGCTGCAGCATCAGCAGGCTCACCACAACAATGATGAACAGCGGCATTCCGGCATTCACCGAGGCCTGGCCGCGACTGGAGTCCTCGACGGTACCGCCGACTTCCAGCAGGTAACCGCTGGGCAGCGCCTCGCGTACCTCACTCAGGGTCGGCTCGATCTGTTGCACCAGCGAGGCCGGCTGCTGATCGCCATAGATGTCGGCACGCACCGTTACCGTCGGCATCCGATTGCGATGCCAGATCACACCCTCTTCGAAGCCGTATTCCAGGGTTGCGACCTGCGACAAAGGCACACTGCGGCCGCTGGCTGTGGGAATCGCCAGGCTGGGCAACATGGACAGGGTTTCGCGTTCGCGTGCAGTGCCACGAATCAGGATCTCGATCAGCTCGTTATCTTCCCGGAACTGGCTCGCCGTGGTGCCGGTAAAGGTGCGCTTGAGGAAGTTCGACAGTTCAACCGTACTGACGCCCAGCGCACGGGCACGATCCTGATCCACGTTCAGCCAGACCACCTTGCTCGGCTCCTGCCAGTCGAGATGGACGTTAGCCACATAGGGGTTCTCGCGCACCTTGGCCGCGACCTGACGTGCCAGCTTGCGCACCACATCGATATGCTCACCAGTGACCCGGAACTGCACCGGATAGCCCACGGGCGGACCGTTTTCCAGACGACTGACGCGGCCGCGCAAGGTCGGGAAATCTTCCCGCAATCGCTCGATCAGCCAGCTACGTAAGGCCTCACGCTGCTCGATACTGTCAGCCAATACCACGATCTGAGCGAAGCTGGTGGCCGGCAGCTGCTGATCCAGCGGCAGGTAAAAACGCGGCGACCCGCTACCGACATAGGCCACGTAATTGTCGATGCCGGCGCGGTCCTTGAGCATCTCCTCAAGGCGATGGACCTCGGCTTCGGTAGCCTTGAGCGAGGCACCTTCAGCGAGCTTCAGATCGACCATCAGCTCCAGACGACCGGAGGCGGGAAAGAACTGTTGCGGCACGATACGAAACAATCCGATCGCGCCGACGAACGCCAACAAGGTCAGGATGATGACCGTCTTGCGCCGCTGCACACACCAATGGATCACGCGCCGCACGCGCTGGTAAAACGGCGTCGAATACGGGTCGTGTCCCTGTTCGCTGCCGCCATGCTTTTGCGCATGACGCTTGGCCAGATCGGGCAGCAGTTTCTCCCCCAATAACGGCACGAACACTACGGCGGCGATCCAGGAGGCGATCAGGGCGATGGTCACTACCTGAAAGATCGAACGGGTGTATTCGCCCGTGCTGGACTGCGCGGTGGCAATCGGTAGAAAGCCCGCGGCGGTGATCAGCGTACCGGTGAGCATCGGAAAGGCCGTACTGGTCCAGGCATAACTCGCGGCCTTGAGTCGGTCGAAGCCCTGCTCCATTTTGATCGCCATCATTTCCACGGCGATGATCGCGTCGTCCACCATGAGTCCCAACGCCAGCACCAGCGCACCCAGGGAAATCTTGTGCAAACCGATGTCCAGGTAATGCATGGCCGCGAAAGTCATAGCCAATACGAGTGGGATCGACAGCGCGACCACCAGCCCCGTACGGACACCCAGCGAGAAGAAGCTCACCAGCAGCACAATCACCAGCGCCTCGATCAGTACCTGGACGAACTCGCCCACACCTGTCTTCACGGCCGCAGGCTGGTCTGAGACCTTGCGCAACTGCATGCCCGCTGGCAATTCCTGCTGCAATCGTGCGAACGCCTCTTGCAGCGCCTCGCCGAGCACGAGGATGTCGCCTCCGGGTTTCATCGACACCGCCAGGCCGATCGCCGGTTCGCCCATGTAGCGCATGCGTGGCGCGGGCGGATCGTTGAAACCGCGATAGACCTCGGCGACATCACCGATGCGGAAGGTGCTGCCGGCGACCCGGATGGGGAAGTCGCGAATTTCCTTGACCGTCTCGAAGCTACCGGTGACGCGTAGCTGAACACGGTCACTGGGTGTCTCGACGAATCCCGCCGACATGACGGTGTTCTGCGCTTCGAGCGCCTGTTTGACTGCCTCCAGCGGCACGCCGAGATTGGCCAGCTTAACGTTGGAAAGCTCAATCCAAATCTTCTCGTCCTGTAGACCGATCAGCTCGACCTTGCCGACGTTTGCGACACGCTGCAGCTGTAACTGGATGCGATCGGCGTAATCCTTGAGCACGGCGTAATCGAAGCCTTGGCCAGTCAGCGCATAGATGTTGCCGAACGTGGTGCCGAATTCATCATTGAAGAATGGGCCCTGCACACCGGCGGGCAAGGCGTGGCGGATGTCGCCGATCTTCTTGCGGATCTGATACCAGAGGTCAGGGATCTGCTCGGAGTGCATCGAATCGCGCGCCATGAACGTGACGTTGGATTCGCCCGGCCGTGAAAAGGACACGATGCGCTCGTACTCTCCCGTTTCCATCAGCTTCTTTTCGATGCGCTCGGTGACCTGCTGCGAGACTTCTTCGGCGGTCGCGCCGGGCCACTGGGTCTGAATTACCATCGCCTTGAAGGTAAAGGGCGGGTCCTCGCTCTGACCGAGCTTGCTGTAAGAGAGCGCCCCGACCACGGCCATCAACAGCATAAGATAGACAACGATCTGCCGGTTACCCAGCGCCCAGGCGGAAAGATTGAAGCGCATCGTGATTACTCCTGCGCTGCCAGCACGACCGGACGGTTATCACGATCGACCGCCCTCACCGCCTGGTTCTCGTGGAGCATCTGCACACCCGCCAACACAATCCAATCGTCGGCATGCAAGCCTTTGAGAATCGGCACCGAGGATTCACCGAAGGCCCCCGTTTGTACGACGACGCGCTCAAGAGTGGCGTCCTCCCTGACTCGCCAGACGTAAGCGTTGCCCTGCTCGGCCGTGACCGCCGAAAGCGGCACAGCCAAGGGCACCTCGCCATTGCTGCGGATCGAAACCAGCGCGCTCTGGCCAAGTTCGGCAGGCACCTCGGCATCATCGAAGGCAACGCGCGCTGAGTAGGTCCGGGACTGGGCGTCGGCAGCTGGCGATAGCTCGCGGATGTGGCCGGCATACGTCTTGCCCGGCTGCGACCAGATTTCCACCGACACCGGTTGGCCGACCGAGTAGCGTTCCAGTGCCTGTTCCGGCAGGTTAATGGCCACCTCGCGTTCGCCATCGGCTGCCAGGACAAACGCCGTCTGACCAGCGCCAACCACTTGCCCCACCTCAACCCGACGCTGAGCAACCACGCCTTCGTGCGTCGCTCGCAGGATGGCGTAGCCGACTTGGTTGTTGGCCACGTCGAATTCCGCACGGGCTTGTTGCAGCCGTGCCTGTGCGGAGCGATAGGCGTTTTCAGAAGAGTCGAATTGCGAGCGACTGACCAGTTGGCGATCCATCAAGGTCTTGTAGCGCTCATGCTCGGCACGGGCGACCCGCAAGTTGGCTTCCGCCGCCGCCACCTGAGCACGCATACCCTCGAGTTGCAGTCGCACATCCTGCGGATCGAGCTTGGCCAATGGTTGGTCCTTGCTCACCCGCTCGCCGGCTTCGACCATCCGCTCCGTGACCTTGCCTGCAATGCGAAACGCCAGTTCGGGTTCGTAGCGCGCATGCACCTCGCCCGGATAGCTTTCAAAGGCCTCACTGGCAGGCTGTGGCTGAACCACCATCACCGGCCGCGTCGAGAGTTGCTCAGGCTCGCCATTGCCGCAACCGGCAAGCAAAACGAAACCAAAAACACCGAGGAAGGGCAAGGCATGTCGGAACACGTCGAATCTCTCTCTGTCGCGAGGCGGGTTCTAATACTTATACTGCGCGGTATAGTAAAAATACCGAACTCACCAGTCTAGTATTAAAAACGCCCATGACCGAAAGCTCACCCGTACCGTCTGGCCCAGGCCGTCCGAAGGACCCCGCCAAGCGCGAAGCGATCCTGGCGGCTGCCCAAACTCTGTTCCTCGGCAATGGCTATGAAGGCAGCAGCATGGACGCCATCGCCGCCGAAGCCGGCGTATCGAAGCTCACGCTGTACAGTCATTTCAAAGACAAGGAGGCGCTGTTCGGCGCTGCGGTAAAGGCAACCTGCGAGACGCGTCTGCCGCGCCGGCTGTTCGTGCTGGAGCATGGCCGTGAGTTCCGTTCGGTCCTGCTGGACATTGCCCAGGCTTTTCACGAGCTGGTCATCAGCCCCGAATCCATCGGCCTGCACCGACTGATGGTGGCAATGGCGGCGCAGAACCCGACGCTGTCGCGGATGTTCTTCGATGCAGGCCCACAGAAGCTGTTGCTCGATCTGGAGCAGCTGCTCGACCAGGCACACCGGTGCCAGTTGCTGGATGTGCCCGAGCCGATGCGCGCAGCGGAACATTTCTGTTCGTTGATTAAAGGCGCCGCTCATTTTCGTCTGCTGATCGGCTATGCCGAGCGACCGGACGCCGAAGATGGGAAGCGCCATGTCGAGGATTGCGTCGCTCTGTTCATGCGCGCCTATGCCGGCGAGACCGACACGGTCGATCGAACGGGCAGCTAAGGGATCGCACAGCGGCAATCAACCCGAATCACCAAAAGCCGGCCGCATCGTGCGGCCGGCATCCTCAAGTCAGTCGTGGCTCAACGCACCGATGCGGTGGATCGACAGGTCGGCACCGTTGAATTCTTCTTCCTGGCTCAGACGAATGCCAACAGTGGACCTGAGCACGCCGTAGACCAGGAAGCCGCCCCCGAGCGCAACCAGTACACCCAGGCCCGTGCCTATCACTTGACTGATAAGGCTGATGCCGCCCAGTCCCCCGAGGGCATGCTGACCAAAGATCCCGCAAGCCAGCCCGCCCCAAACGCCGCAGAGGCCATGCAATGGCCAGACGCCGAGCACATCGTCGATCTTCCATTTGGCCTGGGCCGCGGTGAATGCCCAGACGAACAAGGCGCCCGCTACCACACCCGTAGCCAAAGCACCGATGGGATGCATCAGGTCTGAGCCTGCGCAGACCGCTACCAGCCCAGCCAACGGCCCGTTGTGCAGAAAGCCTGGGTCGTTGCGGCCAACCGCCCATGCGGCCGCCGTTCCGCCAACCATGGCCATCAGCGAGTTGATCGCCACCAGCCCGCTGACGCCCTCAAGCGTCTGGGCACTCATCACGTTGAAGCCGAACCAGCCCACGATGAGGATCCATGATCCCAGTGCCAGGAAAGGTATGTTCGATGGGGCGAAGGCCACCAGACGGCCATCGCGGTATCGACCGTTGCGTCGACCGAGCAGAATCACCGCGCCGAAAGCGAGCCAACCTCCCATACCGTGCACCACTACCGAGCCGGCGAAATCATGGAACGGGGCACCAAACTGCGCTTCCAGCCAAGCCTGAACGCCGAAATTGCCGTTCCACATCATGCCTTCGAAGAACGGGTAGACGAACGCAACGATCAGCAAGGTAGCGCACAGCTGCGGCCCGAATTTGGCGCGCTCGGCAATGCCGCCGGAAATGATCGCCGGTATCGCTGCAGCGAACGTCAGCAAGAAGAAGAACTTGACCAGTGAATAGCCGTTTTCGGCAATAAGCTGATCCGCAGGCCGCAGAAAGGTCACACCGTATGCGACCCAATAGCCGATAAAGAAATACGCCAATGTCGAGACGGCAAAGTCGGCGATGATTTTTGACAGGGCATTGACCTGGTTTTTCAGGCGTACGGTCCCGACCTCGAGAAAGGCAAAACCGGCATGCATCGCCAGGACCATCACAGCGCCCATCAGGATGAACAGGGTATTGGCACCGTGAATCAGGACTTCTACTGCACTGCTTGGGTTATCCATCTACTACGTCCTATGGAAAGCGCACCAAAACAGCAATCCACACCAATCAAGCGCACCAACTTGCGTCACGATTGGTTGAAGGCTTGCCATCAACTGTTGCGGCGGACTTTCGAGATTGACGTCTCTCGAAAACCGAAGCGTTATTTTTCAGACACTTACGGTTAATCCCGCCTGATTTCGCAGTCGATCGTTGCGCCATTTCGGGGCTACGCTCGATCCGCACGCACCAGACAAATGCAAGCGCTATACCAACGAAACGGCAGCGCGAGCAATTTTGGCGCGTCGGAGGTGAGCTCAAGGCGAAGCGGACGATGATGCCTGCCAGAACAGCAGGCATAGACGGACGTTATAAAGCGGAGAGCGTGCGGTATTCGTCCTGTGCCAGCTGGTCGGTCATTCCGCTGACAAAGTCCTGCAACATCCGGCAGCGGTAGTAGAACTCCCACAATGGCTGCTCTTCACTGCCTTCAGGGTGCGCTTTCAGCGACCCGTGGTAGGCCTTGATCAGTTGGCTGGGCAGTCGGCGGGCAAGCATCTGCAAGTGCGGCTCGCTGCGACAACGGCCTTCCGTCAATGCCTGGAAGGTCTCCGGTGCGACAGCCAGCAGTGGCGAATAGGCGTCGAGCAGCCCTTGCAGAATCCGGTAGCCCTGCAGTTGCAAGGTTTCGACCTCTCGGTGACAGAACACCCGATCCATCGCGACATCCTTGAAGGTCTGCACGATGGCGTTGGCAAGACTTGCGTCCTCCAACAGTGCACGATCGAGCGTGCCGTCGTAAACCGCCTCGATATGCTCGATGAACTGCTGGGCGGCGTGCTGCACCAGCGGGTGTACCAGATTCACACGCAGCCAGATGAAAAATTCGCCCACCTTGTTGATCGGTTCCTTTGCAGCACGCGCTTGGGCGTACTCGACCATGCTGCGAAAACTGCGGCCGGTGTTCGCGACCGGCTCGTCGGGCGAGCCGTGTTCGGTGAATTTGGCGATTAGCAGCAGTGATAGCTGTTCGATGGTGAAGATCCCCTTCTCCACCGAGTCTTCAATATCTGCCAGGCAATAGGCGATGTCATCGGCTGCCTCCATGATGTACGCAACTGGGTGCCGCGTGCCTGGCTGCAACCCCAACGCAGCCTGCAGCTCAGCGACGAAAGGTTCCTCTGACAGGTAAAAGCCTGGCTTCTTCAGCAGATAGGCACCAGGTGTCCCCTTGGCCGGCTTAGGCGCGTAAGCGGCTCGCACGTATTTGAGCAGGCCCGCCGTCTGTGTGTAAGTCAGATTGAGCCGCAGCAGGCTGACCACCAACCGAATCGCTTGTGCATTGCCTTCGAACTGTTCGAGATCGATCAGCATGCGGCTGCGCAATCCGTTGTTGCCCTGCTCGTCCGGCACCGCCGCGTCGAACAGCTTTTCCAGGTGCCGCTTAAACCACTCACCAATGGCGAACTCGCCAAAGTGCCCGAACGGTGGATTGCCGATGTCGTGCATCAGACACGTCATTTCCACCAGGCTTTCCAATGCGCCTTCCAGCTCATCCAGGCCGTAATGCGCCGCTCGCTCACCAAGCTGCTTGTACAAGGTGCGCACGATGAAACGGCCCGTCTGCTGGACCTCAAGGGAATGCGTCAAACGACTGCGCACCGCCGCATTGCGCTCCAGCGGAAAAACTTGAGTCTTCTGCTGCAGCCGGCGCACCGCTGCGGAATTGATGATACGGCCGCGATCGCTTTCAAACTGATCAATGATCAGCGACAGCTCACCCTCTGAGGCTTTGAGACCCGATTCGACGCGTCCATAAGGTCGCTGGCGGGAAATCTTGTCCTTGAAGTTGACGGACCGCGGCATGATTCGAACTCGATTGACGACAGAACCGCGAGCCTAGCGCGGCTCGGAGGCTTTACCAAGCAATCGGGCGACAACGGGGCTCGTCGTTTAGAATCGCCCGCTCAGCTAAAGGAGCAGACATGAGCCGGTCGGAGTTTCATCAGCAACATGCCGAGCGGGCAACAGCCGAAGCGCGACGGCTATTGGAACACCGAGAGATAGTGGGTCCGCGCTGGCTGGCCTGGGTCGCCACCGAGCTGTATCAGCTGAAGCCGCCGGAGTTTGCCGCCATGGTGCGCCGAGAGCTGGCCCGACTCAACGAAGCTTGAAAAGCCCTTGCCCTTGTTCATCCAATCAGAGCACCGTCATGCAATGGCCGGTTGAAGGCCCCTTCCAACGCGACCTACTGCTGCGGCTGCCGGGCACCGAGAAGCTTTCGGGCATAGACAAGCAACGCGCCACGAATGACGTCTGGCTCGATCTCAACGGGCTGCAAGGTGACCGTGTCGCCGATCACCGTTTCCATGGCGGGCCGGATCGCAGCCTTTGCCATTACCCGGCCGATCACTACCGGCATTGGTGCAAGCTTTACCCCCACTTGCAAGCGATCGGCCCAGCCGCGTTTGGCGAGAATCTTTCAACGTTGGGCCTGGATGAACGTCAGGTCTGCATCGGGGACCGCTTTCGCTGGGGTGACGCCCTGATCGAAGTCAGCCAGCCCCGCTCGCCTTGCAGCAACCTGGACCGACGACATGACGCCCGAAGCCTAGCCCGGCAACTGGCCAAAAGCGGCAGAACCGGATGGCTGTACCGAACCCTGGAAGCTGGCGCTGTTCGCCCTGGCGCTGATCTGCATTTGATCGACAGGCCGTGCCCGACCGCCAGCGTCTTGCGCGTCTGGCGCGGATTCATGAACGGGGACATCAGCGATACCGAACTCGCCTGGCTGGCCGGTCTGTCGCCGCTTGCAAGCGAATACCGCACGCGCTTTCGTCAACGCCTGGACAGTCGACGCAGGCAACAGGATCAGGGTGCGTTGTTCTGATGACGGCAAGCGGCGTCGTGCCGCTGTTCAGACGCAACGCTGACCGCGACAATGCCTTCCATCGAGCGACCTCAAAAGTAAGGTCGCCAAGCACATCAAACGCCTGCCCTGCGTGTAAACCACCCGAATCGATACCGAGGTTTACATGAGCATCACATCCGCCGACATCTGCCAGGCCGCCGACTGCCTGCAAGGTTTTGTGGGTTTCAACGGCAAAAGCGGCAAGCACATCGTCCGGTTCAGCGAAGACTCGTTCGGCATGGATGTCGCCGATACCAGCATCACACCGGCGAGCGAATTCGTCTGGCAGACCGTCGACAACGAGTTGATGATCCTCAAGCGCGAGCTGATCCAGTTGCTGCTGGACCAGAACATCAATGATCGGTTGGCTGTCACAGAGCCGTTACTGGCGTATATGCGCAGGCGGGATCTGCCCGAGATCCAGGCGCAACGTGTCAGGCAATGATGCACAGCCACTAACGAGCGAAAACGGAGTCAAGTCATCAGACAACCGCCTCAAGTATTGGCAGATCGGGCCGATGTCATTGTACGACCCATCGTCATCGGCACTGCCAGCCTGAGGAACAACAATGAAAAATCTCAAAGTCAGCTACAAGCTGGCGCTGGGCTTCGCTGCGGTATTGCTGCTCACCATCTGCGTTGCCGCTATCGGCGTGCTCAGCATGGACGCCCTGATTTCACGAAGCGATAAAGCGCAAACCGCTGAAAACCTGCTCAACGAGGCCAATCAGATACGCTATGCGCAGGTGCGCTTCGAAGAGCGTGGCGACCAGAAGTACGTCGCTCAGGTCACCGACTCGGTGGCTAAAATCGCTCAGCTTGTAGAGCAGAAAAAGGCCAGCTTTTCGGAGCCGCAGGACCGCGAGTATCTGCAAGCCATCGTCAACCAGGCTCGGGACTACCAGGCAGCATTTGAGAACCTCGTCGCGCTGCATGCACTGAAAAAGCAGACGCGTGCCAACTGGGTCGATGCTGGCAACACCACCGACAAGCTGATTGCCAATCTGGAACAACGCTGGAACGGCGTCCAGGGGAACCCGGTCCTGCACCCGACCAGCGACATCGCCAACATTGCCCTAATGACCACCGAGCTTTCCAAGCAGAACCGCCTGCTGCGCTTCACCGTGCGCGGTTATCTGATGGAAGAATCCGAAGCCGCCCTGCAGACCCTGAGCCAGCAATTCGAGGCGTTGAACGCGGCCATTTCACCGCTGGAAGAAGAGCTGATCGGCCCTCAAGCCGAAAGCCTGAAAACGCTCAAGGCCAGCGCTACCGAGTACGTCGATCTGGTAAAGAAGCTGCCGCCCATCGTAGCCAGCCAACAACAGGCGCGTCAGGACATGGAGGCCATTTTTGCCAAGCTCTACGACCAGGCCCGCAGCATCATCTCCAGCCAGACGGAGAAAAGCGCCAATGATGCCCAGACGAAGAAGATTCAGGTCATCGGCATCACCTTGGCGGCGGTTGTCCTGGGCGTCCTGATCGGCTGGCTGATCGTCCGTCAGATTACGCAGCCACTCAACCAGGCAGTGCAGATCGCCGAGCGCATCGGCGCTGGCGACATGACCGGTCAGGCTCCGGAGCCGCGCCATGACGAGTTCGGCCAATTGCTTCAGGCACTGAGCAAGACGCGCGGTAACCTGCAAACGCTGATCGGGCATATCGGCGGCATCACCACGCAGCTGGCCACTGCATCGGAGGAATTATCTGCGGTGACCGAGCAGACCAGCGCAGGCGTCAGCAGCCAGCGCCAGGAAACCGATCAGGTCGCCACGGCCATGCATGAGATGACCGCGACGGTGCAAGAGGTCGCGCGCAATGCCGAAGAAGCGTCGAGCGCAGCCCAACGCGCCGATCAACAGGCCGCCAAAGGCAATACCGTGGTCCAGCGCGCCCTGTCGCAGATCGATCGGCTCTCCAGCGAAGTCACGCTTTCGGCTGAGGCCATGACCCAGCTAAACCAGGAAACTGACGGCATCAGCACCGTGCTTACCGTGATCAACGGCATCGCCGAACAGACCAACCTGCTTGCACTGAACGCCGCCATCGAGGCTGCCCGGGCGGGTGAAGCCGGTCGCGGTTTCGCAGTGGTTGCCGATGAGGTACGGGGACTTGCCCAACGCACGCAGCAATCCACGGCGCAGATCGAAGCCCTGATCGCCAACCTACAGAAAGGCGCCCGCACGGCATCCGGAATGATGGACAGCAGCAGCACCCTGGCTCGCGATACCGTCACCCTCGCTCGAGAAGTGGGCACGGAGCTGCAAGCCATTACCGAAACTGTCTCGGTCATCCAGGCGATGAACCAGCAGATCGCCACCGCCGCCGAACAGCAGAGTTCGGTGGCCGAAGAAATCAATCGCAGCGTGCTCAGCGTGCGCGACGTCGCCGACCAATCCGCCGAAGCGGCTCGGGAGACCGCCACCTCTACCGCCCGCCTCGCCCAGCTGGGCGGTGAGCTGCAGACGCTGATCGGCCGGTTCAAGATCTGATTTTTCGCTCACAAGGGTTTGGTTAGCCACGCCGCTAGATGTCGCTATCCATTCCTGCATGGCAGGCGTAGTCTCTGCCAGACTAATTCAATCTTCACGCTCACGCCGAGGTGCACTGGCCACAGAGCAGACCCACGCACGGATGCATCACTAAGCCACCCATCAGCGAGGCGACATCATGAGCAAAGGTATGGATACAAAGAAGAATGCGAAAAAGAAACCCCTCAAGACTGCGCAGGAAAAGCGCGCGGCCAAACGGGATAAAGCCAGCGGACCCGCACCTTTATTGGGCAGTCACGCCGCTCGCTAGATCACAACGCTGGTATAGCGCCCCGCCCGGACACCGTCGCGGGGCGTTTTGCTGTCAGGCCGCTGGACTGCCGAAAGCCGTGCGCAGTCGGCCAACCACCCATCCCCCGCCTACGTTGATCACCAGACCCAGCATGACCAGCAGCGCGCCAACCGCCTGGAGCAGGCCCAGGTGCTCGTCCAGCAGTACCGCGGCAGAGGTCAGCCCAACGACGGGTACGAGCAGCGAGAACGGCGCAACGGTATTGGCCGGATAGCGCGACAACAGACGACTCCAGAGCCCGTAGCCAAGAATGGTCGCGCCGAACGCTAAGTAGATCAGCACCAGCGCTGAATCCATCCCGAAACCACGCAATGCACCCCCGATCGCTTCCGGCCCCTCCAGCACCCACGACAGCGCGAAGAACGGAATCGGTGGAATTAGGCTGCCCCACACTACCAGCCCGACCAGATTCACCTTGCCCACCTTGCGGGTAACGATATTGCCCAGTGCCCACATGGATGCCGCGCAGATGGTCAGCAGGAAGCCTGCCAGCGTCATGCTGCGGTCGCCTTGCATGCCGATCAGCAGCAAACCGCCAGCGGCAATCATCAGCCCGACCAGATTGCTTGCACGGAGCCGTTCGCCAAGAAATAGCACGGCGAAGAACAGCGTGAAGAACGCCTGCGACTGCAGCACCAACGAGGCCAGGCCAGCCGGCATGCCGACCTTCATCGCGGAGAAGAGAAAGGCGAACTGACCGAGCGAGATGGTCCCGCCATAAGCCAACAACCAGCGCAGCGGCATCTGTGGCCGCTTGATAAACAACACCGCCGGAAATGCCGCGAGCAGAAAGCGCAGCGACCCCAACAGCATCGGCGGGATGTCATCCAGGCCGACCTTGATCACGACGAAATTCATACCCCAGACGACAATCACAACCAGGGCCAGCATCAGGTCCTTCGGTGCCATGGCACAGTTCCCCAGACAAAAACGCATTAAAGCCGCCTGTAGCGACCCGGTACTCATACAGCAGGCAGGCATTTGGGCGTTACAGTCGACAGGCTTACCCGCCATACGTCCCTCCGCGGCGCTCGAGTTACGTACAGCCCGTGCCTGCTGCCGCAGCAACGGCTAGAATCGCGGTCAGTCGATTTCAACAACCTCAGCCATCACGAGAGCATTCATGGGCGCACAGTGGAAAGCGAAACATAAGGAAGCGGCAGCCAACGCCAAAGGTCGTACCTTCGGCAAACTGTCGAAAGAAATCATGATCGCGGCGCGCAGCGGCGCCGACCCGGACATGAATCCTCGCTTGCGCCTGGTGGTAGAGCAGGCCAAGAAGGCCTCGATGCCCCGCGAGACCCTCGAGCGCGCCATCAAGAAAGGTGCAGGGCTGCTAGGTGAAAGCGTCAACTACGAGCGCACCACCTATGAAGGCTTCGCGCCGCATCAGGTTCCGGTGATCGTCGAGTGCCTGACCGACAACGTCAACCGCACCGTGGCAGAGATCCGAGTGCTGTTTCGCAAGGGCCAGCTCGGCGCCTCCGGCTCGGTCGCCTGGGACTTCGATCACTGCGGCATGATCGAAGCCGCGCCGGCGACTGCCGATGCCGATCCCGAACTCGCCGCCATCGAAGCCGGCGCGCAGGATTTCGAAGCTGCTGAGGATGGTGCCACGCTGTTCATCAGCGACGCCACGGACATGGACGTGGTCTGCCGCGCCCTGCCGGAGCAAGGCTTCACCGTACAGTCCGCGCAGCTCGGCTACCGCCCGAAGAATCCCGTGACGACGCTGTCCGAAGCCGAGCTTGAGGAAGTCGAAGCCTTCCTCAGCGCCATCGACGCCCATGACGATGTGCAAAATGTCTACGTCGGCCTGGCCGGCTAACGCATATCAACCGTTGAGCTAGAGGCACAGCGATGAGTACGAACAAACCCAACACCCCCTATGCCCAGCGCGAACAGGGTTATCGTGAAAAGGCCCTGAAGATGTACCCGTGGGTCTGTGGGCGCTGTGCTCGGGAGTTTTCCGGCAAGCGACTGAGCGAGTTGACGGTCCATCACAAGGACCACAACCACGACAACAACCCGGAAGATGGTTCCAACTGGGAGTTGCTCTGCCTGTACTGCCACGACAACGAGCACTCGCGCTATACCGACAACCAGTATCACGCCGAAGCCCGGCCGGGGAGCGACCTGGGGCCGAAAGAGACGTTCAAGGCTTTTGCCAATCTGGCCGACTTGCTCAAGCGCAAGCCGGACTGAGGATGACAAAACAGGTGTCGGTCACTTCACCAGAAGGACCGGCACCGAGACCTCATGAACCACACGATTGGCGACCGAGCCCATCAGCATGCCAGTAAAGCTGCCCAGGCCGCGGGTGCCCATCACTACGGTGTCGCAACCAAACCGTTGCACGGCATCGTTCACCTGCTCCGCCACGTTGCCCAGGATGGCGTGAGTCTGGTGCGCAATTCCCGCTGTCTTGAGTGCCGCAGCGGCTTCTGCAAGGGTTCGGTTCGACTTGTCGATAAAACTCTTGTTCAACTCATCAACCGTACCCGCAGTGACGAACTCGCCGTAGAGCACCGGCTCCTGCTGCACGTTCAGCACATGCACCTCGGGCGGCTTAGGCGCGTCGGTGGCGAAATCGATGATGTATTGCAAGGCCCGTTTGGCGTTGTCCGAACCGTCATAAGCGAGAAGAATGTTGCGCATAGCGAGTCTCCAACCAGTTTTGTCGACAACAGCATAGACCATCATCCCGGCGCGCCCGACTGCCAAAATCGCATCCGTTGCTCTGGATCAATCTCCACGGTTGTCGCCATTTCGAGGCCTTACCATGAGTACAACTCTCAGCGTTCCGTTTGGCGTAGGCGATGCTTCGTTCCAGGCAGCGGGTGGCGAGTCTGGGCTGACCCGCCTGGTCGAAGCGTTCTACCAGATCATGGACGAGCGCGAAGACGCGATCTGCGTCCGCCGCCTGTATCCACGCGACCTGATCGAAGCGCGCAAGCGGCTCGCAGCCTTCCTTTGCGGCTGGTTGGGCGGCCCACGTCGCTACGCGGAACACTACGGCAGCATCAACATCCCGCAATTTCACACCCGCTGGAAGGTCGGCGAAGCCGAGCGCGATGCCTGGCTCGGATGCATGGCTCTGGCGATCGCCAAGCAGGGATACTCCGCAGACTTCGCCGATTACCTGCTGGCCCAGTTGCAAATTCCTGCAGAGCGTATTCTCCAAGCAGGCCAGCACACCTGCCCCCAGCAGTCGGCTCCGCTGTAACCTCGCTGTACCTCGGCTCGAGTAGTCTGGCGTCTGCACGCCGCCGAACGCCTTGCACCTAGCTGCGTCATACCTTGTGAGGCCGTTGCGAACACGGCGGCACTGAACCACGCAAACAGGGGATTCCATGAAGATCCGCTTTGCCTCGGTGAACGAGCAGAAGATTCGCGATGCAGAAGAATTTCTAGGCAAAAGCGGTATCGAGATCGTCAAGTTCCCGGTGCGCATCGTTGAAACACAGACCGAGGACCTGAACCAACTGGTCAGTGACAAGCTGTTGGACGCATTCAAGCTAATTGGCAAACCGGTGTTCGTCGAGCATTCCGGCCTGTTCATCAACAGCCTGAACGGTTTTCCTGGCGGCCTTACACAGACCTTTTGGGATCGTCTGCACGCCGTACGTTTTTCCGATCTGATTGGCAGCCTCGACGACCCATCTGCCGTGGCACGTACCTTGATCGGCTACTGCGACGGCCGCAAGCGGCACTTCTTCAAGGGCGAGGTCACCGGCAAGATCTCCCGTACTCCTGCCGGCGACCGGGGTTTCGAATGGGACAACGTATTCGTGCCAGACGGCTATTCGTGCACCTTCGCAGAACTGGGCGGTGTACATAACGACCTTTCGATGCGCAGGCGCGCTCTGGATGCCTTCATCACGCACTTGCGACGGGGCTGAGGGAGTTGATGCAAAAGCTTCTGGAGGCATACAGAAATAACCGCCTGATTCTCTTTGTTGGCTCGGGGGTGTCCGCCAACATCGGGCTGCCGCCATGGCGCGAGCTTATCGATGAGATTGCCGCTCAGCTCGAGTACGATCCCGACGTATTCGATACGTACAGAAACTTCCTTTCGCTTGCCGAGTATTACCGCATCAAGAAAGGCAACATCGGGCCGCTGCGCAGCTGGATGGACCGTGAATGGCACAAGAACATCGATATTCGCGACTCGGAAATTCACCGGTTGATTGTCCAGGGCCGGTTTCCTGCCATTTACACCACCAACTATGATCGCTGGCTAGAGAACGCGCACGACGCTCACGGCGTCAGCTATCTGAAAATTGCCAATGCAAGCGATCTGGTCAAGGCGCGAGACGGCGTGCGACAAATCGTCAAGTTCCATGGCGACTTCGACGACGATAACTCCATCGTGCTGGACGAGACTAGCTACTACGAAAGGCTGCAGTTCGAAACACCGCTGGATATCAAACTGCGCGCGGACACCTTGAGCAAGCCGTCCTGTTTATTGGCTACAGCCTTTCCGATACGAATATCAGATTGCTGTTTTACAAGCTTTCAAAGATCTGGAACCAACACGAAACGCTAGGCGTCCGGCCGATCTCATATGTTTTCTCGCATAAACCCAACCCCGTGCAGGAAGAAATCCTCAGTCAATGGGGCATCCGCATGATCACCTCTGAAGATGACGAACCAGGGCTGGCATTGCAGAACTTTCTGAAAGAATTGGTGGAGGGCTGAGGGAGGTTGCGCGCAGCTTGAATCCCGCCCAGCGCAGCGAAAATAGCAAGTGCGATGCCGTTAAACATCGCACTTGTTGGCTTCAGTAGTTGTAGCCAATACCGACGCTGTAGAAGAACGCGCCGTCATCGTAACGATCCCGCGCATCGCTTCCACTTTTGAAGAGGAATTGATACTCGGCCATTGCAGTGATGAAGGTTTTGTCCTGAACCCAGTATTTAATACCGACTTCCGGCCCCCCCATAAAGGTTTCATCAACCTCCTCGCCATAGATCCCACCAACACTCACCCCGACGAACGGACGAGTGTTGCCACTACCGAAGTGATAGTCGTAGAACACACGGGTCGAACCGTCGAACTGCACGCTCTCCCCCTCCGAGTCACGGGCATTTACGGTTTGCCGAACACCCCACATGGAAGCCTCGTCCAGATATGTGCCCCAACTACCTTGTACGGAAAGCACTGTATCGTCGAAGTCCTTATCGCTGCTGCCCGCGCCACCCAGCGTAACTTCACGATCACCTGCCACCGGAGCGGCAACTGCGATGGCGGGAAGCATGGCGGCGACCAGGAGGGAAGTTTTGAAAAGTCTGTTCATGACAACACCTCTTGTTCTTGCTAACTATGGCGGAATGCGCAACTTATTCGATGCGCACTGTTAATGACAGGAACACATCATGACTGTTCATTTTATTTTAGGTATATAATGCAAGCACCTATTTATAAAGGGATTTTTTATCAGTAAATCTCGCCACAACAGATACTTTCTCAGCCATATAAAACAAACGAAACGGGCAACTAGCGAAACGGCAATTCACTCGGCACGGTGATCAGTAAGTGCTGTTTTCGGGTGTCGCCATTTCATCCGGCAGCGGTTCGTCTTCGGGGTCGCTATCGAACTCATGTCCCATGGCGATCCGCAACCAGACCGGTACCAGCAACAGGCCCACCGCTATGCATACCCAGCTGATCACTGAAGAACCATCCGGTGGCGGAAACATCAAGCGCCCTACACCGACCAGCAGGGAGAACAGCGAAACGGCAGTCACCGCAACAGCAAAAAGACGTGTACCAAGGGCCTTGACCGAAACGGCGCCTGCGACCCCATTGAGCATCGCCGCACGCCGCCAGAAGCCAAACGGACGTACACGACTGTAGAAGCGCTTAAGTGTGGCGTCGTCGGTAGCGGGGGTAATGAAGGTCACCAGGATTGCGGCGGAGGTGGTCGTCAGTGCCATGATTCCAAGGCGCACCCACTCACGATCAGGGTCGGTGCCAAGGTAATAGAGCAGCAGTGGTGCCGTTATCAGCGACACCGCCATCGCCGTTAACTCTGAATAGAGGTTTATCCTCTCCCATAGCCAGCGCAGCACCAATACCGAGCCCATTCCCGCACCGAATAGCAGTGAAATGAACCAGGCGGTCTGGATCGATCCAAGATTGGCCATGATGATCATCGCGATCACCAGGATCAGTACATTCGACAACCGTGCGACCAACACTAGCTCGCGATCCTTTGGCTTGCGCTTGAGCACGTGTGGCGCGAACACGCCTCCATAGACATCATTGCTCCAATAGGAAGCCCCCCAATTGAGGTGCGTATCGACAGTTGAAGCCAGCGCAGCCAGCAAGCCGACAAGCATCAAGCCCCTTACGCCTGGTGGCAGTAGGTCCTCGATACCCTGCACGAACAAGGCCTCTCGCCCAGCAGTGAAACCGTCACCGGCCATGTCACCGGGGGTGAAGGGATACAACACCAGTAATCCAACGGCAATCGCCATCCAGAACAGGCTGCGCAGGAATATCTGCAGCCAGGTGAACACCAAGCCGGCAATCCGGGCGTCACGGTCGGTGGGGCATGCCATGCTTCGCTGCGCCAAGTAGCCGGTACCGTCAGCGTTCATCTGGAAGAACCATTGCAGACCAACGATCACCAGAAACGGCATCAACGCCTCGCCCGCATCTGCAGGCGGGGCGAAAGACAACATCCTGCTCGCCTGTTCGCTGCCGTAGAGTTCGACGATGCGGTCGGTCAGCCCGCTCAAACCGCCCGCTGCGTCGACCACGAACCAGGCGTAGAGCAGTGTGCCGATCATCGCCAAGCTGAACTGCATAACGTCAGTCTGTACCACAGCACGTAAACCGCCCGTGATCGAGTACATCGCGGTAAATGCGAGGATCAGCAGGATCGAAATCAAGTTGTTGGCACTCATCATCGCCGGATCGAGTCCAGTAATGCTCTCGCCAAGCTGGATGCCCAGATTGGCGATCAACGCGACGATAGGCTCATAGAGGCCAGCCGGTAACCACAGATGCCACGGTAGGAATACCTCAGCGATACGAATGGCAGCTACCAGGACCATTGCCAACACCACACAGTTGATCACCGTGCCGTAATAGATAGCCTTGAGCAGACGCAGCGGCGTGACACCTTTGCCGCTATAGCGCACACAGGTCAGCTCTGCGTCGGTCAGCACTCCGGCGCGGCGCCAGCCCACCGCAAAGATGAATGCCATCAGCAGGAACGCGAGGCCGTAGATCCACAGACGCCATAGCGCAAAGACGCCCGCCGTCGCGACCAGACCGGTCACCAACAGCGGCGTATCGGCCGCGAACTGGGTCGCCCCCATGGAAAAGCCTGCCTTCCACCCTTTGATAGTCCTGCCTGCAAGAAAGTATTCGTTGAGGCTTTGGGACGCCTTACCCCGTGCGCGCAGGCCGGAACCCAGACCGTAGAGAACGAAGGCCATGACGATCAGTAGGTCCAACATTTTGTTATGTCCTAGCTGGAGGCTGTTCTTCTGAGAGCGCGAGCTATGGTGGAAAATTGCAGGCGCCGGATGAACGGAGCGAACATCGAATCCGGCTCGGACTCATGGCCCGCTGGTCCGAAGAGCATCGATTAATATCCGACAGCATTGATGGAGAACAGCTCATGGAGGCACCTCAGTTGCGTCAGTTGCCAGACCAAAGCCGACCTTTGCTTAACAAATTCTACCGAGCCCATCGCAGCCATATGCGGGCGCCAGCCGGTGCTCGCTACTGGGTCGCACAGCATGTGGAGATTATTGCGGGGCTATGCCTCACAGGCGTCGATGGCGGCCATTGGCTAACCGGTTTGCTGGTCGCGCCAAGCCACCGTAACCAGGGCTTCGCGACACGCTTGGTGGCCCAAACGCTGGCCGCCTGCGAAGGGCCTGTATGGTTATTTTGTGAGCCGGGGTTAGCGTCTTTCTACAAGCAACTGAGTTTCGGTGAGACCACTGCTTTGCCAGAGTCACTCGCCCTTCGCCTGCAACGCTATAACCAACACAAGACGCTTGTGGCGCTATGTCACGATAAGGAGCAAGCGGCATGACATTAACCGTTCTGAAAATCGCCACTGCCTGCCTGCTTGATGAGGCGGGACGCGTATTGATCGTACGCAAGCGCGGCACCCAGGCGTTCATGTTGCCTGGCGGCAAGATCGAGGGTGAGGAGACACCTCGGCAAGCGCTGGAGAGGGAACTGCATGAGGAACTGGATCTGCTGATCGAGCCGTCGAAGCTGGAGTCGCTCGGCCATTTTCAGTCGCGGGCGGCAAACGAACCGGACCATTGGGTGGAAGCGGACGTGTTCGTTGCGCGCCTAGAAGCCTCGGTAAAGGTACAGGCGGAAATCGACGCGCTGGACTGGCTGGAAGTACATGCAGAGCGGCAGGGACATCTGGCGCCCCTGCTACGAGAGCAGGTACTTCCCGCACTGCGCCGAAGGCTGCTTACAGACTAAAGGTAGGGCACCAATCAGCAGCTACGGAGAAATAGGATCGCTTGCCGGGAAGGTCTCTTCCAAGGCCTCATCCAGCTGGTCTTCATTAGCCTCATCTGGATCACGTTTGACCGGGTCTTCTTCATCTCGCCCAGGCTGGGCAGGTTGATTCGGTTCGTTGCCGTTCATGGTGAGCACCTCTGGTTAGGTTACGGCTATTAGTCCGTTCACCCGCGCAGTCGTTCGCGCACCCACCTCTACAAAAAACTCTACACAAAAAAAGGGGCGGGGGTTAACCCCCGCCCGCCTCCTTCCCTACTTCCCTTTTTTTCCTACTCATCATCCTGATGAAACCGCATCCAGCGGCTGATCCTGCCCGACATCCTTGCCGGCTGTGCTTGTCCCTGAGCACGGTTGCGATATTAAGGATTTGAGCGGCAACGGCAACTCTGAAAAATGCATGATGGCAACGGAGCCACCATCTTAATAAAAACTATTACTCAGCTAAATCAAGGACTTAGACATCTATTTTTCTTGGAATGGCGATCCGCCCGGTCAACGCTACTAGCTTTGCTTACACACTCTGTAAGCAAATGCTTACGTGAGGAATCGTCTAAGCAGAAGTCGTGAGAATCGAGAGTTAAGCCCGCTTTTTCAATCGACAGCCGCTAAGCTGCAGTGCAGCCGGCATAACGGATGGAAATCTTGCCCCTTACCGCGCAGGTAAGGGGCAACGGGGCCTAGCGGAACAGCGATTCACTGGAAAGACCGTTACGCTCCAGAATTTCACGGAGCCGTTTGAGTGCTTCGACCTGAATCTGCCGAACCCGCTCTCGGGTCAAGCCAATTTCCTGGCCGACCTCTTCTAAAGTGCAGCTTTCATGGCCGCGCAGACCAAAGCGTCGGATAACCACTTCCCGCTGTTTTTCAGTTAGGTCGGATAGCCACTGATCGATGCTCTCGGACAGATCGTCGTCGAGCAAAAGCTCGCAGGGGTCGTTTGGCCGGTCATCGGTCAGGGTATCGAGCAAGGTCTTGTCGGTGTCCGGTCCTAGGGAGACGTCAACCGAGGTCACGCGCTCATTCAGCCCGAGCATCCGCTTGACCTCAGCAACAGGTTTTTCAAGCAGGTTAGCGATTTCCTCGGGGCTAGGCTCATGATCGAGCTTCTGCGTCAGCTCGCGCGCTGCCCGCAGGTAAACGTTCAGCTCCTTGACCACATGAATCGGCAGACGAATGGTCCGAGTTTGATTCATGATCGCCCGCTCGATGGTCTGCCTGATCCACCAGGTTGCATAGGTCGAGAAGCGGAAACCACGCTCAGGGTCGAATTTCTCGACCGCACGGATCAGCCCAAGATTTCCCTCTTCCACCAGATCCAGCAGTGACAAACCTCGATTGACATAGCGCCGAGCGATTTTCACGACCAGCCGCAGATTGCTTTCGATCATGCGCTTGCGCCCCGCCGGATCGCCCTTCTGCGCGAGACGCGCGAAGTGCACTTCCTGTTCGGGTGTCAGCAGGGGGGAAAAACCGATTTCGTTGAGGTAGAGCTGGGTGGCGTCGAGCGCGCGGGTGTAATCGATGAACTTGTGTTGCTTGACCGTTGCGGTCTTGGACTTGGTGCCGACTGAGCCGACGCGGGAGATCTCGGTAATCGGATCTGTGTCCGCGGACGGTTCCATGAGTAGAACTGCATCGTCTACGTCAAACTCCGGCACTTCTTTTTTGAGAGCCATTATTGTTTTCCTGTTCTGAGTTCGACAACAGGCTTGGGCGGCACGCGTTCCCTGGCATCGCTCAAGCCCCTCCTAGTGCTAGAACAGGCAGCATCAAATCATCGCTTTGGCAGATATTGCAGCGGATCTACAGGTTTGCCTTGGCGGCGAATCTCAAAGTGCAGCTTCACCCGGTCGGTTCCAGTCGATCCCATCTCGGCAATAGTTTGCCCAGCTTTGACTTGTTGACCCTCCTGAACCAGCAGCCTGCGGTTGTGGCCGTAGGCACTTACATAGGTATCGCTGTGCTTGATGATCACAAGTTCGCCGTAACCCCGTAAACCACTGCCGGCGTACACAACAGCCCCATCAGAAGCAGCTAAAACAGGCTGTCCTAATTCCCCGGCGATATCAATGCCTTTATTCAAACTTCCGTTTGAGGAGAAACGGCCAATAACCGTGCCGCCTGCAGGCCAGGCCCAGCCGCTTGCGGAGCGGGTAACCGGCTTGATCGGGGTGTTCGGCGCAGCAGGCTTGGGCGCCGCTACGGTGGGTCGTGTCAAAGGCGGCGGCGTCGGTACCGGGTTCGTCACGATGGGCGGCGTGCTGGGCGCAGACGCGGGGGGAGCGGTTTCCGGACGAGTGGCAACGGCACGGGGTACCTGGCCACTGAAGCGAATCGTCTGGCCTGGGTAGATCACATGCGGTGGACGGATATTATTGACCCGTGCCAGATCGCGCCAGTCCCAGCCAAAGCGGAAAGCGATCGACCAGAGCGTGTCTCCGCGCTGAACGGTGTAGTGCCCGCTGGTTACACGGTCCCGGTTGTTACGATCGACGACACTCACGCCGCCTGACGGCGAGCTGGCGCACCCGACCAGTAACGAACCCGCCAACAAGGCGACAAGCGCGCAACGGACTGATGAACTGCGTATCCATTGCGTGCTGGCTGTGAGCTTCAATACCCGCTCCCTATGATCGACAAGTCGGTTCAGACGCTTTGTGCGACTGGCTGGTGACGCCCGGCAAACCACTCCAGCCCAAGCACCAGCGCGATGCCGGCGCCCGCCAGAAGGATCGCCAGCAGCAGCTGCGGATCCTGCCCTGTCAGATCGCCATAAGCGCCCGGCAGCAGGTTTTGCTCTAGTAGCGGCACGGGCACACCGTGCGAGTTGGTGCGCCAGGTCAGCGTCTCTTTCCAAGGCCATACCTTGTTCAGCGAGCCGAGCATCAGCCCGGTTAGAAATGCCAGGGTAAGGTCGCGCCAACGCCGCAGAACCCAACTCAACACACGCGCAAAGCTCAACAAGCCGACCAGACAACCGGCGGCAAAGGTCAGCATGATGCCTAAATCCAAGGCTTTAACCGCGCCCAGAATTACGGGGTACAGGCCGAGAAGAACCAGAATGAAGCTGCCGGATATCCCCGGCAGGATCATGGCGCAGATCGCGATGGCGCCAGCGAAGAACAGGCTGACGCTGCTCGTGCTCCACTGCATGGGCGACGCGACCGTAATCCAGTAGGCAAAGCCGATACCCAGGCACAGACTGATCAATCGTGACAGGTTGCGACGCTGGATCTCCTTGCTGACCAAATGCACAGAGACCAAGATCAGCCCAAAGAAGAACGACCACACCGGAATCGGGTGCTGCTCGAGGAGGTACGTAATCAGTTTTGCCAGGCTGAGCACGCTGGTCAGAATCCCAGCGAACAACACCAAGAGAAAGGTCCCGTTAGCGGTGCGCCATGCTTCGGCGATGCGCCCCTTGAGCAGTACGGGAATGGCGTTCGGCACTGCGCCGATGGAGCGCAGCAATTCATCGTAGATTCCGGTTATGAATGCGACGGTACCACCCGAGACGCCAGGCACCACATCCGCAGCCCCCATCGCCATGCCCTTGGCGTACAACAGCAACGCGTTTTTCATGCTTCCATCCGCTGTGATCAAACTACAGGCCCATTGAGCAGCGGCACGAAGCGCACGGTATCCAGCAGATGGCGGGAAAAACCGTCTTCCTCTCGAATGATCAGCATCAATTGCTGGACTTCGCCAACCCCGACCGGGATCACTAACCGCCCGCCGGGAGCCAGTTGATCGAGCAGAGCCTGGGGCACGTCGGCTGCCGCCGCGGTAACGATGATGCCGTTGTAAGGGGCCAGCGCAGGCCAGCCCTCCCAGCCATCACCCCAGCGAAAGACCACGTTACGCAACTTGAGTTCGACCAGGCGTTCTTTTGCGCGGTCTTGCAGCGCCTGGATTCGCTCTACCGAGAACACCCGCTCTACCAGCTGTGCCAGTACAGCTGTTTGATAGCCGGAACCGGTGCCAATCTCCAAGACCTTGTCAAGCGGGCCGTCAGCGAGCAGCAGCTCGCTCATACGCGCCACCATGAAGGGTTGCGAGATCGTCTGGTTGTGGCCGATGGGCAGCGCGGTGTCTTCATAGGCGCGATGAGACAATGCCTCATCGACGAACAGGTGGCGGGGCGTGCGACGAATCACCTCAAGCACGCGAGGATCGGAAAGCCCTTCTTCGTACAGTCGCTGGATCAGCCGGTCCCGGGTGCGTTGTGAGGTCATCCCGGTACCATGGCGCAGCAGGTCATCGGATCCGCGGTTCACAACACGCCCTCCAGCCAACTGTCGAGGCCCTCGAAGGCCTCATGAAAGGTTCGGTCCAGCTGCAATGGTGTAATCGAGACGTAGCCCTGCATGACAGCATGAAAATCAGTGCCTGGCCCGCCATCTTCAACGTCGCCGGCCACCGAGATCCAGTAACCGTCCTTGCCACGCGGATTCGCCTGCTTCACTGGAGGCTTGGCCCTGCTGCGATGGCCCAGGCGGGTCAGCTGGATGCCGCGAATGTGGTCCAGCGGCAGGTTTGGGACATTGACGCTCAATACAGTACGCGGCGGAAGCTCAAGCGACGCCTGATGCTCAACCAGCTTGCGCGCGACATAGGCCGCAGTCGGCAGGTTATCGGTCAGCCGCGACACGAGGGAAAAAGCGAAGGCCGGCTTGCCGGTAAACCGGCCCTCGATAGCTGCGGCGACGGTACCGGAGTACAACACGTCGTCGCCGAGATTGGCGCCCAGATTAATACCGGAAACCACCATGTCAGGCGCGTCTTCAAGCAAGCCGTTAATGCCTAGGTGGACGCAATCCGTAGGAGTGCCGTTCACGCCGATGAAACCATTCGGCATGGTTGTGGGATGAAGCGGGCGATCCAGGGTCAGTGCACTGCTGGCGCCGCTCATGTCCTGAATTGGGGCAACTACCCTGCACTCGGCAAAATCCGCCAGCGCGTCATAAAGCGCGGCGAGCCCAGGTGCATACACCCCGTCGTCGTTGGCGATCAGAATACGCATCAGATGTCCGTCTGCCCTGCCAGGCTGACCAGTTCGCGCACCACAGCAGTGGCAAAGCATCCGGTCGGCAGGACGAATTCAAGTTGCAGAATGTCAGGCTCGGGATAATGCCACGACAAGCCGCCTATTGGGAGGCGAAGAATGCGCCGTTCATGCTTCATTCCGGCTTCTGCGAGCCACTTGGCGATTGACGGCTCCGTTGCAGCTGCCTGCATCTCTAGTGCTTGTACAACGCCTGCAGCAGGCGATTCGCCGGCGCCCCACAGCGGACCGGTCGGATGCAGATCCAGCACGGCCAGCCGTGGGTCGCTGCACTCGGCTTCACCTGCCGGGAAAAAGCTGCGGCTATCGGTGAACGCCAGCAGATCACCGACTTGGGCCTGGTTCCAGCTACCCGCGGCAACTCGCTCAGCTAATACGCGATTGAATAGGTAACTGCGCCCCGCCGATAGCAGACGTGAGCGGAGATTGCGCTGCACGGGCAGCTCTTCCCTATCCGCGTACTCGCGGGCGCCGTGGACATTCCCCCCCTCATAACCGAAGCGCTGCAAGCCAAAATAGTTGGGCACACCGTCGATCTTGATCCGCTCTAGACGCGCATCGAGTTGGGCATGTTCAGCCTGCAGTTCCGTCAGACGCAGGGTAAACCCATTGGCCGAATGGGCGCCGCGTTGCAGTTTTCGCTGATGGCGGCTGCTCTGGAGAATCTTTAGGGTTTCGTCTTCGGCCCTAGCCAGTGCGGGATCAGCTTTGCCTGGCAGATGCAGGCTGAACCATTGACGGGTCAGAGCCTGACGATCTTTCAAGCCGGCATAACTGATGTTGCGCACCGGAACGCCAGCGGCACGCGCCAGGCGTCGCGCGGCTTCTTCGGTATTGAGGTTGCGCTTTTCCACCCAGAGCCAAAGATGTTCGCCCGCGCCAGACAAGGGGATATCGAGCACCTCGTCGACCTGGAAATCCTCCGCCACAGCTTTGAGCACCGCGGAGCCACAGGCCCCTCCGTGCGCCCTTGGGCCGAGTAACTGGTCTTCGGTCATGCGCTGACCAGCAGCGCGACAGCGTGAACGGCAATGCCTTCTTCACGCCCGGTGAAGCCGAGCTTCTCGGTGGTGGTGGCCTTGACGTTGACCTGATCCAGATCGACCTGCAGGTCCTCAGCGATTAGGGTTCGCATGGACTCGATGTGCGGAGCCATCTTGGGTGCTTGCGCAACAATGGTGGCGTCAACGTTACCGACCTTCCAGCCTTTGCTCTGCACCTGCTTGAGCACGTGCCGCAGCAATACCCGACTGTCGGCGCCCTTGAAGGCCGGATCGGTGTCCGGGAAGTGCTTGCCGATATCGCCAAGCGCAGCGGCGCCGAGCAATGCGTCGCTCAAAGCATGCAGCACCACGTCGCCATCCGAATGCGCGAGCAGACCGAACTTGTGAGCAATCCGCACCCCACCGAGGGTGACGAAATCGCCCTCACCGAAACGATGCACGTCATAGCCATGGCCGATACGCATAGTCATTTGCACCTCGAAAAGATCAGCCGGCGATTCTACAGGACAGCAGCAGACGTTGAAGCCGCAGCGGTAAGAACCCCTGCAGATCAACGCAGCCGATAAGCACCATTAACCGAATCGATCATGTATCGCTTTTTACCGATATATAGTTCGCTCCATCGCGATATACCGAACCGGACGACACCATGCCCGACGAACTGGACGAGATCCTCAAAGCAATCGCCCACCCTTTGCGGCGGGAGATTCTGGGTTGGCTGAAAGAACCACAACGCTATTTCTCCGAGCAGCATCACTCGTTGGAAAACGGGGTGTGTGCCGGACAGATCGACCAGCGCGCCGGGCTATCGCAATCAACAGTGTCGGCCCATCTGGCGACCTTGCAACGGGCCGGCCTGATTACCAACCGCAAAGTTGGCCAGTGGCATTTTTTCAAACGCAATGAGCCGGCCATCGCCGCTTTCGTGGCCCGCCTCGGCCAGGTCCTCTGAGCCCACCAACCCTTACCGTGTAAAGGAGCAGCATCGCTATGCCTACACTTTTCGACCCGATCAAGATTGGCGAACTGGAACTGGCCAACCGCATCATCATGGCCCCGCTGACCCGCTGCCGTGCCGAGCCGGGCCGCATACCGGGTGATTTGATTGCCGAGTACTACACCCAGCGGGCCGAGGCTGGACTGATCATCAGCGAAGCCACATCGGTCACGCCGATGGGCGTCGGCTATCCGGACACGCCGGGCATCTGGTCCGCCGAGCAGATACAGGGCTGGAAAAAGGTAACCGATGCGGTCCATGCGAAAGGCGGCAAGATCGTGCTGCAGCTCTGGCATGTGGGTCGGATCTCCGATCCGATCTACCTCGACGGTCAACTTCCGGTCGCGCCGAGCGCTATCCAACCCGCCGGGCACGTCAGCCTGGTCCGGCCGATGAAGAATTTTGAAACGCCACGAGCGCTGGAAACCGAAGAGATCGCAGGCATCGTCGAGGCCTACCGTAAAGGGGCCGAGAATGCTCGCGAAGCAGGGTTCGACGGCGTCGAAATACATGGCGCCAACGGTTACCTGCTTGACCAGTTCCTGCAAGACAGCACCAACCAGCGCACCGATCAGTACGGCGGCTCGCTGGAAAACCGGGCACGTTTGATGTTGGAAGTTACCGATGCGGCGGTAGGGGTCTGGGGCGCTGGCCGCGTAGGCGTTCATCTGGCACCACGCGCCGACGCTCACGACATGGGCGACTCGAATCGTGCCGATACCTTCGCCTATGTCGCTCGTGAACTGGGCAAGCGCGGCATCGCCTTCATCTGCACTCGGGAGAAAGCCGGCGAGGACAGCCTCGGCCCACAGCTGAAGGAGATCTTCGGTGGCGTTTATATCGCCAACGAACGCTTCACCAAGGACCAGGCCAACGCCTGGCTGGCCGAGGGTAAGGCCGACGCCGTGGCCTTTGGCATTCCCTATATCGCCAACCCCGACCTGGTCCAGCGCCTGCGCCAGGACGCGCCGCTCAACGAGCCGCGGCCTGAGCTGTTCTACGCAAAAGGCGTCGAAGGTTACACCGATTATCCATCGCTCTAGCTCCTTGCGATGGAAGGCCCGCCCGGAATTCCGGGCGGGCCTTTTTTCTTTCCTCACAGCTATTTATGCAACATTCCAGTGGCATACGAGCGTTTCCCTTGCACGCCCCATCAACAAAACGGACTCAACCAAACGCGTGGATGAGGCTTCGCCGTCAGCCACCCTACGCTTTCAGTGCCTGGGCATGATGGCGAAGATGGTCATCGATAAAGGTGCTGATGAAGTAATAGCTGTGATCGTAGCCCGGCTGAATACGCAACGTCAGCGGATGATCCGCCGCGTTTGCAGCTGACCCAAGCGCTTCGGGCTTCAACTGATTGGCCATGAAATCATCCCGATCGCCCTGATCGACGAGTATCGGCAATTTCTCCTGCGCCTTGGATATCAGGGCACAGGCGTCCCATTCACGCCAGCGTGAGCGATCTTCTCCGAGATAATTGGAGAAGGCCTTCTCGCCCCATGGGCAATCAGCCGGATTGGCGATCGGCGCGAACGCCGACAGCGACTGATAGCGACCAGGGTTCTTCAACGCGCACACCAGCGCACCGTGGCCGCCCATCGAATGCCCACTGATGCCGCGCTTGTCGGATACGGGAAAGTTCGCCTCGATCAGCGCCGGCAGCTCATCGACCACGTAATCGTACATGCGGTAGTGCTGAGCCCAGGGTTCCTGGGTCGCGTTCAGGTAGAAACCTGCGCCAAGACCGAAGTCATAGGCAGCGTCCGGATCGTCCGGAACCTCGGAGCCGCGCGGGCTGGTATCTGGGGCGACGATAATTAAGCCGAGCTCCGCAGCAAGCCGATGCGCCCCTGCCTTCTGCATGAAGTTCTCGTCGGTACAGGTCAGACCGGACAACCAGTACAGCACCGGAAGCTTTTCGCCTTGTTCTGCCTGAGGCGGTAGATAAACCGCAAATACCATGTCGCAGTTCAAGCTACTTGAGCGGTGACGATAGCGCTTGTGCCAGCCACCGAAGCTCTTCTGGCAAGAAATGTTCTCGAGGCTCATGGGCCCTCCTGAGCCGGCCCGTAGCACTCGCACCATCGCAGGCGGAGCGCTGCGGCCCGACGTGCTGAATCAGTAGTGGATGACGGTTCGGATGCTCTTGCCTTCGTGCATCAGGTCGAATGCCTGATTGATTTCATCCAGCCCCATATTGTG
Organism: Pseudomonas sp. NPDC077451; assembly: GCF_044543345.1. Classification (NCBI taxonomy): domain Bacteria; kingdom Pseudomonadati; phylum Pseudomonadota; class Gammaproteobacteria; order Pseudomonadales; family Pseudomonadaceae; genus Pseudomonas; species Pseudomonas sp. NPDC077451. The sequence goes on along the minus strand of NZ_JBITVX010000002.1, from coordinate 126,025 downwards.
AGTGATGAAGGTATCCAGCGGGATCTCGCCGGTCTGAGCCTTCTCCACATAGCCGGGCAGCTCGGTACGCCCTTTGACGCCACCGAAGGCGCTGCCACGCCAGACGCGGCCGGTTACCAACTGGAACGGACGGGTGCTGATTTCCTGACCGGCTCCAGCCACACCAATGATCACGGACTCGCCCCACCCCTTGTGTGCACACTCCAGCGCGGCGCGCATCAGCTGGACATTGCCGACGCATTCGAAGGAATAGTCCACGCCGCCGTCTGTCATCTCCACGATGACCTCCTGGATCGGCTTGTCATGATCCTTGGGGTTGACGAAGTCTGTCGCACCCAGCTCTTCGGCAATAGCGAACTTGGACGGGTTGATGTCGATCGCGATGATCCGGCTAGCCTTGGCCATCTTCGCCCCGATGATCGCAGCCAGGCCGATGCCACCGAGCCCGAAGATGGCCACGGTCGCGCCCTCTTCCACCTTGGCGGTATTGAGTACCGCGCCGATGCCGGTGGTGACGCCGCAGCCGAGCAGGCAGACCTTATCCAAGGGCGCTTCCTTGGGGATCTTCGCCACGGACACTTCAGGCAGCACCGTGTATTCGGAAAAGGTCGAGGTGCCCATGTAGTGATAAATCGGCTCGCCGTTGTAGGAGAAGCGTGTGGTGCCGTCTGGCATCAGCCCCTTGCCTTGCGTGGCGCGCACTGAGCTGCAGAGGTTGGTCTTGCCAGATTTGCAGAATTTGCACTGCCGGCATTCGGCCGTGTACAGCGGGATTACGTGATCGCCCACGGCAACCGAAGTGACGCCCTCGCCTACCGCCTCGACAATCCCGCCACCTTCATGGCCGAGGATGCAAGGGAATACACCTTCCGAATCTTCACCGGAGAGCGTGTACGCGTCGGTATGGCAGACGCCCGTCGCGACGATGCGCACCAACACTTCGCCAGCCTTGGGCGGCTCGACGTCCACTTCGACAATTTGCAGAGGCTGGTTCGGGGCAAACGCGACGGCGGCGCGGGACTTGATGGTCATGGCTGGCGGTACTCGTGGATGGAAAGTAATACGCAGTGTAGTTTCATCTATGGATAGGGTTAATAAGCTGTTCGTGGAAACATTATTGCTGGCCAGGGACAATCGAGACGCGCCGCTCTCGGCGAATCGCAAAAGGAACGCCTATGAATCGATGGGAAGGACTGGATGAATTCGTTGCCGTCGCTGAGTGCGGAAGCTTCATGCAGGCCGCAGGGCAACTGCGCGTGTCGTCATCTCACGTCAGCCGCCAAGTGGCACGCCTCGAGGAACGCCTTCAGGCACGGCTGCTCTATCGCACGACCCGCCGGGTTTCCCTGACCGAAGCCGGTCATACCTTTCTCTCGCGCTGCCAGCGCCTGATCGAGGAGCGTGATGAAGCCTTTCATGCAATCAGCGACTTGCATGCTGCGCCCACTGGCCTGCTGCGTATGACAGCTGCGGTCGCGTACGGTGAACGCTTCATCGTGCCGCTGGTGAACGAATTCATGGCGCAGCATCCGCAGCTGAGGGTCGATATCGAACTCTCCAATCGCACCCTTGATCTGGTCCAAGAAGGCTTCGACCTGGCCGTACGCCTGGGGCGGCTAAGCGAATCGCGGCTGGTCGCCACACGCATTGCCCCGCGCGCCATGTATCTATGCGCGGCGCCAAGCTATCTCGAGCGCTACGGCCGCCCGCATACCCTGTCCGAGCTATCGCGACACAATTGCCTGGTTGGCACTGGCGATACCTGGATGTTGCAGGTCGACGGCCGCGAGCAGCCGTTCAAGCCCTCGGGCAACTGGCGCTGTAACAGCGGGCAGGCGGTACTGGATGCTGCGCTTCGGGGCTTCGGTCTTTGCCAGCTACCGGACTATTACGTCCAAGAGCCACTACGCCGCGGCGAGCTGGTGTCCCTGCTGGAAACGCATCAGCCACCGAACACGGCCGTGTGGGCCGTCTATCCACAACGGCGTTATCCGCTACCGAAGGTCCGCCTGCTGATTCAAGCATTGAAGGACGGCCTCGCAACTCGTCCCGAATATCGGAACGAACGCGATTGAGTTACGACTGCGCCGCGCGTCCGACTGCCGACTTGAGGCGGAACCCGACTTAACCCACCACGTCGAAATTCTGAAGCCGGTGCCTCCGGCCCTCTGCTTGAGCGAGCCGGCCAATCAATCAGGAGGACATCATGCAGATTCTGGTGAACAGCAATCATAGCGTCGACGTGACCAGCAGCCTTGAGGAGCACGTGAAAGCGACGGTCGAGAGCGAACTGGAGCGCTTCGACGATCAGCTGACCCGAGTCGAAGTTCATCTCAACGACGAAAATAGCGGCAAAAGCGGCCCGCAGGATAAGCGCTGCCAGATGGAAGCGCGGGTCAAGGGACACGAACCTATTTCGACCAGCCACAAAGCGGACTCGCTGAATCTTGCCATTGACGGCTGTGCCGAAAAGCTCAGCCATGCCCTTGCCCATGCGCTAGACAAGAAACTCAACCACCACTGAATGCCGCCTGATGCGACCCGCTGAAGCGGGCCGATAGAGACCATGAGGAACTGAATCATCTGACCACGAGTGAGGCCGTACATGAACAGATTGCTCGATCGCGAAACCATGTCCCAGTTGCTGGCAAAACGCGAAGCGCCTTGCCTTTCGCTTTATCAGCCCACCCACCGCAGTTTTCCCGAGCGTCAACAAGACCCGATTCGCTTCAAGCACCTTGTCCGCGAGCTTGAAGACTCCCTCAAGCAACAAGGCCGTGGCGACCAGGCCAAAGCGCTGCTGAAGCCCTTCCACAATCTGATCGACGATCCCGATTTCTGGAATTCCAACCGCGATGGGCTTGCTGTATTTGCTGCCACGGATTACTTCGAGGTCTTCCGCCTGCAGCGCAGCGTTCCAGAGCTCGCCGTCGCCAATGACCGTATGCACCTCAAACCGCTGCTGCGTATCGCGCAGTCGGCCGACCGCTATCAGATATTGGCGATCACGCTGGACTCGGTTCGCCTGTTCGAAGGCAACCGCGACGGCGTTGACGAAGTTCGCTTGGGTGAAAGCGTTCCGAAAACCGTTGAAGAAGCGCTGGGCCGCGAGCTGACCGAGAAAGGTCAGACCGGCTTCCCGCAAGGCTACAGCCGCGCCAGCGAGCGTGGTGATCCGATGCAGGTGGAGAGCGGAGGCGCCGGGCGCCAGGAGGAAATAGATCGAGACCGAGAACGCTTCTTCCGCGAAGTGGATCGCGCGATTCTTGAGCATCACAGCCGCAAGTCGCGACTGCCGCTGATCCTCGCAGCACTTCCGGAGCACCAGTTCCACTTCCGCAAACTCAGCCACAACGAATTTCTACTGCCGGAAGGCATCGAGAACGATGCGTCGTTACTGAGTCATGACGAACTCCGCCAGAAGAGCTGGATGGTCATGCAGCCGCGCTACATCAAGCGACTGGAAGGCTTTATCAACCAGTACGGCGAGTCGCGAGGCCAGGGACTCGCGACCGATCAGCTTGAGCAGATCGGCCAGGCCACACTTGAAGGTCGTGTAGCGACCCTGCTGGTCGAGGCGGAGCGTCGAATCCCGGGGGTGGTCGACAAGGAGCAAGGCAAGGCAGTTGCGGTGGAAGATGACTCAGCCACGACACCCGACCTGCTCGATGAATTGACCATATGGACATTGGAACAAGGCGGGGAGGTGATTGCTGTGCCTACCGAACGCATGCCGACCGAAAGCGGCGCTGCTGCGATCTACCGCTATTGATCGCAACCGCCTTGCCTCCGCTATGCGGGATGAATCGGCGCTCTGCATAGTGGACTGAACAGCGCTGGGCTCAAGATTTCCAGCGCTGTTCCAACCACTGAAGATCCTCGGGTCGGGTAATCTTGAGGTTGTCAGCACGCCCTTCGACTAGACGCGGGTGGTGCCCCGCCCATTCAAGCGCGGACGCTTCGTCAGTTACGGCAACTCCACTGCCGAGGGCATCCGCTAACGCCTCACGCAACGATCCAAGCCGGAACATCTGTGGCGTGAACGCTTGCCAGATGACGCTACGATCCACCGTCTCCTGAACGCGCCCATCCGCATCAGCACGCTTGAGCGTATCGCGAGCTGGAACAGCGAGCAGCCCACCGACAGGATCGTCCGCGAGCGTCTCCAACAAATGATTTAGATCTGTGACTGCCAGGTTGGGCCTAGCGGCGTCGTGCACCAGCACCCAGTCGCCGTCTGAGGCGCCTAACCGGGTCAGCTCTCGCAGCCCACCCAGGACCGAGTCGGCTCGCTCACTGCCGCCATCGGCACGGTGAACACGTGGATCTGTCGAGCAAGCGAGATCGGGCCAATAGGCGTCATCGCCCGCTACGCACACAACCAGCCCCTTGAGCTGAGGATGGCCTAGAAAGCAATCCAGGGTGTGCTCAAGGATGGTCTTTCCTGCCAACTGAAGGTATTGCTTGGGCCGATCGGCTCGCATGCGACTGCCAATGCCGGCAGCCGGAATCACGACCCAGAACAGCGGAAGATGGGCTGCACTCATTCGGTGAGCTGAAAGAGAGTCTCGCCCTCTTTGACCATGCCCAACTCATTCCGCGCACGCTCTTCTACAGTTTCCATGCCTTGCTTGAGCTCCTTGACCTCGGCTTCGAGAATCCGGTTTCGCTCAAGCAATCGCTGGTTCTCGCCCTGCTGCTCGGCGATCTGCTTGTTCAATCCACTCACCTGGGCGAGGCTGCCCTCGCCCACCCACAGGCGATACTGCAAGCCACCCAGCAGCAAAATCAGGACAACAAACAACCAGTAGGGACTGCGTATGGAAGGCATGGATCGAATTCGATTGGGTTCCAGTGGCACTGTATAAGCGGCGGTCAGCAACATGGTCCGGCTTTCCTTTGCTGGCTAGCGCATCGCCGTGCGGCGACCTTAACAGCGCTGACCGTTATCCACAAAAAAAGGGCGACTAACGCCGCCCCTTTCTAGCATGCTTGGGTTTAGCCGCGGAACTCGGCACGGCCCTTGTAAGCTGCTTTTCCGCCGAGCTGCTCTTCAATACGAAGCAGTTGATTGTACTTGGACACGCGGTCCGAACGGCACAGCGAACCTGTCTTGATCTGACCGGCAGCCGTTCCCACAGCGAGGTCGGCGATGGTGCTGTCTTCGGTTTCGCCGGAGCGGTGCGAGATCACCGCCGTGTAACCAGCGGCCTTGGCCATCTGAATGGCTTCCAGGGTTTCGGTCAGCGAGCCAATCTGGTTGAACTTGATCAGGATCGAGTTACCGATGCCCTTCTCAATGCCTTCCTTAAGGATCTTGGTGTTGGTCACGAACAGATCGTCGCCAACCAACTGAACCTTGTCGCCGAGTTTGTCAGTCAGCACCTTCCAGCCAGCCCAGTCGGACTCGTCCATACCGTCTTCGATGGAGATGATCGGGTAGCGCTCGGCCAGGCCAGCCAAGTAGTCGGCAAAACCAGCGGCGTCGAAGACCTTGCCTTCGCCGGCCAGATCGTACTTGCCATTCTCGAAGAATTCGCTGGAGGCGCAATCGAGCGCCAGGGTCACGTCGTCACCAAGCTTGTAACCGGCGTTAGCCACTGCCTCGGCGATAGCGGCCAGCGCGTCTTCGTTGGATGCCAGGTTCGGTGCAAAACCACCTTCATCACCGACAGAAGTGCTCAGACCACGAGCCTTCAGCACGGCTTTGAGGTGATGGAAAATTTCGGCACCCATGCGCAGGGCATCAGCGAACGTCTTGGCACCGACCGGCTGCACCATGAATTCCTGGATATCGACGTTGTTGTCGGCATGCTCGCCGCCGTTGATGATGTTCATCATCGGAACCGGCATGGAGTACTGGCCAGGCGTGCCATTGAGGTTGGCAATGTGAGCGTAGAGCGGCAGATCCTGATCTTGCGCGGCAGCTTTGGCGGCAGCGAGAGATACCGCAAGAATCGCGTTGGCACCCAGTGACGCTTTGTTCTCGGTTCCGTCCAGCTCGATCATGGCGCGGTCCAGCGCCTTTTGATCGAGCGGATCCTTGCCCAGTAGCAAATCCCGGATCGGGCCATTGATATTGCTGACAGCCTTCAGCACACCCTTGCCCATGTAACGGCTCTTGTCGCCATCGCGCAGTTCCAGCGCCTCGCGGGACCCAGTGGAAGCACCGGACGGCGCACAGGCGCTGCCGGTAATGCCGTTATCCAGGATAACGTCCGCTTCAACAGTGGGATTGCCACGGGAGTCGAGAACCTCACGCCCTTTGATGTCGACGATCTTTGCCATTTTTATTAACACTCCGTAGATAGCTTCAAGGCTTCAAGCTGTTTCGATTGGCGCAAAATTCTTGATCAGATCATCCAGCTGCTTGAGCTGGGTGAGGAAGGGTTCGAGCTTGTCCAGACGCAGCGCACAGGGTCCGTCGCACTTGGCATTTTCCGGATCCGGATGGGCCTCAAGGAACAATCCGGCTAGGCCCTGGCTGAGGCCGGCCTTGGCAAGATCCGTGACCTGGGCACGACGACCACCAGCCGAGTCGGCGCGGCCACCCGGCATCTGCAGCGCATGTGTGACATCGAAGATCACCGGATATTGCATCCGCTTCATGATGTCGAAGCCGAGCATGTCGACGACCAGGTTGTTGTAGCCAAACGAGGAGCCGCGTTCGCAGAGAATCAGTTGATCATTGCCGGCTTCTTCACACTTGGTGAGGATGTGCTTCATTTCCTGCGGCGCAAGAAACTGGGCTTTCTTGATATTGATCACCGCACCGGTCTTCGCCATCGCAACCACCAGGTCGGTCTGGCGCGACAGGAAGGCAGGTAGCTGAATGATGTCGCACACTTCGGCCACCGGCTGTGCCTGGTGCGGCTCATGCACATCAGTGATCACTGGGACGCCGAAGGTCTTCTTCACTTCTTCAAAGATCCGCATCCCCTCTTCCAGGCCAGGGCCACGGAAAGAGTTGATCGAGGAACGATTAGCCTTGTCGAAACTGGCCTTGAAGATATACGGGATACCGAGCTTCTCGGTGACCTTCACATAGGTTTCGCAGATCTGCAGTGCGAGATCCCGGGACTCCAGTACGTTCATCCCGCCGAACAGCACGAACGGCTTGTCGTTGGCGATCTCGATACTGCCGACGCGAATGGTCTTCTGGCTCATGCCTTGCCCGCCTTGTAGTCCAGCGCCGCCTTGACGAAGCCGCTGAACAGCGGATGCCCGTCGCGAGGGGTGGAGGTGAATTCAGGGTGGAACTGGCAGGCTACGAACCAGGGATGATCCGGCGCCTCGACCACTTCGACCAGCGCACCGTCACCGGACCGACCGGTGATCTTCAAGCCGGCGGCCTGCAGTTGCGGCAGCAGATTATTGTTTACCTCGTAGCGATGACGATGGCGCTCGATGATGCGCTCCTTGCCGTAGCAGGCGAACACATTGGAGCCCGGCTCAAGGCCGCATTCCTGCGCGCCCAAACGCATGGTGCCGCCCAGATCAGACGCGTCGTTGCGGGTTTCTACAGCGCCAGTGGCGTCTTCCCACTCGGTGATAAGACCAACGACCGGATGGGTGCTGTCCTTGTCGAATTCGGTGGAGTTGGCGTCGGACCAGCCCAGCACATCACGGGCGAACTCGATCACTGCGACCTGCATGCCGAGGCAGATACCCAGGTAGGGAATCTTGTTCTCGCGGGCATATTTGACGGTGGCAATCTTGCCTTCCACGCCACGCAGACCGAAACCACCCGGAACCAGAATCGCATCCATGCCTTCCAACAAGCTGGTGCCCTGGTTTTCGATGTCTTCGGAATCAATGTAGCGAAGATTCACTTTGGTACGGCTCTGGATGCCAGCGTGGCTCATTGCCTCGATCAGAGATTTGTACGCATCCAGAAGTTCCATGTATTTGCCGACCATGGCGATGGTGACTTCCTTCTCCGGGTTCAGCTTGGCATCAACAACCCGGTCCCATTCGGAGAGATCGGCACCGCCACATTCCAGGCCGAAACGTTCGACTACGAAGTCATCCAGGCCCTGCGCGTGTAGCACACCGGGAATCTTGTAGATGGTGTCGACGTCTTCCAGGCTGATGACCGCACGCTCTTCAACGTTGGTGAACAGCGCAATCTTGCGGCGTGAAGAGATGTCGATCGGGTGATCGGAGCGGCAAACCAGCACATCCGGTTGCAGACCGATCGAGCGCAGCTCCTTGACCGAATGCTGGGTCGGCTTGGTCTTGGTTTCACCAGCCGTGGCGATATAAGGCACCAGCGTCAAGTGCATGAGCATCGCGCGCTTGGCGCCCACTTCGACACGCAGCTGGCGGATCGCTTCAAGGAAGGGTTGCGACTCGATGTCACCGACGGTGCCGCCAACCTCTACCAGCGCGACGTCGGCATCGCCTGCGCCCTTGATGATGCGGCGCTTGATCTCGTCAGTGATGTGCGGAATGACCTGAATGGTCGCGCCCAGGTAATCACCACGGCGTTCGCGACGCAGTACGTCTTCATAGACGCGGCCGGTGGTGAAGTTGTTGCTCTTGGTCATTGTGGTGCGGATGAACCGCTCGTAATGCCCAAGGTCGAGGTCGGTCTCGGCGCCGTCATGGGTGACGAACACCTCACCGTGCTGGAACGGGCTCATGGTGCCCGGATCCACGTTGATGTAAGGGTCCAGCTTGAGCATCGTGACCTTCAGGCCCCGCGCCTCCAGGATGGCCGCCAATGAAGCCGAGGCGATGCCTTTCCCCAATGAAGAAACAACACCACCCGTGACGAAGATGTAGCGCGTCATGAAAAACCCTAGAAGTCTGCGTTAAGCGGTCAGCGCCGCCGGGGAAAAGCGAAGGTGCCATCGCGCCAAAGGCGGCAATAGCGGAACTGCCACGGTTTTCGAAGAAAGCCGCAGAAGCTGTATTGGGACGGGAGCGTAGTCTACTTGAAAGACCCTATCAGCTCAAACCTGGCGTCGGCCGGCGGCGTCCACTGAAGCGACAGGGCTTGCGTATCGAACTGCGGCAGATTGGCTACCGCAACAAGCTCACCTTCTCGAAAGAGCAACGGTAGACGTGAGCGCACGAAACCTGGCACGCCGGCCTCGTTGAGCAGCCGTTTGAGATCACGGCGACCACGGCCGGGAATATTCAGCGACTCGCCGCCCTGACGATAGCGTATTTGCAGCCCGCCCCGTCCATCATGGCCGGTCAAGCGCAGCAGGCCGTTTCCCGGCAACTGCAGATCGATGTTCGGCTGCAGCCAGTCGACCGCCCCTTCCGCCGTGACCAGCCAGGGTCCCGAAAGCCACCAAACGCAACCATCGCCTTTGTGTAGTTCGCCAGAGGCCAAGCGCCATACAGGCGCGGCATCCGGGGCAGCATTGCGCAACGCATCCCAGCCAGCCCAATGATCGCTGTCAGGAAGCGCTGTTAAATCAGCCAGCCAGTGGCGCAGCGCATTGCGCTGCCGGGCGGGACTGAGCGACTCCAGTGACGACAAGGAGAGCCTCGGCATCGGTAACCACTGATACCGAGACTGAGTGCGGGCTTCGCGCAGATCAAGCTCGGCCAGCTCATCCAGCAAATGCTGCGCCTCGCCTAGATGGGCTGCGGTGCGCGCGATGTTGTCAGCAGCTCGCGGCCAGCGCTGCTGAAGCACCGGTATGACCCGGTGACGAAGGTAATTTCGCGCATGGTTGGTGCACGCGTTGCTTGGGTCCTCAACCCAAGTGAGCCCCTGCTCGCGGGCATAGGCTTCCAATTCGTAGCGCCCGACATTCAGCAAGGGCCGAACCAGCCAACCTTCACCCAGCGCGCGCACCGCAGGCATGCTGGCAAGCCCGCGCACTCCCGCACCGCGTAGCAAACGAAACAACAGCGTCTCAGCCTGATCGTCCCGGTGCTGGCCAGTGAATAGCACGTCGGCAGTATTAAGGTACTCACTGAAGGCCGCATAGCGCGCAGCTCGGGCGGCGCTTTCTAGGCTCGGACCAGCCTCGACCTGCACGCGCACTACTTCGAGAGGCACGCCATTGGCCGCGCACACCTCACGGCAATGCGCCGGCCAGTTGTCCGCCGCCGCCTGCAGACCGTGATGAACATGAATCGCGCTGATTGGCGGCACTGCATGACGCTGCGCCAGTTGCACGAGCGCATGCAACAGTACGGTCGAATCCAGACCGCCTGAAAAGCCGACCAACCAGCGTCGCGCGGCAAGCCACGGGCGCAGTGCATCGAGCAGACGGGATTCGAGTGGCATAAATAGATGGTTTCTCCAGAACGGCTGGCAAGCATAAGCCAGAGTGACGCTGGACTACAGCCACGTGCGGCGCGCTAGCGAGGTAGTTCGAGCACCACGCCTTCCAGCCCGAGCACGCCACCGTTTTCCGAATAGATGCCGCTGCCACGTTCAAGCACGGGCTTGTGTCGGCCGTCGGCACACAGCAGCCGGTACTTGAAAGCGAAAGGCCCTCGCTCGACGAGCCCGGCCTGCACTTCGGCCCAGACGCGGTCACGGTCTTCGACATGAATCAGGCTGTCAAAGGTGAGGCTGCGGCTGTTGACGAGGCGCTCTGCCGGGTAACCGGTTAGTTCGAGGCAGCCGGCGCTGACGTACTCCATGCTCCAGTGTCGATTGTTGCGGCAGCGGTAGACCATCATCGGCAGTCCATCGAGCAAGTTGCTCAGGCTTCGGTGACTGGCCTGCATATAGTGGCGCCACTGCATCTGTCCGCTGACATCGGCAAGACTGACGATGAAGCCATCCGCGAGCCGCCGCAGACGTGCTTCGACCCGGCGCGACTCGCCCGTGCGGATCAGGCAGCGCAGCAGCAGCAGCTCGGTATTTAGCGGCGCCATGCCGCGCATTCGCTGCATCGCCAACGCCCAGGTCTCCCGCTCTGCAGGGTGTAGAAAGTCGCCCTTCGGCGACCAGCACGTGGTCGAACCTGGGATCGATCTGCACCGGCACGCCCTTGAAGTTGGGCAGCGGGCTGCTGGCGTGGGCGCGCAGGCTCAGGCCCATGACGCCTGTGAAAAAGCTCAGCGCCGCCAGGCTCAGGCCGCCCTTGAGCACGTTACGCCGCGCCGGGTCGACCAGTTGCTCAAGGGCCGGGTTGGCGCTGGGGTTGATCGACTGGTCGTCGTGGGCCTCAAGGCTGGCGCCGAATTGGCTGTGGTCGTGGCTCATCGGTGGCTCTCGCTGCTTATCGGTTGGCTGGCGGCGTGGTTTATTCGATGCGATAGGTAAAGGTGTTCTTCACATTGGGCACGGCGACGGCGCGGCCGTAGATTTCCGGCAGTTGGTAGCGGAAATTTTTACTGGCGATCAATGACGGATTGACGGCACTCGCCGGCCACCTGAGGATCTTCCATCCGGCCCAGAGCATTGCTGGTCGGCGAGGATATACGCCACGCTTGGCGATGATCTGCTCGGTGCTCTGCCTCGCAGGGTGGGCTTCAGCCCACCGTTTGCACCTCGCGCAATGTCCATCACAAGGTAGTCGCACGGCAATGGCCGTTTGACTGGTGGGCTCAAGCCCACCCTACCGGCTGGCGGCAGGATTCGGGGGCGCGTTCATATGCGAGGGGGTGTCAGCTTTAGCTGCGGCCTCTGCCGCCGACTACCAGAAGAAGCCCACCAGCGAGGATGGCTCCGATGCCTGCCCAGAGTGGGATATTGACCGTCTCCTTCTCCCGGACGGAGAGTTCGATCGGGCCAAGTTTCACAGCCGTTGTGTCTTTGGTGTAGCTGAAGCCGCCGTAAGCGAGGCCAAGCGCACCAACGACAATAAGAGCGACTGCAACGAGTTTGATAGCGTTCAAGGATGGACCTTCAAGAGTGAGTCTCGTCCGCACGTGCTAGCGGCGCAGGCACGTCAGAGCGGGAGACATTGAAGCACAGTCGAAAAGAAAACCGGAACAGCCCTCGCCGTCCCGGTCCTAAATCCGATTTCGCCCAAATCAGAAAGACTTTTTCAGCGCTGTCCCACCGCCGTTGAAAACAACTTCAAACTGACCATGCTGGCGACGATCAGGCTCGGGCAGGCGATGCGGGCATCACGATGGTTTCGGTGGGCTGAAGCGGAGCGCCGCCCGGTTTTGTGCAGCTAACCCAGATCTTCGATGTCGTAGGGCTGGATCGGCTTGAAACGCGAGGAGCGGTCGAGGCCGAAACGGGCATCGAAAGTCGCGAAGGTTGCCGCCGGATCAACGGCATGCAGGCGCTCGAAGTCGATGCGCTGCCACTGCGCGCGGTCGATGATGGCCGATATCACATACTCGTCGTATGGATGACCGGTTGCCTGGTCGATGCGCTGGATGTATCCGGAAACCAGCAGCCGTTCGATGGCCGGCAGCGCCGCAAACACTTCCCCGGCAACCCGAAACAGACTGGCAAACGCCAGGGCGACGAAGTCGCGGCGGCATTGGGCGTCCGAGCGTTTCTTCATCGCAAGTTTGCCCGTCGTGCGAACCTCGGCCGAGACGCGTGGCGTCTCGTCTTCGTCCGGCAGGTCGACGTCCACGGCGATGCGCTGTTGTCATGACTGAAGAGGTAGGCCACCTGCGTCTGCTTGGGCCAGGCGATGCCGCTCAACACAAAATCCAGCGCGGCTTCCATGTGCGCGCTATAGCCTTTGGCGGCAAGTCGAAAGGCCTTGTCGACCTCGGCGCGTTCCTTCTCGTGGGCGTCTCGCTCCGCCTGCCAGGCAGCCAGTTCCAGGTCATGCCGGGCCAGTGCGGCGGCGTAGTCCTGCTCTATCTCGCCGGCTCGGAAAAGCAGCTTGTCCATGAGCGACAGCGCTTCGCGCGTGGGTGGCTGTGGCGCTGGCGCTGGCGCTGGCGAATCGAACGCGGGCAGGCAGATGGGTGCCGAGGTCGGGGACGGCGTAGCGAGGTGAACGCCCAGACAGGCCGCAAGGTCCCGGTTGATCTTCTCGGCCGCCCGGTTGAGCACCTCGGTGACCACGTTCGCCCGCTGCGCCTTGATGCGCCTGACCACCGCCGCCGGCAGCTCGTGCCCGGCCGCATCGGTGAAACGCAGCACCCCGCCGGAATCCACCTCGAAGTTGACCGGGCCGGAAAGCTCGCTGGCGGGCCGGCCCGTTGAGGGGCTGTCCAGCCGCTCCCGCTAGGAAAGCCCGGTGCCCGGCAAACCCAGATTGAGGGACGTGCCGCGCTTGCCGGCTGTCACGCTCAGCCCACGCGGCCCGAACGAGGCACTGACACCACTTTTGCTGATATTCAGCCGAATGCCGGGTGCGAGGGTGATGCGCTTTTGAAATCGAAATCCCTTGAGACTTCCTGTCGTTGTGTGAGGCTGTCGCGGCAGGAATGATAGGGGAAGTTTGCGGTTCAGGTGCGATGGGCGCCTATCTTCAGAATCGGCCGTGTAGGGTGGGCCGGGCGGCGCTCCGCTTCAGCCCACCAACAAGCAGCGGACGCAGAGCGTCCCAGGCGGCATTTCCACGCGGAGCGTGGGAACGATCAACCTAGGTCGGTTCACGCCTTACCGACCCGACATGCAAAGCCCACCCCGCGCCTCAATGCCCCACCGGTGAAAACAGTTTCAAACCCACCACGCCGGCGACGATCAGGCTCAGGCAGGCGACGCGGGCGATGTTGGCGGGTTCGCCGAAGAAGGCGATGCCGCAGATCGCGGTGCCCACCGCGCCCATGCCGACCCACACGGCGTAGGCGGTACCAGTGGGCAGCGTGCGTGTGGCGATGGCCAGCAGCCACAGGCTGAGGGCGATGAAGAAGGCGCAATAAAGGGTCGGCCATAGCCGGGTGAAGCCGTCGGTCTTGGGAATCACCGCCGCGTAGCAAATCTCGCTGAGCCCGGCCATCAGCAGGAACCACCAGCCGCCGCCTGAACCACTGAACATAGGGTGCGCTCCCTTGAAATAAATCGGCAGCGCAAGGCTGCGCCGCCGTTGGTGTTGCAGAAAAGTCTCAGCCCTTGGCGATGCGTTTTTTCTTCTCCGGGTCATCGAAGGGCATGCTGTGGGCGATGGCGCTGGCGATGGCGATGGCGATGGCGATGGCGTCGAGGCTGCCTTGCACCTGTAACGCGCAACCCTGCTCGGCGTAGGGCACATCCAGGCGGGCGATAGCCATGGATTTACCGGTCAGGCGCGAGTACATGGCGCAGGTGATCACCCCGACCTGCTTGCCGTCCGCCCACAGGCTGTCGCCTTCGGCGGCGGTCTGATCGCCGTCGAGCAGCACGCCGAAAATCTTGAAGCGCTCGCGACCTTTTAGTCGCGCGTGCTCGGTGCCACCGCGGAATTCGCCCTTGGTCGGAGACACGGTGAAATCCAGGCCCAGCTCCCACAGGGTGTCACCGGCCGGCTGGTCGGCGAAGGGATACTTCTCCGAGTTGTCGTAGGGGAAGAACAAGAAGCAGCTTTCCACCCGCAGCCAGTCGAGCGTCGTGAAGGCGCAGGGGATGATGCCCAGCGTTTTTCCCTTTTCCAGGATGCTGTCCCAGATCACCGGCGCATCGGCCGCCTTGCAGAAGATCTGCCGCGGTCGGCCGCCCGGCAATGATCGACGCCAGCTGGATCAAGCCCGGGGCCTTGCGCTGCACCGTCGGGGTCAACAGCGAAGCGCGCCCAGTTGAGCGAGCCGCTGAGGACCGGCTGCTGCTCGATCAACAGCACCCGGGCGCCGGCGTTGGCGGCATCCAGCGCTGCCTGCAACCCCGCGGGGCCGGCTCCGATCACAGCGACATCGACAAAGAGGAAGGCCTTGTCGTGGTATTCCGGACGAAACTGGAGGTCCAGCACACCGAGGCCGGCCTAGATACGGTCGACGCCGCTGGTGGTAGCGGTGACATAGAAGTGGTTGTCTGCAAAGCGCGCACAGACGCCGTCGTCGATTACCACGCCTTGCTCATCGGTCATCAGAGCGTAACGCGAGCGCCCCACCGGCTGCTTGAAGAAGGCGAAGGTGTAGAGTCGGTTGAGAAATTCGGCGGCATCCGCGCCGCGCACGTCGAGGCCACCGAGGGTGGATACATCAATCAGGCCGTGATCATCAGCCAGGACACCGACGGCATGACGCATCCGGCCGAGATCGACATGGGGTGGGCAATCGCCCGCAGCAAGCCGTTCTTTGTCGGCAAGCGTTCACTGGAGATCCTTGAGGCGCAGCCGCCCAAGCGCAAGCTGGTGGGCTTCACCCTGCCGGCGGTCGCCAGCAAGCCGCTGGAGGGCCATCTGGTGCTGCGCGGTGCGGACATCGGCGGCAACGTCACCTCTTGCGAGTATTCGCAGACCCTCGGACAGATCATCGGGCTCGCCTATGCTGGCGCCGACCAGAGCACGCCGGGATCGCAGATTCCGATCCGTGTGGAAGGTGGCGAAGTCGTTCACGCCACGGTAGTCACGCTGCCCTTCTTCGATCCCGATACCCAGCGTCAGGAGCTATGATCATGGTCAACCTGCAAGCAGAGCCGTTCAGCGAGCGCAGCCCACTGTATCGCAAGCACGCCGGCGCCCAGCTGCGCCAGCTCGGCGAAACCACCGTGGTCGCGTGCTACAGCGGCAACGACGAACGGGCGCAGCGGCAACGCTGCGGCCTGATCGACCTGTGCAACCTGGCGCGCGCGGGCTTTCGTGGCAGCGATGCCGCCGCTTACCTCCGCGCCCGTGGCTACCAGCTGCCCGAGCGGCCGAACCAGGCCATAGCGCAGCCGGACGGCGGCCTGGTCGCGCGCCTTTCAAAGACTGAATACCTCTTGCTGGGCAGCCTGGGTGATGCCGGGGTGCGGGTCGCGCAGGAAGAAACCGACTGGCAGCTCAGCGACCAGGCCAACTACCTGCTGCCGCGCCAGGATAGTCATGCCTGGCTGCTGCTCACCGGCGCCCATGTCAGCGAGGTGATGGCCAAACTCTGTGGCGTGGATCTGCGGCCGCAGGCGTTCGCACCAGGCTCGGTGGCACAAACCTCGGCGGCACGGATCAGCGTGATCGTTATCAATGCGCCGATAGCCGAACTGCCGGCCCTGCATATTCTCTGCGACCGCGCCTCGGCGAGCTATTTCTGGGACGCCCTGCTCGATGCGATGGCCGAATTCGGTGGTCAGCCGGTGGGCATCGATTCACTGCTCAAACCATGAACACCAGCGAGCCGGCAGAGCGGGAGAACGATTACCGCGTTCCCGCCCTGCAACGGGGGCTATGCATCCTGCAGATGTTCGGTGCCAGCCAGCGCACCCTGGCGATGGCGGAAATAGCCGAGCGCCTGGGTTTGAGCGTTTCGGCGATCTACCGAATCGTCCATACGCTGATTGAGATGGGCTATCTTCGCAATGTCGCCAAGAACACCTACGAGCTGGGCCCACAGGTGGTTTCCGACGGCTTCAGCTACCTGGCCAGCCGCGACCTGGTGGACATCGCCCTGCCGCACCTCAACGGCCTGCGCGACCGGACCTCGCTGTCCTGCCATCTGACTATTCGCGAGCACACCGACAGCCTCTACATCTATCGAGCCTTCGCCGCTCAGCGGCTGTCAGTGAACATTCCGATCGGCACCCGGATTCCATGCCATTGCAGCGCCATGGGCCGCGTCCTGCTGACCGCGCTGCCAGAGGAGGCGCTCGAAAACTTGTACCGGCACGCTCGCCTGGACGATTACCCGCCGCCGGCACCGAAGACGCTACCGGAGCTGCAGCAACTGATCCACGAGGGCCGCGAGCGTGGCTGGGTGCGGCACCGCTCCGACTATTCCACGGCGATCGCCTGCGGCATTCGCAATCACCTTGGCGAGGTGGTCGCGGCCATCAACCTGTCCGGGCCGGAAGCCGTCATGGACGACCCGCAGGCCAAGAACGCTTTCGCCAGCAGGTGCGACTCAGCGCCGACTTGATCTCCCAAGAGCTAGGGGCAACATGAAAGATCAAGCCGCTGCGCTCGCCTGCGCATAGTATGCGGGTGCTCCCAAGGCGCCCGCTCCGAAGCCTGCGATGAAGCCGAAATATCCGCTTTTTTGTGCGGCAGCCGGCGCACCCCATGGTTTTCATACGGCACAAAAGCAAACGCCCCGAACTTCATTCGGGGCGTTTGCTTTGCCTGCTGCCGATACCGGCCCGTTTCACACGGCCGGTAGAGAAAGGCACTGCATGACCGACGCGCGGTGCAGCGCCATCGTCCGCTATCAGGCGATGCCGTAGCTCATCAGGCGCTCGTAACGCCGCTTCAGCAAGGCTTCGGTGTCGAACCCCTTGAGCATTTCGAGCTGGGTGGTGAGCTCCTCGCGCAGCGAGGCGGCAGTAACGGCCGGGTTGCGATGGGCACCGCCCAGCGGCTCGGAGATCACCTTGTCGACAATCCCCAGGTTCTTCAGCCGCTCGGCAGTCACACCCATGGCCTCGGCAGCTTCCGGCGCCTTGTCAGCGGTGCGCCACAGAATCGAGGCACAACCTTCCGGCGAAATGACCGCATAGGTCGAATACTGCAACATGTTCAATTGATCGCAGACACCAATGGCCAGCGCACCGCCGGAACCACCCTCCCCGATCACAGTGGCGATGATGGGTGTCTTCAACCGCGCCATGACGCGCAGGTTCCAGGCGATCGCTTCGCTCTGGTTGCGCTCTTCAGCGTCGATACCGGGATAGGCGCCCGGCGTATCAATGAAGGTCAGGATCGGCATCTTGAATCGCTCAGCCATCTCCATCAGACGGCAAGCTTTGCGATAGCCTTCGGGACGCGGCATGCCGAAGTTACGGCGGACCTTTTCGCGGACTTCACGACCCTTCTGGTGGCCGATGATCATCACCGGTTCGCCGTTCAGTCGAGCCGTCCCGCCAACGATCGCAGCGTCATCGGAGAAATGGCGGTCGCCATGCAGCTCTTCGAATTCCGTAAACAGATGGTTGATGTAATCCAGCGTGTAGGGGCGCTGTGGGTGTCGAGCCAGGCGAGCGATCTGCCAACTGGTGAGATTGCCGAAGATGCTCTCGGTGAGCGACTCGCTCTTGTCCTGCAGGCGGGCAATCTCATCGCCAATGTTCAGCGAGTTGTCGTTACCAACCAGGCGCAATTCTTCGATCTTGGCTTGCAGGTCGGCGATCGGCTGTTCGAAATCGAGAAAATTCGGGTTCATAGGCATCCGTCATGCGTCGACGGCCAGGCGGCCGGGAGCTGTTCCGTTTTTTGCGCCCTACCTTACGGGACGGACGCATTCAGGTCGAACAAAATGTTCGCAAACATGACCCGATCCAGGACCGGGCCGGTTCAGGACGTCGAATGGGTCTCGCACCGGCAATGGTGCACCACTCGGCTCGTCCTACTATCGGTATTGCAGAAAGACGTTGTCGCGCCCGAACTGGTCACGCAATGCCTGAATCAAGTTGTCGGCCGGGTCGATTCGCCAGCCTTCACCGAACTGCAGCAGGGCCCGGGCATCGGCACTGGTGTACTCAAGCGTGATCGGACAGGCGCCGCGATGACGGCCACAGACATCCGCCAGCCAGCGCACTCGATCACCCTTGAGTGCCTCGCCGGCGACTTTGACTCGCAGGCTCTCGGCCAGCCCAGTTCGGGCTTCTTCCAAGCTCATGACTCGCTTGGCTCGCAAGCGCAAGCCTCCTGAAAAATCGTCGTTACTGACTTCACCTTCGACCACTACCAGGGCATCGGTCTGCAACAGCGCCTGAGCACTGTTGAAGGCTTCGGCAAACAGCGAGGCTTCAATCCGTCCCGAACGGTCATCCAGGGTGATGAAGCCCATTTTGTCGCCTTTCTTGTTCTTCATGACCCGCAAGTTGACGATCAAGCCGGCAATGGTCTGCTCGCCCCGCGCGGGGCGCAAATCAATGATGCGCTGACGGGCGAAGCGGCGGACCTCACCCTCATATTCATCGATCGGATGGCCTGTGAGGTATAGCCCCAGCGTGTCCTTCTCGCCTTTCAGACGCTCCTTCAAGGACAGCTCGCGGGCTTTGCGATGGTTGGCATAAACATCGGCTTCGGGCTCAGCGAAGAGTCCACCAAACAGGTCCGCATGGCCGCTGTCGAGGCTGCGTGCCGTCTGCTCCGCGGCCTGGATAGCCTCTTCCATCGCCGAGAGCAGCACCGCCCGGTTGCGATCGATATTGGCTTGGTAGGCTTTTGGTTCGTCCGAAAAGTACGGCCCCAGACGATCCAATGCCCCCCCGCGGATCAACGCTTCGAGGGTGCGTTTGTTGATTCGCTTGAGATCGACACGACTGCAGAAATCGAACAGTTCCTTGAACGGCCCGCCTTCTTTGCGGCATTCGCAGATAGCTTCGACCGGTCCCTCACCGACGCCTTTGATCGCACCCAGGCCGTAAATGATTCGCCCATCGTCACTGACCGTGAACTTGAACTCCGAATTGTTCACGTCCGGGGCATCGATGCGCAGCTTCATGCTGCGGCATTCCTCGATCAGCGTGACCACCTTGTCGGTGTTGTGCATGTCCGCAGACAGCACCGCAGCCATGAAGGGCGATGGATGATGCGCCTTTAGCCAGGCGGTCTGGTAGGAAACAAGCCCATAGGCAGCCGAGTGGGATTTGTTGAAACCGTAGCCGGCGAATTTTTCCACCAGATCGAAGATGTTGCCCGCCAGGTCCGCGTCGATGCCGTTGTTGGCGCAACCCTCGATGAACCCGCCGCGTTGCTTGGCCATTTCCTCAGGCTTCTTCTTGCCCATGGCACGGCGCAGCATGTCCGCCTGGCCGAGGGTGTAGCCACCCATGACCTGAGCGATCTGCATCACCTGTTCCTGGTACAGGATGATGCCGTAGGTAGGCGCCAATACCGGCTTCAGGCCTTCGTACTGGTAATCAGAGTGCGGGTAAGAAATCTCCGCGCGACCATGCTTACGGTTGATGAAGTCGTCCACCATGCCCGACTGCAGCGGGCCAGGACGGAACAGCGCCACCAGAGCAATCAGGTCTTCCAGGCAGTCGGGCTTGAGCTTCTTGATCAGCTCTTTCATGCCGCGCGATTCAAGCTGGAAAACCGCCGTCGTTTCAGCTTTTTGCAGCAACGAGAACGTCGGCTTGTCATTCAGCGGAATGAAGTCGATGTTCAGCGGATCCAGGCCCTTCTTGGCTTGCTCCCGGTTGATCGTCTCCATCGCCCATTTGATGATGGTCAGGGTCCGCAGGCCGAGGAAGTCGAACTTGACCAGGCCGGCGGATTCGACGTCATCCTTGTCGAACTGGGTTACCAGGCTACCGCCCTCATCATCACAGGCGATGGGCGCGAAATCAGTGAGCTTGGTCGGTGCGATCACCACACCACCGGCGTGTTTGCCGGTGCCGCGGGTGATGCCCTCGAGCTTGAGCGCCATGTCCCAGATTTCCCGGGCGTCTTCGTCGACGGCAAGAAAGTCCCGCAGCGGCTCCTCCATCTCGTAGGCTTTTTCGAGGGTCATGCCGACTTCGAAGGGAATCATCTTCGACAGCCGATCAGCGAGCCCATAGGACTTGCCCTGCACCCGCGCCACATCACGCACCACCGCCTTCGCGGCCATGGTGCCAAAGGTAATGATCTGGCTGACGGCGTTACGGCCGTATTTCTCCGCCACGTAATCGATGACCCGATCGCGGCCATCCATACAAAAATCGACGTCGAAGTCGGGCATCGAAACCCGTTCCGGATTGAGGAATCGTTCGAACAGCAGATCATAGGCCAGCGGGTCGAGGTCAGTGATTTTCTGCACATAGGCGACCAGTGATCCCGCACCCGATCCCCGTCCCGGCCCTACCGGAACGCCGTTGTTCTTCGCCCACTGGATGAAGTCCATGACGATCAGGAAGTAGCCCGGGAAGCCCATCTGGATGATGATGTCGAGCTCGAAATTCAGCCGGTCGACATAGACTTGCTTCTTCGCCTCGTAGTCAGGCGTGTCCTTCGGTAGCAACACCTCGAGACGCTCATCGAGGCCGTCGAACGAGACTTTGCGGAAGTACTCGTCCATGGTCATGCCCGCAGGTACCGGGAAATCAGGCAGGAAGTAGGTCCCCAACTGCACTTCGATATTACAGCGCCGAGCAATTTCGACGGTATTCTCCAACGCCTCAGGCAGGTCGCTGAACAGCTCCCACATCTCCTCGGGCGTCTTCAGGTACTGCTGATCAGAATAGTTACGCGGCCGCCGCGAGTCATCGAGCGTACGGCTCTCACCAATGCAGACGCGGGTTTCGTGTGCCTCGAAATCTTCTTGCCTGAGAAAACGAACATCGTTGGTAGCCACTAGCGGTACGTTACAGCGCTGCGCCAACGCGACCGCAGCATGCAAGTGCTCTTCATCGTTCACCCGGCTGGTGCGCTGGACTTCCAGGTAGAACCGCTGGGGGAAGACCGCCTGCCACTCGTCGAGCAACGCCGCGGCTGAGGCTTCTTCGCCGTCGAGCAGCGCGTGGCCAATTTCTCCTTCCTTGGCGCCGGACAACGCGATCAGACCTTCTGCGGCAGCTTTGACCCAGTCGCGCTCGATGATGATCTGATCGTTGCGCTGGCCTTCCGTCCAGCCGCGAGAGACCAGCTCGGTCAGGTTGCGATACCCCCGGCTGTTCATCGCCAGTAACGTCAATCGGCTGAGCGGACCATCCTCCTCGCGACTCGCCAGCCAGATATCGGCGCCACAGATCGGTTTGATTCCGGCGCCCTGCGCCGCCTTGTAGAACTTAACCAGCGAGCACATATTGCTCTGATCCGTGACGGCCACCGCCGGCATGCCAGCGCCTGCCACCGACTTCACCAGCGGCTTAACGCGCACCAGCCCGTCAACCAGAGAATATTCAGTGTGCAGACGAAGATGGACGAAGGAGACGGACATGAACCAACCTTGGACTGGCGAAACGACAAGCCGCGAATTGTACCGGAAAGCCGAAGCCGATTAAGACGGTGTTTGGCCGGTTATGGATCAGCGGAACGTAGGTCTCGATAGGCTGCGAGATGCTCCGGGCGGAAATTCAGCCTAGCAGGCTGGCAGGAACGCCGATCGTTTCGATGATCACACTTCCGCCCAGCGCGTCGCGTTGCTCCAGCAGGTTGCGCACTGGCGCGAAGGATCGGCGATGGATGATGGTCGGACCGAGCCGTTGCAAGGCTTCGAGATGGTTCGGCGTCGGGTAGCCCTTGTGTGCGGAAAGCCCATAGCCTGGATAACACAAGTCCAGCGCGCACATTTCGCGATCTCGGCTGACCTTGGCCAGAATCGATGCAGCGGCAATGGCGGGCACCTGAGCATCACCCTGTATGACGGGTGCGCTCGGCACCGCAAGCTGAGGGCATCGATTGCCGTCGATCAAGGCCAGTCGAGGAGTCACGCTCAGCCCTTCAACCGCCCTCTGCATCGCCAGCATAGTGGCGTGCAGGATGTTCAACTGATCGATTTCATGCACCTCGGCGCGGGCAATACACCAGGCGATCGCTTTCTGGCAGATCTCGTCGAATAGCGCCTCGCGGCGTGCTTCAGTGAGCTTCTTCGAGTCGTTCAGGCCCCTGATCGGTCGCAATGGGTCAAGAATCACTGCCGCGGTCACCACTGGCCCGCACAGCGGCCCACGGCCAACCTCGTCGACGCCTGCAACGAGCTCTTCTACCAGATTGAAATCCAACCCGATCTGCATTAGCGCCTGCGTAACAGTTCGAGCACCGCATCGGCTGCCTGGCTCGAGGCATCGCAGCGCAGCGTACGGTGAATGGCGTCAAAGCCCTCGGTCTGGCTGTCACCGTTATCCAGCAATGGCGACAACAGCTGCGCCATTGCATCGGGAGTCGCGGCATCCTGAAGCAACTCCGGAACAAGAAGACGCTGAGCCAGCAAATTGGGTAAGGCTACGTAGGGGCTCTTCACCAGGCGCTTCAGAACTCGAAACGTCAGCGGCGAAACGCTGTAGGCCACCACCATGGGACGTTTGTACAGCAAGGCTTCGAGCGTCGCGGTGCCGGAAGCAATCAGTACCGCATTGCAGGCGGCCAACGCCTCGTGGGAATGGCCATCGAGCAGTGTCAACGGAAGGTCCCGCCCTATTAGCATCTGCTCCAGTTGAGCACGCCGCTCGGGACTGGCACAGGGCACCACGAAACGGATCCCCGGCCGCATCGAGCGTAGCCTGTCAGCTGCGGCCAGGAAGAGTTCACCAAGACGCCCGACCTCGCCGCCCCGACTGCCGGGCATCAGGGCCACAATCAACCCTTCCTGCGGCAGGCCCAATGTTGTCCGCGCAGCGGCTCGATCAGAGACTAACGGGATGGTGTCAGCCAGAGGGTGGCCCACAAAACGCACCGTCACCTGGTGGGCGTCGTAAAACTTCGCCTCGAAGGGAAACAGCGTAAGCATCAGATCGCAGGCGTCTCGGATTTTCAGCACGCGCTTCTGTCGCCATGCCCAGACCGACGGACTGACGTAATGCACAGTCTTGATCCCCGCACGCCGCAGCTTAAGCGCCAAGTCCAGATTAAAATCCGGCGCATCGATGCCAATGAACACATCGGGGCGCACACCCAGCAACGTCTGGAGCAGACGCTTGCGGCGTCTCAGCAGCTCCGGTAGGCGACCGAGCACCTCCACCAGCCCCATTACAGCCAGGCGCTCTTGCGGGAAATAGGATTCGAGGCCCTGCGCCTCCATTCGGGGCCCGCCTACACCGATGAATTCGACGTTCGCGTGCTGCGCCTTGAGCGCCTGCATCAAACCTGCACCAAGGATGTCGCCGGACGCTTCGCCAGCCACGAGTGCAACGGTTAACGGCCTGGACATATCAGCGCGTGATGCCGCGGTTTGAGGCTTGTACGGAGTCTCGGAAGAGCGCTACTTCTGGGAAGGCCTGGGCATCAGCGGAGAGCACAGCGAGCGCAGCCTCGACTGTCAGCCCCTTGCGATAGACAACTTTGTAGGCGTTGCGCAGCGCCAAAATAGTTTCTTCGGAGAAACCACGGCGACGCATGCCTTCGAAGTTCATACTGCGCGCCTCGGCCGGGTTGCCGAATACCGTCACGAACGCAGGAACGTCCTTGCCTATTGCGGTCCCCATGCCGGAAAAGCTGTACGCACCGATGTGGCAATACTGATGCACCAGCGTGTATCCAGACAGAATCGCCCAGTCACCCACATGCACATGACCGGCCAGCGCCGTGTTGTTGACCAGGATGCAATGATTGGCGATCACACTGTCATGACCGATGTGGGCATAGGCCATGATCAGGTTGTGGTTGCCGAGCGTGGTCTCGCCTCGATCCTGAACAGTGCCGCGGTGAATGGTTACCCCCTCCCGGATCACGTTGTGGTCACCGATCACAAGTCGCGTAGGCTCGCCCTTGTATTTGAGGTCGGGCGTGTCTTCACCCACCGAAGAAAACTGGAAGATTCGATTGTGCCGGCCAATACGGGTCGGCCCTTTAATGACCACGTGAGACGCGATCACTGTTCCCTCGCCTATTTCGACATCCGGACCGATGATCGACCATGGGCCGACCTGAACGTTATCCCCCAGCCGGGCCGCCGGGTCGACGATGGCGCGAGGGTCGACCAAACTCATATCTTCTGTTCCGCACAAATGATTTCGGCCGAGCATACCGGCTTACCATCAACACTGGCGCGGCAATCGAACTTCCAGATTCCGCGCTTGGCGCTGATGAACGACGCCTCGAGGGTCAACTGATCGCCCGGCACGACTGGTTGACGGAAGCGCAGCTTGTCCGAGCCCACGAAGAAGTAAAGCGTGCCATCGGCTGGCTTCGCACCCATCATCTTGAAACCAAGCAGTCCTGCCGCTTGCGCCATCGCTTCAATGATCAATACACCCGGCATGATTGGATGTTGCGGGAAGTGACCATTGAAGAAGGGTTCGTTGATGGTGACGTTCTTGTAGCCACGAATACGCTTGGCGTCCGTGTCGAGCTCCACCACCCGGTCAACCAGTAGAAAGGGGTATCGGTGGGGAAGGTATTCGCGTATCTCGTTGATATCCATCATATGAAGAAAAAGCCCGTAAGGAGAAAGGGAGTCTGCGCAGCCATATGGCTGCGCGACCCGCTGGCAAATGCCTTCTGACAGGAGCGATCAGACGGTGGGGTCAGCCATCAGAAGACGCATCCCCGCGCGGGGTCACGGAGGCCAGGCGTTTTTCTACTTGCTGCAGGCGGCGCGCCATGTCGTCGAGATGACGAATCCGGGCAGCGCTCTTACGCCACTCCGCGGCGGTCTGCATGGCCGTTCCCGAAGAATAGCTTCCCGGTTCGGTGATCGAGCGGGTGACCATGGTCATGCCGGTTATGAACACGTTATCGCAGACTTCGATATGCCCAACCAGCCCGGCGCCGCCAGCGATCATACAGTTGCGACCGATCTTGGTGCTCCCGGAAATGCCGGAACACCCTGCCATGGCAGTGTTATCGCCGATCTGTACGTTGTGCGCGATCATGATCTGGTTGTCCAGCTTGACGCCATTTCCTATAACCGTATCCGATATGGCACCACGGTCGATGGTGGTATTGGCGCCAATCTCGACATCATTACCAATACGCACACCACCTAGCTGAGCAATCTTCTCCCAACTCCCTTGTTCATTGGCGAAGCCGAACCCTTCACCACCGATCACCGCACCGGGCTGAATGACCACGCGATCACCAATGATCACGTCGTGGCAAAGGGTGACTCGAGCCGCGAGTCGCCCCCCCGCGCCGATGCGGCTTCGCGCGCCGATCACGGACTGGGCGCCGATCTCCACATCGGGGCCAACCCAGGCCCCTGCTTCAATTACCACTTGAGCACCGATGCGCGCCGAGGGATCAACCACAGCGCTGGGATCCACTACTGCGGTTGGATGAATACCGGCGGACGCTCGAGGCCGGCTCTCAAACAAATGCGAGATACGTGCATAGGCGAGATAGGGATTGGCGACAACCAAAGCGGTACCCGCATAGCCGTCGGCATCCTCGGCGGTAAGCAGCACGCCTCCAGCCCTCGTCGTGGGCAGAAATTTCCGGTATTGCGCGTTGGCAAGGAAACTCAAATGCTCAGGGCCGGCGTCCTGCAAAGTCGCCAGGCCTGACACTTGCAGCGAGCCATTGCCGCGCAGCTCGGCCCCTAGCCTTGCGACTAGATCACCTAGTGAATAGGCTACTCCGCTCATCAGCGCAGCTGATTCATGCGCTCAATGACCTGGCGGGTGATGTCGTACTGTGGTTTGACATCCACGACCGCGCCGCGCTCCAACACCAGGTCGAAATCGCCCTTCTTGATAACTTCTTCGACAGCCTTGTCTAGCTTTGGCTTGAGCTGCTTGAGCATGTCACGATCGGCGGAGGCCTTAGACTCGTTCAGCTCCTTCGAAAGAAACTGGAAGTCACGAGCCTTCTGCTTGAATTCAAGCTCAAGCCGCTCACGCTCAGCCTGCTGCATCTTGTCGCCGTCTTTACCCAGGCGATCCTGAATGCGTTTGGCGTCGCTCTCCAGTCCTTTGAGCTTCTCCAGCTGCGGGCCGAACTTCTTCTCTGCGTCGACCGAGTAACGCTTGGCTGCGTCCGATTCGAGCAGAGCCATCTGATAATTCATCACCGCTATTTTCATCTCGGCGAATGCGGGGGTCGCCACTAGAGCAGCGGCAATAACAAGCAATTGGGTCAACTTACGCACGGTATATACCACTCTTCAGGAATGCGCTGGAGCAGGGCTCCAGATGGTTAAAAGGTTTGGCCCAGCGAGAACTGGAAGACCTGGGTATCTGCTTCGTCCGGCTTCATTACGGGCATCGCCAGACTGAAACTCAAGGGCCCCATGGCAGTGATCCAGGTCAGACCGACACCGACCGAACTGGCCATATCCCCGATATCGATGTCGCTGCACTTGTCAGAGGTCGACGGACAATTTGTATCGTAGACATTACCAACGTCCCAGAATACCGAAGTCCGCAGCGAACGTTGATCTTTGACGAACGGCATCGGAAACAAGAGCTCCACCCCACCCTGAATTAATACGTTGCCGCCGAATGGAAGTTCGTCCTGATCTGGGTCCTCAATCGTTCCGGGATTCGATCCATCGCTCGGCGTACTACGCGGGCCTAGACTGCTGTCTTCAAAGCCACGAACTGAGTTGAAGCCACCTGCATAATAGTGCTCATAGAACGGCAAGCGGGACGTCGAACCGTATGCATCCCCATAACCCAACTGCGTGTGCAGCCTCATGGTGTAGGTCTTGGTAACCGGCACGAACAGCTGAGCGTTGTAATCGAGCTTATAGAACGACAAATCACTGCCTGGAATGGTGGTTTCCAGGGAAAGGCTTTGCGAATGTCCGCGAGTTGCCAGAACCCCGCGGTTCAACGTCGACTCAGACCAACCAACTGAGGCCTTGAAGTTGAGGTAGCTGTCGCCTTCCTGCTCGATGAAATCGAAAATTTCATCGACCGTGTACCGTCCGCTATCAATCGTGTCCTGTTGCGCGGACAGACCAAACGACAACCGCGAAGTCTCGCTGATCGGGTAGCCAATATTCACACCGCCACCCAGGCTGTCGACCGAGTAGCTAGACACGTCGTAGTCCAGCTCGTCGTAATCGGTGGTTCGATAGAAAGCGTTATAACCTAGGCTAACGCCGTCTTCGGTCCAGTAGGGATCGACGAACCCGAAATTGTAACGCGACTGGTATTCGCTGCGGGTCAAGCCGAGGCTGACACGGTTACCGGTGCCCAGGAAGTTGTTCTGGCTGATCGAGCCGCCGAGAATCAGACCCGCATTTTGCGCAAATCCAATGCTCGCCATGATCGAGCCAGACGGCTGCTCTTCGACACTGTAATTCACGTCGATCTGGTCGTCGGTACCCGGGACCTGGGGCGTTTCTACGTTCACTTCCTTGAAGAAACCCAACCGTTCGAGACGGGTTTTGGATTGATCGATCAAATAAGTCGACGCCCAGCCGCCTTCCATCTGGCGCATCTCGCGGCGCAGAACTTCGTCTTCGGTCTTGGTATTGCCGCGGAAATTGATGCGATTGACATAGGCGCGCTTGCCCGGATCGACGACGAAGGTGATCGAGACAGTATTGTTCTCGTCGTTGGTTTCCGGCACGCCATTGACGTTAGCGAAGGTGTAGCCCTCATTACCCAAGCGACGCGTGATCAGCTCCGAGGTAGTAGTCATGACTTTGCGCGAGAACACCTGACCTTCCTTCGCCAACAGCAAAGATTGCAGCTCTTCTTGCGGCACTTTCAAATCGCCGCTCAGCTTGACGTCGCTGACGGTGTAACGATCACCTTCCGCGATATTCACCGTGATGTAGACGTCTTTCTTGTCCGGCGTAATGGACACCTGAGTAGAGGTGATGTCCATATTGATATAGCCGCGATCCAAGTAATAAGAGCGCAGACGTTCAAGGTCACCAGAAAGCTTCTCCCGCGCATACTTGTCGTCGTTGCGAAAGAACGACAACCAGTTGCTGGTCTTCAGCTCGAACAGATCGGTGAGATCTTCGTCGGGGAATACGGAATTGCCGACAACGTTGATGTGCTTAATCGCCGCAACGGAGCCTTCGTTAATATCTATTTTCAGCGCGACGCGGTTGCGAGGCTGCGGGACGACCTCAGTTTCGATCGTAGCCGAGTAGCGCCCCTGAGCAACATATTGACGCTGCAGCTCGTTGCGCACGCCCTCGAGCGTGGCTCGCTGGAAGATTTCACCTTCTGCCAGGCCCGACTGCTCCAGGCCGGAAAGCAAATCTTCGGTCTTGATTGCCTTGTTGCCGTCGATCTCGATGCCGGAGATTGAAGGGCGCTCGACCACGTTAATTACCAGTACGTCGCCCTCACGGCCGAGCTGGATGTCTTCAAAAAAACCGGTACGAAACAGCGCGCGGGTAGCATCGACCAGGCGGCTGTCGTCAGCTGCCTGGCCGACGTTTAGCGGCAACGCACCAAAGACGCTGCCAGCTGAGACACGCTGAAGGCCGTTGACGCGTATATCGGAAATAGTGAAGGACTCGGCGTGAACTTCGGCAATCATCAGTGCGGAAATTACCGCAGGTAGCAGCAGACGTTTCATGAAGTCCTTTCTTTTCAAACCTGATAATTGAACCTGCGCGTGGCGCGGCGACATCAAGGTATATGGCGATTAAAGGCGGCCAAGGTCGTTGACCAGCGCAAGCAGCATCACCCCAACAACCAGGCTGATACCGATCTGTACTCCCCAGCCCTGGACCCTGTCCGATAAGGGACGTCCACGGACCCACTCGACCAGGTAGAAGAGCAGATGGCCTCCATCCAGGACGGGGATAGGCAATAGATTGAGTACCCCAAGACTTATGCTCAAGTAGGCGAGGAAATTCAGGAAGTCGCCCACGCCCGACTGTGCAGAAGCGCCCGCCACTTTAGCAATGGTTATCGGGCCGCTCAAGTTTTTTACGGAGAGCTCTCCGAAGAGCATTTTCTTAAGTGAATCCAGAGTCAGAACACTCATCGTCCATGTGCGACGAAGCCCTTCCCCAACAGCATCGACAGGACCGTGGCTGACCTGCCGTAGCATTTCAGGCGGCCATTCTCCACCCGCGACGCCGGCACCGAGATAGCCACGACGCTCACCCCCTTCGCCACGTTCAGCCAGTGTCAGGGGGAGCTCGATCTGCTCGCCGTTACGCTCAACCTCCAGCAAAACAGCTTGCCCGCCCAGCGGCCTAACACGGTCAATCACCTCTTGCCATTCGGTTAGCGCCTCGGCGTTAAGGCTGACCAAGCGATCCCCAATCCGCACGCCAGCCGCCTGCGCCGGCCCTTCGGGATCCAGCTGAGCGACAACCGGGGCGATTTCCGGACGCCAGGGACGAATACCCAGTGAGCCGATCGGGTCCGGCTCCTCAGCACCCTTAAGCCAGTCCTTCAGCTCGAGCTGTAACCGCTGCGACTGACCACCATCAACCCCGCTCACCAACATTTCGAGCGAACCGCTCTCACCAAGGCGCCTGATCAATTGCAAATTGACGTCTGCCCATCCTGCAGTTGGCTTGCCGTTGATCTCGACGATTTCCTGCCCGGCCATCAACCCGGCTCGCTCAGCAAGGCTGCCAGCCTCTACCGCACCTACGACCGGGCGTACTTGCTCGGTACCCAGCATCGCCAAGATCCAGAAGAACACCAGGGCAAGCAGAAAGTTGGCCAAAGGCCCGGCCGACACAATGGCGAAGCGCTGCCTAACGGTTTTGCGGTTGAAGGCCTGCCCCAGCAGAGTGGGTGGCACGTCGCCCTCGCGCTCGTCGAGCATTTTGACATAGCCGCCGAGGGGGATCGCAGCGAGAACGAACTCGGTACCCTGGCGGTCATGCCAGCGCAACAGGGGCCGCCCAAAGCCTACCGAAAAACGCAGAACTTTTACGCCGCAACGCCGGGCTACCCAGAAATGCCCGAATTCGTGGAAGGTTACCAGTACACCCAGCGCCACCAGGGTGCCGATGATCATGTACAGCGCGCCCATATATCCTCTGCCTCGAAAGGTCTTTTAGAAGCCTGCGAGCCCGGTTCATACCGGAGCGCTACAGCCAAGTTGGGACTTTTGATCGCTACCGATCGCGACTTTGCAACCAGTGCGAGGCGAGCCTGCGGGCCTGGGCATCGGCAGTCAGCACATCTGCCAGGCAACGAGCCGGAACCGAAGCTTCCAGATCGAGAACATGCTCGATAATACTCGCGATTTCCGTGAAGCGAATGCGACCATTGAGGAAAGCGTCCACGGCTACCTCGTTCGCGGCATTGAGCATCGCGGGCGCCGTTCCGCCGTTCTGCGCGGCCTGCCTGGCAATCCGAAGACAAGGAAACCTGTCCTGGTCGGGAGCCTCGAAATCCAGACGACCTACCTGCAACAGGTCCAACGCCGATACGCCTGAGTCGATTCGTTCCGGCCACGCCAGTGCGTGTGCAATCGGTGTCCGCATATCGGGATTACCCAGTTGCGCCAGGACCGAGCCGTCGACGTAGTCGACCATC
Organism: Pseudomonas sp. NPDC077451; assembly: GCF_044543345.1. Classification (NCBI taxonomy): domain Bacteria; kingdom Pseudomonadati; phylum Pseudomonadota; class Gammaproteobacteria; order Pseudomonadales; family Pseudomonadaceae; genus Pseudomonas; species Pseudomonas sp. NPDC077451. The sequence goes on along the minus strand of NZ_JBITVX010000002.1, from coordinate 95,073 downwards.
GAGTGAATGACGCTCTGCGGGTGAATAACAACTTCTACCTGTTCCGGCCGCGCATCGAACAGCCAGCACGCTTCAATGAGCTCAAGCCCCTTGTTCATCATGCTTGCTGAATCAACGGAGATCTTGCGACCCATGGACCAGTTGGGGTGCGCACAGGCCTGATCTGCAGATACGGCAGACAACTGATCCAGGGGTAGTTGCCGGAACGGACCACCGGACGCGGTAAGCAGAATTCGCCTGACGCCGACATGCCCCAACCCCTGCCCGTAGTTGCCAGGCAAACACTGGAAGATGGCGTTGTGCTCGCTATCGATGGGCAGCAGCACCGCCTCGCTGTCACGCAGCGCCTGCATGAACAACGCGCCAGACATTACCAGAGCCTCCTTGTTCGCCAACAGGACCCGCTTGCTGGCCTGAACGGCGGAGAGCGTCGGCCGTAAGCCCGCAGCACCAACTATCGCCGCCATGACCACGTCGACCTCGGGATGCGCTGCAACTTCGCTCAGGCCACCCTCACCCACGAGCACGCGTGTCTTGACGCCGTCACTGTCGAGCTGCTCCTGCAACACACGAGCCCGGTCACTATTGGCAACCACCGCATAACGCGGCCGATGCAGTCGACACAGCTCGCGCAATTCGGCAATGCGACTGAATGCAGTGAGCGCAAAGGCTTGGTAGCGCTCGGGATGACGCGCAATCACATCCAGCGTGCTCAGGCCGATGGAGCCGGTCGCACCAAGAATCGTTATCTGCAGCGGCCCACTCACCATGCACCCCAGCCGGCCAGCCACAGCAGGACCGTGAACACGGGTACCGCAGCGGTCAAGCTGTCGATACGATCCAGCACACCACCGTGCCCCGGAAGTAGCTGGCTGCTGTCCTTAATACCCGAGCTGCGTTTGAACATGCTTTCGGTCAAATCACCAATAACGGAAATGACCACCACAAGAGCTGCACCTAACAGAGCCAGCGCCAGCTCACGCGCAGACCAAGACTGATAAAGCCCAACAAACAATGTGATTAGCAGGCTGGTAACCAAGCCGCCAATCATCCCCTCCCAACTCTTGCCTGGGCTGACCTGCGGAGCAAGCTTGCGACGGCCAAAGGTCTTGCCAGCCGCATAGGCACCAATGTCAGCTCCCCACACCAGGACCATCACTGCAACGATAAGCCAATTGCCCTGTGGCCACTGCTTGAGCAAAACCAGGCCCTGCCAGGCGGGCAATAGGATCAACAATCCGATAACCAGACTGCCGACAGATCCACCCCAGTGCCGCTGACTTCGGGGATAACTGACCACGAGCGCCGTGGCAGCCAGCCACCAGATCACGCTGAGCGTAAGCAACCAGGACGCCAAGGCGGGTGCCAAATAGAGCCCCACAAGCAGCAGACCGACCGCTATCGCATAAAGAACCCGAACCGACTGAGCCTCAAAGCCCGCCAGACGCGCCCATTCCCATCCCCCAAGCACAACGACTACGCCTATGAACAGCGCAAAAGCGAGACCTTCGAGAAGGAAAAAACCAATCAGTGCGATCGGAAGAAGGATGGCCGCCGTGATGATGCGATGCTTCAGCATTCAGCTCGAACCTCTATTTCTACTTGGTCACCGGTCTTGCCGAAACGTCGTTGGCGCTTGGCGAAATCGGCCAATGCTGTACGCATTGCATCGTGCTTGAAATCGGGCCAGAACAGGTCCGAGAAATACAGTTCGGCATAAGCCAACTGCCATAACAGGAAATTGCTGATGCGTCGCTCACCACCGGTGCGAATACAGAGATCCGGCAGAGGCATGTCGCCCGTTGCCAGATAGCGCTGAAAAAGGGCGGGAGTCACTTCATCTGGATTGAGTCGACCTTCCTGCGCTTCGCGGGCCAACCGTTGTGCGGCCTGGAGAATGTCCCACTGTCCGCCGTAATTGGCAGCGACCTGAAGCACGAAACGACCGGAGCCCGCGGTCATTTCCTCGGCGTCGAGCATCGCCGCCTGCAGCTCCGGGTGAAAGCGTGAACGATCGCCAATGATTCGCAAGCTGATGCCATTATCGTTGAGCTTGCGCGCTTCTCGGCGTAGAGCGCTCAGGAAAAGCTCCATGAGTGCACCGACCTCCTCGGCCGGCCTCTGCCAGTTCTCACTGGAAAAGGCGAACAGCGTCAGCACCTCGACACCCGCCTCGGCGCATACCTCGATAACGGCTCGCACCGCATCGACGCCCGCCTTGTGCCCGGCCACGCCGGGCAAGAGACGCCGCTTCGCCCAGCGATTGTTACCATCCATGATGACTGCGACATGACGGGGTACATTCCGTCCGGCAATCTGCCTGACCTTATCCATGAAACGACTCTACCTGCGCTCAATCACGCTGCGAACAATGGGAGAAACCGCCAATGGCAATTTCCGGGGATACGACTGGTTAGCCCCTCGCGCCACGAACCTTTCGGCCTCGGCGCACTCCGACGTGTGCAGTACGGACGAAGTCCGGTACAGCGACATCAAACAGCCATCAGATCGTTTTCCTTACCTTCAAGCGCCTTGTCGATCTCCGCAACGTACTTGTCGGTCAGCTTTTGAACGTCGTCTTGACCGCGTCGTTCCTCGTCTTCACTGATTTCCTTTTCCTTCACCAGATCCTTGAGCTGGGCAATAGCATCGCGCCGAATGTTGCGCACGGCGACACGAGCGTTTTCAGCCTCTGAGCGTGCCTGCTTGGTGTACCCCTTACGGGTCTCTTCAGTAAGCGCAGGCATCGGTACGCGAATCGTAGTACCGGCAGTGGCAGGGTTTAGGCCCAGATCAGACGTCATGATCGCCTTTTCTACCGCCTGGATCATGCCTCTATCAAAGACAGTAAGGGCCAAAGTGCGCGAGTCTTCTGCCGTGACATTCGCAATCTGGCGCAGAGGTGTATCGCTGCCGTAATACGACACCATAACGCCATCGAGAATGCTCGGATGAGCGCGACCGGTACGAATCTTGGCGAATGCATGCCCCAGCGATTCCAGGGTTTTCTTCATGCGCTCTTGAGCGTCTTGCTTAATCTCATTGATCATTGGTACTGCTCCTCGATCAGGGTTCCTTCAGCGCCGCCAAGCACAATATTGAGCAGGGCACCGGGCTTGTTCATATTGAACACCCGCAGCGGCATGTTGTGGTCGCGACATAGGCAAATGGCAGTCAGGTCCATGACGCCCAGCTTGCGGTCAAGCACATCATCATAGGTAAGCTGCTCGAACTTCTCGGCATTCGGATCCTTGAAGGGGTCGGCCGTATAAACGCCGTCAACCTTGGTAGCCTTGAGCACCACATCGGCATGAATCTCGATGGCACGCAGGCAGGCGGCCGAATCAGTGGTAAAGAACGGATTGCCGGTGCCAGCGGAGAAGATCACTACCTCGCCACCTTTCAGATGACGCATCGCCTTGCGACGGTCGTAATGATCAGTGACGCCAACCATCGAAATCGCCGACATGACCAATGCGGGTATGTTCGAGCGCTCCAAGGCGTCACGCATGGCCAAGGAGTTCATGACCGTAGCGAGCATACCCATGTGGTCGCCAGTCACACGATCCATGCCTGCGGCGGAAAGAGCAGCACCGCGGAAAAGATTGCCGCCGCCAATGACCAGACCAACTTCTACGCCTATGCCGACTAACTGCCCAACCTCCAAGGCCATGCGATCAAGCACCTTGGGATCAATGCCAAAGTCCTCCGACCCCATAAGGGCCTCGCCGCTTAGTTTGAGCAGAATGCGTTTATAGCGAGGATTGCGTGCACTCATCTGCTGAGCCATTGGCGTTGTCTCTCCTGCGGCATTTGTATGACTAGGCTGGCCTGCAGCCGGGAAAAATGTCTGCGCTATGACAGCGCAGTCTCGCATTGGTGCCAAGCGGTGACCGTCGCATTGGCAAAAAACGTTTCCATCCCCCAATCCGACAAAGAGGCCGCGCGCGTGAGCGGGCAGCCTCTTCGAGGACGGCAGAAACGTCTTATTGCTTGGTGGCTGCCACCTGAGCGGCAACTTCAGCAGCGAAATCGACCTCAGCGCGCTCGATGCCCTCACCTACCTCGTAACGAACGAAGGAAACGATTTCGGCACCGGCTTTTTTCGCCAGCTCACCGACCTTGACGTCCGGATCCTTGACGAAGGCCTGCTCGACCAGACTGGCTTCAGCGAGAAACTTGCTGATACGGCCTGCAACCATCTTCTCGACGATTTCGGCAGGCTTGCCTTTGATCTTATCTTCGTTCAGTGCCAGGAAGATCTCTTTTTCCTTCGCAACAGCTTCCTCAGAAACCTGCGATGGATCCAGGAACTGAGGATTGCTAGCGGCGACGTGCATGGCGATTTCCTTCGCCAGCTCGACGCTACCACCTTTCAGCGCCACCAGGACACCAATCCGGTGACCGTGCAGATAAGAGCCCACCAGATCGGCTTCGACAGTGGTCAGACGGCGGATATTGACGTTCTCGCCGCACTTCGCGACCAGCGCCTCACGATCAGCTTCCTGAGCGGCGACCAGCGGAGCGGCATCGGTCATCTTCTCGGCGAACGCTTTCTCGACGCTGTTGCTGACGAAATTCTTGAAGTCGTCCTGCAGGGCCAGGAAGTCGGTCTGCGAGTTGACTTCGATAATCACGGCACGCTTGTTGTCATCCGCGACTTTAACCGCAATGGCGCCTTCAGCAGCAATGTTGCCAGCCTTCTTGGCTGCCTTGATGGCACCAGCAGCACGCATGTCATCAATTGCTTTCTCGATGTCGCCACCAGCGGCGGTGAGCGCCTTTTTGCAATCCATCATGCCTTGGCCAGTGCGCTCGCGCAGTTCTTTAACCAGGGCTGCAGTGATCTCTGCCATGTTCGCAAATCCTCTCGATTCGATTGTCGATCATACCCTCAACTCGGGCGATCAATTCGGAATTGGCAAAAAGGGGGCATAGCCCCCTTTCTGTTCAACGGGTATCAGCTAGGCGACAGATGCGCTCAGCCTTGAGCAGCCTCAGCGGCTGTCTCTTCGACGAACTCGTCAGCACCGCCAGCGTTGTTCTGACGACCACGCAGCACAGCGTCTGCCATGGAGCCCAGATAGAGTTGCACGGCACGAATGGCATCATCGTTACCAGGAATGATGTAGTCGACGCCTTCCGGGCTGCTGTTGGTATCAACGATGCCGATAACCGGAATACCCAGCTTGTTGGCTTCGGAGATCGCAATACGCTCGTGATCGACGTCAACAACGAACATGGCGTCCGGCAGACCGCCCATATCCTTGATACCGCCCAGGCTACGATCCAGCTTCTCAAGATCGCGAGTACGCATCAGCGCCTCTTTCTTGGTCAGCTTCTCGAAGGTGCCGTCCTGAGCCTGGACTTCCAGTTCACGCAGACGCTTGATCGAGGCGCGAATGGTCTTGTAGTTGGTCAGCATGCCGCCCAACCAGCGATGATCTACGTACGGCGAACCACAACGAGCAGCCTCTTCGCGAACGATCTTGCCAGCGGAACGCTTGGTGCCTACGAACAGAATCTTGTTTTTGCCTGCGGCCAGCTTTTCAACGAAACGCAGCGCGTCGTTGAACATCGGCAGGGTTTTCTCAAGATTGATGATATGAATCTTGTTACGCGCGCCAAAGATGTACTTATTCATCTTCGGATTCCAGTAACGGGTCTGGTGGCCGAAGTGCACACCGGCCTTCAGCATATCGCGCATAGTGACTTGAGACATGAGAGTTCCTCAGATAAGTCGGGTTAGGCCTCCACGCGTCCCGATATCCAACTCTTGCGAGCACCCAGGATACCGTGTCGACACGTGTGTGGGGTCAGGCTCGGCAGGTAGTCCCGCAGAGCGGCGCGTTTTATAGCACAAGCCAGCATCAGAGGCTAGCGCGGACTGACGTGGAACCTCGCTAACCCTGGTTTGCCCGAGCCACCAGGGCCGCCTGCAGGTAAACCCTTCTTTGGTTTATCATCTGCCTCTTAATATCTATTTGCCTGCGCCTCTTGGCGCCAAGAGGGTTGCATGACCGTTTCCATCAAGACGCCTGAAGACATCGAGAAAATGCGCATTGCCGGCCGCCTGGCCGCCGAGGTGCTCGAAATGATCGGTGATCACGTCAAGCCGGGCGTCACCACCGAAGAGCTGGACCGCATCTGCCACGAGCACATCGTCAACGTACAACAGGCCATACCCGCCCCGCTCAATTACAAGGGTTATCCCAAATCGATTTGCACATCAATCAATCATGTCGTCTGTCATGGCATTCCCAACGACAAGCCTCTCAAAGACGGTGACATCCTCAATATCGATATCACAGTCATCAAAGATGGTTACCACGGCGATACCAGCCGAATGTTCCTCGTCGGCAAAGCGCCTGAGTGGGCCGAACGGCTCTGCAAGGTAACGCAGGAATGCCTTTATAAAGGTATCGAGGTTGTCCGCCCCGGAGCGCGCCTAGGGGACATCGGCGAGGTGATTCAGAAGCATGCCGAGAAGAACGGCTTCTCCGTCGTCCGCGAGTACTGTGGACATGGCATCGGCAAGGTTTTCCACGAAGAGCCGCAAGTGCTTCACTACGGCCGCGCTGGGACCGGGCTGGAGCTAAAGGAAGGAATGACCTTCACCATAGAGCCAATGATTAACCAGGGCCGGTCGGAAACTCGCCTGCTTGGTGACGGCTGGACAGCCATTACCAAGGACCGCAAGCTATCCGCCCAATGGGAACACACCCTTGTGGTGACCGCCGATGGTTATGAAATTTTTACCCTGCGAAGCGATGACACCATAGCCCGCACATCGCCCTAATTTTGATGCTTTGATGGAGGGCGACGGTATGCCTCAGGTTGATTCCGAATTGTTCGACCGCAGCCAGTTCCAGGCTGAACTGGCACTTAAGGCCAGCCCCATCGCCGCCTTCAAGAAAGTCATACGCAAGGCGCGGGAGGTGCTCGATGCACGCTTCCTCGCCGGCCAGGATATCCGAGGCCTGATCGAAGGCCGCGCCTGGTTCGTAGACCAGATCTTACGAGCCGCCTGGGGTCGCTTCGACTGGAACAGCGAGGCGGAAATAGCGCTGGTAGCCGTCGGTGGCTATGGGCGCGGCGAGCTGCACCCCTATTCCGATATCGACCTGCTGATACTGCTCGATAACAATGACCAAGAAATCTTCCGCGACGCCATCGAGCGGTTTCTGACCCTGCTATGGGACATTGGCTTGGAAGTTGGCCAGAGCGTTCGTTCGGTACAGGAATGCGCCGAGGAGGCACGGGCGGACCTGACCGTCATCACCAACCTCATGGAAAGCCGTACGATTGCCGGCCCCGAGCGCTTGCGTCAGAACATGCTGAAGGTCACCAGCCCTTCGGAAATGTGGCCGAGCAAAGAGTTCTTCCTCGCCAAACGTAACGAGCAGGCCACGCGCCACTCGAAATACAACAATACCGAGTACAACCTGGAGCCAAACGTCAAAGGCTCGCCTGGCGGGCTGCGCGACATCCAGACGATCCTGTGGATAGCGCGGCGCCAGTTCGGCAGCTTGAATCTTAGCGCTATCCTCGATCAGGGATTTCTGACCGAAGGCGAGTACTCGTTGCTGGTGGCCGGACAAGAATTCATCTGGCGGGTCCGTTACGGATTACACATGCTGGCCGGGCGTGCGGAGGATCGACTGCTATTCGACCACCAGCGCAGCCTCGCCGCTCTCCTCGGCTATGAAGACAGCGACGCCAAGCTGGCGATCGAGCGCTTCATGCAGAAGTACTACCGCGTCGTGATGAGCATTTCAGAACTAAGCGATCTGGTAGGGCAGCACTTTGCCGAAGTCATCCTCTGGGAGGGCGACAGCGGCGATGCGGTGCCGCTCAACAGCCGCTTCTTGGTGCGCGATGGCTATCTGGAAGTAACCGATGATTTGGTGTTCAAGCGCAGGCCCTTCGCGATTCTGGAAATCTTCGTATTGCTGGCTCAACACCCTGACATTCAAGGTGTACGAGCGGAGACCATTCGGCTCCTTCGGGACCACCGACACCTCATTGACGACGATTTTCGTAGCGACATCCGCAACACCAGCCTGTTCATCGAGCTGTTCAAATGCAAGGAAGGCATCCACCGCAATCTGCGACGCATGAATCGCTACGGCATTCTCGGACGCTACCTGCCCGAGTTCGGTCATATCGTGGGGCAGATGCAGCATGACCTCTTTCATATCTACACGGTTGACGCCCATACGCTGAATGTTATCAAGTACCTGCGCAAACTGAGCAAACCCGGCGTTGCCGAAAAGTATCCACTGGCCAGCAAACTCGTGGAACGGCTACCCAAGCCGGAGCTCATCTATATCGCAGGGCTCTATCACGATATCGCCAAGGGCCGTGGCGGCGACCACTCGGAGCTGGGCGCGGTGGATGCGCAGGAGTTCTGCGCGCGTCACAAGCTGCCCGCGTGGGACACGCGGCTGGTGGTATGGCTGGTTGAGAACCATCTGGTGATGTCAACGACTGCGCAGCGCAAGGACCTGTCTGACCCACAGGTGATCAATGACTTTGCCCAACAGGTGGGTGACGAAACCCACCTTGATTACCTGTATGTGCTGACCGTTGCAGACATCAACGCAACCAACCCGACCCTCTGGAATTCCTGGCGGGCGAGCCTGCTGCGCCAGCTGTATACCGAAACCAAACGCGCGCTCAAGCGCGGCCTGGAAAACCCGCTGGGGCGCGAGGAGCAGATTCGCCAGACCCAGCGCGCCGCACTCGACAACCTGGTGCGCAACGGGACCGATCCGGACGACGCCGAACAACTATGGTCGCAGCTAGGTGACGACTATTTCATGCGCCACAGCTCGATTGATGTCGCCTGGCACACAGAAGCCATCATCGAGCACCCAAGCGACGGCGGTCCGCTGGTCCTGATCAAGGAAACCACCCAACGTGAATTCGAAGGTGGCACGCAGATCTTCATCTACGCACCGGACCAGCATGACTTCTTCGCCGTTACCGTAGCAGCCATGGACCAGTTGAACCTGAACATTCACGATGCACGCATCATCACTTCGAGCAGCCAGTTCACGCTGGACACCTATATCGTACTGGACGCCGACGGCTCACCCATCGGCAATGACCCCGAGCGCACAGAAGAAATAAGACAAGGACTGATCAACGCGCTGCGTAATCCGGATGACTATCTGACCATCATTCAGAAACGCGTACCGCGGCAGCTCAAGCATTTCGCGTTCCCACCGCAGGTCACCATTCACAACGACATGCAGCGCCCGCAAACGATCATCGAGGTCGTTGCACCGGACCGCCCTGGGCTACTGGCGCGCATTGGCCAGCTGTTTCTGGACTTCGATCTCTCGGTACAGAACGCCAAGATCGCCACGTTGGGCGAGCGTGTAGAGGATGTGTTCTTCGTTACCAATGCAGACAATCAGCCCTTGTCTGACCCGCAGCTGTGCACCCGACTGCAGCAGGCGATGATCAAGCAGCTGAGTCAGGACAACGAGCATCAGCCCTCACCTAGCAGCATCGTCATCTAATCGGCAACGGCATCGCCGCCTCGGCAACGAGGCGGTAGTGAACATCATCTGCGCCGGCAATCAATCCCAGGGCTTGCCGCGGGTTTTGGCAGTGTATGGCAGCCTTTGTTGCATGGCTGCCTTCGCCAGGACATGTGCGCTGACCGGCGCGGTCAAAAACAGAAACAGGGTGATCAGCACTTCATGGAGGCTGAGGCCGTTGCCCTGATTGCTGAAGAAGATCATCGAAGCGATGACGATTCCTCCGACCCCAAGCGTGGTTGCCTTGGTCGGACCGTGCAGCCGTGTAAAGAAATCGGGAAGACGGTACAAACCGATCGCCCCAACCAAGGCGAACGCGCTCCCTACTATTAGAAACACGCTCACCAGCAATTCTATCCAGAATGGCATGCAGCCTCCTCAGTCAATGATTTCGCCGTGCAACAAGTGCTTGCCCACCGCCACGGTACTGACGAAGCCCATCACCGCAATGAGCAGAGCCGCCTCGAAGAACAGATCGGACGCGAGCCAGATACCAAACAGGACGATCAACGCCAGCGCATTGATATACAAGGTGTCGAGCGCCAATACACGATCAGGCATGTCCGGCCCCTGAACGAGCCGCACCACGTTTAGGATCGCTGCGATTCCGATAACCGCCATGCACAAGGGAATTACATACGCGAGCATTCGAAAATCTCCAGCAGCGGCGTTTCGTAACGGCTCTTCACCTCGGCTACCAGCGCCTCCGTGTCGGGGGCATCCAGAGCGTGAATCAGCAACATCTTGTGTCCGGGTCGCAAAGACGCCGATACGGTTCCAGGGGTTAACGAAATGATGCTGGTCAACACGGCGAGCACGAACGGGTGCTCAATGGCCATCGGTATCTCGACGAAGGCAGGCCGCAGTCGATCCCGAGAACTGAGCACCAGCTTGGCCACACTGACGTTGGCCACGACGATGTCGTAAAACACTTTCAGCAGAAACAGGCAGAGCTTCAAGGGCCTACGCACTTTCGGTAGGTCAACCAGAAATCCCTGCACCAGCAATGGGATCGCCCAACCTAAAAACAGTCCAAGCACCAGTTGCCCCACGCTCAGTGCGTTATTGAGCAGTAGCCAGAGCAGCGTAAGAAGCAAGGTGAGCGCAGGGTTGGGCAGCAGACGTGATTTCATGCCTCACCTCCCCGGATAATCTGCAGATACGGCTGTAGCTCGAACAGCTGGGCTGCGGTCGCCTGCATATAGGCCTGGATCGGCTGCGCCACTGCAACCAACAACACGCTGCCAAACAGCAGACCAAAAGTTGCCACCACACGCACGCGATCCGCGGGCCTTCCAACACTGACCGCTTCACTAGGCCGCCAGAACACCATGCTGCCGGCTCGGCTCAGTGCGATCACCATCCCCAATCCACCCACCAGAACCACTGGCCACAGCAGCAGGGCGTCGACTCCGGGAGCAACGGCCTGCAGTAGCATCACCTTGCCAATGAAACCAGAGAAAGGCGGGAGCCCGGCAATCGAAATCGCGCCGGCGAAAAACAACGCGCCCAGCAACAAAGGCTGCTTGAGTGCGGGAGCCGATAGCAACTCGGCGGCCATATCGCCGCGCTGGCGGGCGATGAGGTCAGCCAGCAGAAACAAGCCTCCGGACACCAGCGTGCTGTGCACTAGGTAGTACAGCGCAGCGCTAAGGCCCACCTCTGTTCCCAGCGCGATCCCAGCCAGCAACGTGCCCACCGAAACCACCACCAGATAGGACAGCAGTATCTGCAGGTTGCGGGCGGCCAGTGCGCCCAGTACGCCACCAACGAGCGTAAGCATGGAAAGCGGCCACAACCAATCCAGCACCATGTTGCTCAACACACCCGCTTCGCTACCGAAGATCAGCGTGAACACACGCACAATCGCGTAGAGCCCGAGCTTGGTCATGATCGCGAAAAGCGCAGCCACCGGCGCGGTCGCCGCGGCATAAGCACTCGGCAGCCAGAAATACAGCGGCAGGATCGCTCCCTTCAACGCAAATACCACTAGCAACAGGTAGCCCGCCGCAGCGAGAAGCGGAGCGTCGGCTGGATCAGCTGCACCAACCCGTCCTGCCAGATCGGCCATGTTCAAGGTTCCGGTCAGACCATAGAGCATGCTGACACCGATCAGAAACAGCGATGAGCCCAACAGGTTCAGCACGACATAATGAATGCCCGACTGCACGCGCTTCGCGCCTTGGCCATGAAGCAGCAGCGCGTAAGACGAGATCAGCAGAATCTCGAAGAACACGAAAAGGTTGAATAAATCACCGGTCAGAAAGGCACCGTTGATGCCCGCCAGCTGGAACTGAAACAGCGCATGAAAATTCGGCCCACGCTCGTCATCGCCACGCACGGCGTACAACACCGAGAATCCCGCTAGTATGGCGGTCACTAGCAGCATCAAGGCACTCAACCGGTCAAGCAGCAACATGATGCCGAACGGTGGCTGCCAGCCGCCAAGACGGTACACGGACAGTTGGCCAGCATCGGCCTGCCATAACAGCCCCAAGGCCAGCGGCACCAACAACCAGGTCGCCGCCACCGATAGCAGGCGTTTAAGCGATGCACTCTGGCGATGAAGCAACAGCAGGCTGCATCCGACCAACAGGGGCAGCAGGATCGGCATGATCAACGCATGATTCATTTGCGCGGCTCCCGACCATCCACATGATCGGTACGCAACTCGCCCAGTCCGCGAAGCGCCAGCACCACAACGAACGCGGTCATGGCGAAACCAATGACGATCGCAGTCAGCACCAGGGCCTGCGGCAACGGATCACCGTACTCGGCGCTGGCTCCGATAATTGCCGGAACACCGGTGGAGAGACGCCCCATTGCGAAAATGAACAGATTCACTGCATAGGAAATCAACGTCAGCCCCATGACCACAGGAAATATCCGTGCGCGGAGCAACAGATACACGCCACTGGTCATCATCACGCCCAACGTGACCGCGAACACGATTTCCATCAAAGCACCTCCTTGCACGACTCGTCCTGACTGACATGACCCATATTGGAAAGAATCAGCAGGGTTGCTCCTACCACGGCCAGATAGACACCAAGATCGAACAGCATCGCGGTTGCCAACTCGAAGTCGCCAATCAATGGCAGGTGAAAATGGCCGAAAGCCGAGGTCAGGAAAGGCCGACCGAACAGCCAACTACCCAGGCCGGTCAGACCCGCAATCAGCACACCGAGCCCCGCCACGCCGTGATAGCTGAACGGCTGTCGCTGCTGCGCCCAGACCACGCCATGCGAGATGTACTGGAGGATCAGAGCAACCGCAGTGATCAGGCCCGCGATGAAGCCGCCCCCTGGTAAATTGTGGCCGCGCAGGAAGATGAATACCGACACCAACAGCGCCATCGGCAACAGCACACGAGACAGCGTGTCCAGCACCATTGGATGCCTATCGGTTGACCACAGCCTACCGCCGTAGTCGCGGATCGGGTGTGGCAGGCGCAGTCCATGGAGCAGCCCGTAGATACCAACCGCAGCGATTGCCAGCACGGCAATCTCACCCAGGGTATCGAAACCCCGAAAATCGACCAGAATCACGTTGACCACATTGGTGCCACCGCCCCCGGACACACTGTTCTCAAGAAAGAACGAGGCGATGCTGTCATACGGCCGACTCAGTACCGCGTAGGCCAACAAGGCGACCATGGTGCCAAAGGACGACGCAATAATCAGGTCGCGGAAACTGCGCAGGCTGCTCGACTCAACCGGTGTGCGGTCAGGCATGAAGAACAATGCCAGGATCAGCAGAATGATGGTCACCACCTCGACGGATATCTGCGTCAGCGCCAGATCAGGTGCGGAATAGCGGGCGAACACCAGCGCTACCAACAACCCAACCACACTGAGCACCATCAGCGCCATGAGGCGTCTGCGGTGGAAGACTACCGTCATTACCGACGCCAGTCCGAGAAGCAGCATTCCGGCGACGGTGATACCGTCCAGGGGCGTCAGTGACACAGAGCCCCGCAGCGTCTGCAGCGGGGTCAATGCGTAGATCACAACAAGCAACGAGCTGACCAGCATCAGCGCCAGATAGCGTTGCAACGACCCGTTCTCCATACGCTCGGTTACCCAGCGCGCCGTGGCAGCAATCCCGCTGACCACCCGAGCGAACACCTGCAGCGAATCGACACGCGGCAGCCCCTCATACCAGCGAAACGCCCATTTGCGCATCGAATAGATCAGCAAACCTCCGCCCAGCGCAACGAAACTCATCGCCAAGGGCAGATTGAAACCGTGCCATATCGCTAGGCTGTATTCAGGCACGTCACCACCCAAGCTGCCGGCTACGGCTGCAGCCAACAAGGGTGCGACTGTGTAGGCAGGCAAGGTGCCCACCAGCAGACACAGCAAAACCAGGATTTCGACCGGAATCTTCATGTACCGCGCCGGCTCATGTGGCGGGTATTTAGGTAAGTCGATGGGTTCGCCGTTGAAAAACACGTCGTGAACGAAGCGCAGCGAGTAGGCGACAGAGAAAGCACTCGCCAGCGTCGCCAGGGCCGGGATCGTCCAGTAGAAGCTGCCCAACAGATGCTGATCGAGGGTCTCGGCAAAGAACATTTCCTTGCTGAGGAAGCCGTTGAGCAGCGGCACCCCAGCCATTGCCAACGACGCCACCATTGCCAGCGCCGCCGTGTGCGGCATGTACTTCAGCATGCCATTGATGCGCCGCATGTCGCGCGTTCCGGTCTCGTGATCAATGATCCCCGCAGCCATGAACAGCGAAGCCTTGAAGGTGGCGTGATTAATGATATGGAAGATCGCGGCCACAGGCCCGAGGCGCGAGTCGAGGCCGAACAGCAGGGTAATCAAACCGAGATGGCTAATGGTCGAATAGGCCAGCAACCCCTTCAGATCATGCTGGAACAGCGCCATTACCGCGCCGATCAGCAAGGTTGCCAAGCCTGTCAGGCTGACCAGATAGAACCACCATTCCGAGTCCGACAGCGCTGGATACAGCCGTGCCAGCAGGAACACACCGGCCTTGACCATCGTCGCAGAGTGCAGAAAAGCCGATACCGGGGTGGGCGCCGCCATCGCCTGTGGCAACCAGAAGTGAAACGGAAACTGCGCCGACTTGGTAAACACGCCAAGCAGAATCAGAATCAGGGTCAACGGGTACAAAGCACTGGCGCGGATCAGATCACCTGACGCTAGAACGGTACTTAGCTCGTAACTGCCGACGATATGCCCGATCAGCAAAATACCCGCCAGCAGAGCCAGCCCGCCGCCACCGGTCACCGCGAGCGCCATCCGGGCACCTTGGCGAGCATCGGAACGGTGATTCCAGAAGCCTATCAACAGGAACGACGAAAGGCTGGTCAACTCCCAAAACATCAGCATCAGAAGAAGGTTTTCGGCCAGCACCACACCGAGCATGGCGCCCATGAACAGGAGAAAGAAGCTGAAAAAGCGACCCATCGGCTCGCTTTTCGACAGGTAATAGCGCGCATACAGGATAACGAGCAGGCCGATCCCCAGAATCAGCAGCGCGAAGAGAAACCCTAAACCGTCTAGCCTCAAGCTGAGGTTCAACCCCAGACTGGGAAGCCAGGTCAATGTCTGCACTTCCGTCTCGCCGCCAAATACATCAGCGCGCTTGGACAGCAGCAATGCCAACGCCAGCAACGGGGCCAGGCCGGCACCGAACGCACAGGCGGATCGGCCGAACCGTTCAAACAGCAACGGCAGGCAGATTCCCAGGAATGGCAAAGCGATGATCAGCGCAAGCGCCATGAGTAAAACCCCTTGAGCCGTGCATGCGCACGGCAGTTATATCCCTTGGTCGACCCATTCTCGCCCCGAAGGGGCATGGCGGTGAGCGCCGATTATCCATACCGATCGCAGCAACGTCATGGATTCAAGTATTTCGAAAAACAAAAGGCGCAGCCTGAACACCGTACCAGTCGGCCTTCAGCCTGCGCCCTGTCTCCTAGGCAATGCGGAAACAACCCACGCGCTCCCGCTCATCGGGTATCACTGGCGTCGCAACAGCCTGTTTATAGGCACTGCCGCCCTGCGAACCCAGCGCAATCAGGGCGCGATACGGCTAGTGCCATTAACCGTCATGATGCGTACACGCTGACCGACGCGAAAAACCTGGTTAGGCTCAACTTCCTGCACATAGGCGCGCATGTTGCCGTCATCCTCACGTACCGTGATTTCAACGCCTTGAGCACGGGTGATGCCCTCTTCCGCTGCCGAACCGAGCATACCGCCCGCCAGCGCGCCAATTACTGCCGCAACGGCACTGCCGCGGCCTCCGCCCACCCCGCTGCCGGCAATACCACCGACGACCGCGCCCGCACCGGTACCGATCGGGGTTTTGGTGCCTTCGAGCTTGACCGGGCGCAATGACTCGATCGTGCCATAACGTACCGTCTGGACAGTTCGCGCCTCGTCGCGGGAATAGCTATCCCCGGTAAGGTTGGAAGTACAACCGCCGACGGCAAGCGCCACGGCCGTGAACGAAGCAACAAGAATGGAGTTGCGCATTGGTACTCTCCTGGGAAACGAGATTGGTCCCGACCGCATGGTCAGTCGTATGCGGCGATGAAGCACTTGGCAACCGCCTCGATCTGACTCAGCATTCATTCAACTAGGACCGTACTTTACCCGAGGCGATCCCGCCCCGTATGTAGAGCGCTCGCTCAAGCTGTTGCCAGAGACTACCCATGGACTACTTCATCATCACCATCGTCACGCTGGCCGGGCTGGTTTTCCATGCCTGGCTGTTCATCCGCTTCAGGCGTTGGGCGGACCGGGACCTGGCGTTGTCGTTGGCAGGAGACGATCCGCAGAAGCGAGCGTGGGTGTTGCATCGCCTTTCAGCGGCGAAAGATGCGCGGGTCAAACGGAAGGACTTGCAAGCCTGGCTGGAAAGCGAGTTGGCGCGCCACAACGAGACCTGACAAAAAAGAGGCCGGAGCCGGCCTCTCATCAAACTGTGTCAGCGAGTCAGGGCGCCAGACGTTCCCGCTGCCAGTTGCTGGCGAGGCGTCGATAATTCAGCCGGTCATGCAGGCGGCTGGAACGCCCCTGCCAGAACTCCATCCGTTCCGGCAGCAAACGGTAGCCGCCCCAATGAGGGGGGCAATGCGGGGCCTTGTCCAGAAAGCGCTGCTCTGTCTCGGCGAGGAGCCGTTCCAGTTCGGCGCGATCGCGGATCACGTGGCTTTGTGGTGAAGCCCAGGCACCGAGGCGGCTGCCCAGCGGTCGCACCTGATAATAGGCATCCGACTCGGCAGCACTGACTTTCTCTACCCGCCCCTCGATACGTACCTGACGCTCAAGGCTTGGCCAGAAGAAGGTCATCGCAGCGAAGGGGCATGCTTCCAGCTGCTCGGCCTTTGCGCTGTCATAGTTGCTGAAAAAGGTGAAGCCGCGATCGTCCAGCGCTTTGAGCAGGAGCACTCGGCAATGCGGGCGACCTTCGGCGTCTACCGTAGCCAAGGTCATAGCATTTGGCTCCACGGGAAGCTGCTCGGTCTCCACCGCCTCCTGGAACCACTGACGAAATAGCCCGAAGGGCTCTTCCGGCGCGTTCGCTTCACTGAGTCCGTCACGCGTGTAATCGCGGCGCATATCGGCCAAGGATTGGGTCATCACTGTGTTTCCTGGAAAACAGTTGAAGCCAAAGCTTACCGGCTATGGGCTTCGCCCCGCTTGATTCAACGCAAAAGTGGGCCGAACGCCTGGCCTGTCAGGCGACGCCCTTTATTTGGTTTTGCTGACTTCTGCCGCAGCAACCTGAGTCGGTTTGCCTGGCGCGTCGCTGTACTTGGCAATCAGCGCGAGCAAGGTGGGCTGCGGAGCCAAGACCATTTCGACACGCCGGTTCAAGGCGCGTCCTTCTTCCTTCTCATTGGAGGCCCGCGGCATGTCCGAACCGAGCCCGCGAATACGCAGCCGGTCGTGCTTCAAACCACTGAGCCGAAAAATTGCGGCGACGGCACCCGCACGCTGGCGGCTGATGTCACGGTTGGCATCGATTGGCCCGGTGCTGTCAGCATGGCCAAGCACGACCACAGCAGTCTTCTCGTCGCCTTCCACCAGTTTCGCCACTCGACTGAGGGGACCAAGCGTCACCGGCAACAGCATGCCTGGGCGGTCGGGATTGAAGGAGCCATCGACTGGGGCCGTAACCACCAACACGCCTTCGCGGCGCTCAAGTTCGAAGTGACTGTCTTTCAACGCATCGCGAAGCCGCGGCTCGTATCCATCCAACCAGGCCGCATCAATCAAGGGACTCGGTGCAGCAACCACCTCGACCGGCTTTTCATCGTTGGAGCTGCAGCCGGCGATGACCATACAGAGTATCAGGGAGGTGCTTTTCAGCAGGTTCATGAGCCAATTTCCGTGAAAGTGAGTTGCGAAAACAAACCGCGCGCGTTCAACACGCAGCTTAAGCAAGGATTTGTCTCAAATTGTGGACGCAGGTCCTTGTTCTGCAAAGTCTCGACCGGCCAACCAGACGAGTGGTTCAACCTACGCATGCCTTAACTACACGAGCGAGCGTCTGCGCTCGAGGGTCCATCAGAACATAGGGACCTAGCGTATTGGTGACATAGCCAAAGGCTACATCACGCTGGGGATCGGCAAAACCGATACAACCGCCAGCGCCTGGGTGACCAAAAGCCCCCGGCCCCATGCCGAAGGTGGCGTTATCAACGTCCGGTTGGTCCAGCCAGCAGCCCAGCGCAAAACGAGTACGGGTGAGCAACGTGCGATCCTCTCCAACGCAGTTCTCGCGGGTCATCTCGTCCAACAGCTGGTAATCGAGCAACTCCCCTCGCAACAGGCCATCGTAGAAGCCCGCCAATGACCGTGCATTGCCGTGCCCGTTGGCGGCCGGCTGAGCCATTCGACGCCACTCCGGCTTGTTTGCACTGTTCATAATCGATGGAGGGTTGGTAAAGGCTCGAGCGGTGAGTGATTGGGGGTCACTCATCAAGGCTTTGATTACCCGTTGGGCTGCCGCATCGCCAAGATTGTTTTTCTGCCGGGTCAGATAGCCGACCCGGTCGAACTCGCTATCGGCCAGGCCGATATGAAAATCCAGGCCCAGAGGACGAGCGGTGCGCGCGACTATCGCTTCGCCCGGCTCACGCCCGTCGCTGCGACGGATCAGTTCGCCAACCAGCCAACCGTAGGTAATCGCGGCATACCCGTGACCCTCACCAGGCGTCCACCAGGGCGTTTCGGCCACTAGTGCTGCAGTCATCGCCTCCCAGTCGTACAGCGCTTCGGGCGGTAGTGGCTGGCGAATAGCCGGCAGCCCAGCCTGATGGCTGAGCAGCTGCCGTAGGGTAATGTCCTGTTTGCCATTGGCGGCGAATTCCGGCCAAACACGGGCGACCGGCTCATCCAACTGCAGCTTGCCCTCCCCTACTAGCTGTAACGCAGCCACCGCAGTGAATGTCTTGGTGCAGGAAAACAAATTGACCAGGGTGTCGCTCTGCCAGGCCTGTTCACCAGCATTGTCCGCAACACCGGCCCAGAGGTCGACAACCGTTTCGCCACCGACCTTCACGCAGACTGCGGCGCCACGCTGCTGGGTCTGCTCGAACAGCTGGCTGAACGCGTCTCTGACCGCCTCGAAACGGAGGTCGAAATATCCCTGGATCTGCACGCTTGCGCCCCTCTGGGTTGGTATGACTGGCGAGTATTGTTTCAGCCACATCGCCTCAAAGAAACAGCCCCGTCGAGAATGATTGTCCTATCAGCCCGTTGAATGACGGCTCATGATGGCCGCCGAGGCGGTCAGCCGATCTCTCGCCGGAACGGCGGCAGCGCGTTAAGAATGGCTTTCCCGTAGCGCTGCGTGACGACCCGTCGATCCAGCAGTGTGATGGTGCCGCGGTCCTCTTCGGTACGCAGCAACCTGCCGCAGGCCTGGACGAGGCGCAACGAGGCATCAGGAACGGCGATTTCCATGAATGGATTACCGCCTCGTGCTTCGATCCACTCGGCCAGCGCCGCTTCGACCGGGTCATCAGGTACCGCGAATGGGATCTTGGCGATGACCACATGCTCGCAATAAGCCCCTGGGAGATCGACACCCTCAGCGAAACTGGCGAGCCCGAACAGCACGCTCTTCTCCCCATCATCCACGCGCGCCTTGTGCTTGTTGAGTGTCTCCTGCTTGGACAGATTGCCCTGAATGAGCACCCGTCTGCGCCAGTCACGCTCCAGCCCGTCGAATACGTCCTGCATCTGTTTGCGTGAGGAGAAAAGCACCAGCGTGCCGCGCGAAGCCTCAACCAGCTCCGGCAGATCCCGCACGATGGCTGCTGTATGCGCAGCTGCATCACGCGGGTCAGCTTTAAGATCGGGCACCCTCAGCACGCCGGCGTCTGCATGATGAAACGGGCTCGGCACCACCGCGGTGACGGCACAGCGTGGCAGCCCGGCACGCATGCGATAGCGATCGAAACTGTTCAATGCGGTGAGTGTCGCCGAGGTCACCAGCGCGCCGTAGCAGACGTTCCACAGATTGCGGCGCAACGTTTCAGCCGCGAGGATCGGGCTGGCGTTGACCTCGATATCGAACAGGGCGCCGCCTTCGGCCAGAGTCAGCCAGCGCGCCATCGGCGGACTGTCCTCCGGATCGTCGACGGTGAAGGCCGTCCATAGCTCCCAGTTGCCCTGTGCGCGAGTTAGCAGACTGCCGAATAGCGGGTACCACTCTTCGGCCTGATGGCTGGCGATGCCAACACCCGCTTCGCCATCCATCGCCTCCTTGAGCAATTCGGTAAGACGTGTGAACAGCTCGTTGAGCTTGGCGAAACCCTTTTTCAGCTCGATACCCAGCTCGATCAGATGCTCCGGCACCACGCCGCCGACAAAACGGTGTCGTGGCCTCTCACGCCCCTCCATGTCCTCGCCGGGTCGAAAGTCAGCCAGCTGTTCACAGGCACTGAACATGAACTGCTGCTGGCTGCGCAAATCCCGGGCGATCTCCGGCACGGCTTCGATCAGTCGGCCGAGATCGCCCGGCAACGGATGCTGGGCGAGCAGCTTGGTCAGGTTTTTTTCGACCTGAGCAAGCCACTCGGCAGTGGAACGCAGGCGGGTGAAGTGAGCGAAATGCCCGATCGCCTTGTCTGGCAGATGATGGCCTTCATCAAAGACATAGAGCGTGTCGCGCGGATCCGGCAGCACCGCCCCGCCGCCCAACGCCAGGTCGGCAAGTACCATGTCGTGATTGGTAACAATGACGTCGACCTTGGTCATGCCTTCGCGCGCTTTGTAGAACGCACACTGCTGGAAGTTGGGACAGTGGCGTCCGGTGCATTGGCTGTGATCCGTGGTTAGACGCGCCCAGTCGGGGTCGGCCAGCTCTTCCGGCCAGCTGTCGCGATCACCATCCCAACGATTGCCCGCGAGCTTCTCGATCATGCTGCCGAACAGCTTCTCGCTGCGCTCATCGACATCAATGCGAAAGCCTTCTTCTTCGAACAACTGAGCGGTAGCGCTCTGTGCCTGACCTTCCTGCAGCAGTGCGTCTAGCTTGGACAAGCAAAGATAACGACCGCGCCCCTTGGCCAAAGCAAAGGAAAAGCTCAAGCCGCTGTTGCGCATCAGGTCCGGCAAATCTTTGTGCACGATCTGTTCTTGTAGGGCGACCGTGGCCGTCGCGATTACCAGACGCTTGCCTGCCGCTTTGGCCGTCGGAATCGCAGCCAGGCTGTAAGCGACCGTCTTGCCCGTGCCGGTGCCGGCCTCGACCGCAACGATTGCCGGCTCCCCATCTCGCCGCCCATCGTCGTCGGCTTTGATTGCGCCCAGGACTTTCGCCACCTCGGCAATCATCAGCCGCTGACCGTAGCGGGGCTTGAGGCCTTTGGCGTCGAGGAACTGGGTATAGGCGCCCTGGATCTGGGACTTGAGTTCGGTGCTAAGCATGGGCGCGGAGGCTGTATATATTTTCAGTACTTCGGAAGGGTGGCTATGATAACGCGCGTTTCCTCAACCGCCACCGGAGAATTCCCATGACTGCATTCGCTGCGCCCTATTCACTTCACGTACTGGCTGCAGTGATATGGGTCGGGGCCATGTTTTTCGCCTGGATGGTGCTTCGCCCTGCTGCTGTTTCCGAACTGCAGGCGCCGGAACGGCTGAAGCTGTGGGCTGAAGTATTTCGCCGCTTCTTTCGGTGGGTGTGGGTTTCGGTAGTGGTTCTGCCGATCAGTGGTATCGGCATGTGGCACATGCGCTTTGACGGGCTAGAGGCTGCCCCCCGCTACGTCCACATCATGACTGGAGTGTTCTTGGTGATGCTTGCGCTGTTTCTGCGCATACAACTACTGCAGCTGCCTGAACTCAAGCGCGCTATCGCCGAGCAGAACTGGCCGGAAGGTGGCGCTGCATTGGGCAGAATCCGCAAGCTAGTCGGTATCAACCTACTGTTGGGCCTGGCTGTGGTGGCGCTGGCGAGCGCGCGACCATTGTTCTGAGTCCGCCAATTGGTAAGAACAAAAAACCGGGTATACAACCCGGTTTTTTGCAGTGCCAGCGTTACGGACGCGCTTCGACCGAAGCCTCAACGCGACGGTTAATGGCACGGCCCAGCTCAGTCGAGTTATCAGCAACCGGGCGCGACTCACCATAGCCCACCGCTTCAAGACGGTTGGCTTCAACACCGTAGCGATTGACCAGTGCATCGCGAACGGACTCGGCACGCTGCATGGACAGACGCTGGTTATAAGCGTCAGTACCGATGGCATCAGTGTGGCCCTCAACCGTCGTCGAGGTCTGGTCGTACTGCTTCATGAAGTCAGCAAGCACTTCGATGTCATCGTAGGCGTCCTGACGGATAGTTGCTTTGTCGAAGTCGAATTTTACGTCCAGCTCAACCCGTACGGCTTCCAACACTGGCTCGGGCTCCGGCTCTGTCACTGGGGCAGGTTCAACTGTCTCTACAACGGCGACAGTCTCCTGCTCGGTTCCATTGGCCCAGCAGTAGGCTGCAGCCATACCGCCGCCAATCAAGGCGCCATAGCCTGTATAGGTACTGCTTTCTATCGCACCCAGCGCGGCACCGGTTACGCCGCCAACCGCAGCACAACTGGGCCAATCCTGCTTCTGCACCCCTGCGCAGCCGGCCAGAAAGGTGGTCATCACAATCACGGGTACTGCTGTCCGTAAGCTACTCATCGTTAAAGCCTCCTAATGTGGGATCGGCCAGAGCGTTATGCGCAATAGCATAAGCAGCTCCAGTTATATCGAGACTAGGACGGCAGGCGCCTGCGCGCTAGTCTTTATACTTTGGCAGACTGAGCGGACTGCAATTTTTGCGTTCCGCCACGCCTGATAACGAGGAATCCCGGTTTGACAGCATCCCGCTCATCGCAGACGCCACAGCAAGCTCTGGCCGCCCTGTTGGAGCAACACCGCCCGGCGCGATTGCTTTATGTCGGCCGTAGCGAATTGCCCGCCATCGAAGCATTCAGCCGCAGTCACGACGATAGCCAAATTGACCGCGCACCAACCGGCCCACTTCCTGCAGACCTCGCCGCCCACCGCTACGATCTGGCATTGGTCGCCGACTGCCTGGAACATCTTTCAAAGCGCGACGGCCTGCAGTTGCTCGGTGGCATTCGCAATCTCAATACCAACCGCATGGGGGTTTTGGTCGATCTGAACGCGTGCGACTGGCAGGCAACTGACTTCTTCTCCCTGGCACTACAAGTCAGCGCACGTTTCGAACGAGGCGGCCAAACGGTGACCCTCTTCACCTACGACCTGCTTGATTACAAGCAGGTTCCAGATTGGCTCAACGCGAAGTTCTGGGCCAATCCGCAAATGTTCGGCAAATATTGGTGGTAACCAACGATGACTGATGATCAACGGGCAGCTGCGAATTGCCCCTGTGGCAGCGGCGATCCTTACGGCAAATGTTGCGGTCGGTATCATCAAGGTCTGTCGGCACCTAGCGCAGAACGATTGATGCGTTCCCGATACAGCGCCTATGTTGTCGGAGCCATCGATTACCTTCGGTCAACCACTTTGCCGGCGCAACAGCAAGCCTTGGACCTGCAGGCGATGAAGGAGTGGAGCGCCAACAGCACTTGGCTGGGTCTCGAGGTCGAGGAAAGTCAGGTGTTCGGCGGCCAGCCGGAACATGCGCTTGTCAGTTTCACAGCCCGTTGGCACGACGGGGCCGGCGAACATGCTCAACATGAGCGTTCGGCTTTTGTTCAGCACGACGGATGCTGGTATTTCATCGACTCCACCACACCGTTGAAGGCCGGCCGCAACGACCCCTGCCCGTGCGGCAGCGGTCAGAAGTTCAAGAAGTGCTGTGCCACCTACCTCTGAATAAGCAGAAAAAAACCGGCTGACGCAATGCGTAGCCGGTCCGTTGCATCTTAACGACCGATCACTTCTCGACGAATGCTCGCTCGATCAGGTAGTGGCCCGGGTCACCCATACGCGGCGACGCCTTCAGGCCGAAGCTGTCCAGCACTTCGCTGGTTTCAGCCAACATGCTCGGGCTCCCACAGATCATCGCGCGGTCATCTTCAGGGTTGATCGGAGGTAGCCCAATATCCGCAAACAACTTGCCGCTGCGCATCAGGTCAGTCAGGCGGCCCTGATTTTCGAACGGCTCGCGAGTGACGGTGGGGTAGTAGATCAGCTTTTCTTTCAGTGCTTCTCCAAAGAACTCGTTTTGTGGCAAATGCTCGGTGATGAATTCACGATAGGCGACTTCATTAACGTAACGAACGCCGTGCACCAGGATGACCTTCTCGAAGCGCTCATAGGTTTCCGGATCCTGGATCACGCTCATAAAGGGCGCCAGACCAGTCCCGGTGCTCAACAGGTAGAGATGCTTGGCAGGCAACAGGTCGTCCAATACCAGCGTTCCGGTCGGCTTGCGACTGACCATCAGTGAGTCACCTTCCTTAAGGTGCTGCAGTCGAGACGTCAGCGGACCATCTGGAACCTTGATGCTGAAGAACTCGAGATGTTCTTCATAGTTGGGGCTGGCAATGCTGTAAGCGCGCATCAGGGGTCGCCCTTCCACTTCGAGACCAATCATCACGAACTGGCCGTTTTCAAAGCGCAGACCCGGATTGCGGGTGGTTTTGAAACTGAACAGCGTGTCGTTCCAGTGATGCACACTGAGGACTCGCTCAACGTTCAGGTTGCTCATGTAGTGCTCCCCTTCTAGCGCGCGATAGCGCGTCAATATTTGCCACTAGTTTACTGGCCCGACTAATATCCGCTAAACGAATATTAACGATATATGTTATCGGTTATATAGATATGCATTTCACGCTCCGTCAGCTTCAAGTATTCGTTGCATTCGCGCGGCACGAAAGTGTCTCGCGTGCGGCCGAAAGCCTCGCCCTATCACAGTCTGCGACCAGCACTTCGTTGGCTGAACTGGAACGCCAGTCGGGGTGCCAGCTGTTCGACCGTGCAGGTAAACGATTGTGGCTGAATGCACTGGGCCACCAGCTCTTACCGCAGGCAGTAGGCTTGCTCGATCAGGCTAAAGCCATCGAGGATCTACTGGCTGGCAAGACCGGCTTCGGCTCGCTCAGCGTGGGCGCCACCCTGACGATCGGCAACTACCTCGCCACCTTGCTGATCGGCAGTTTCATGCAACGTCACCCTGAGTGCCGCGTGAAGCTGCACGTTCAGAACACCGCTCATATTGTCCAACAGGTTGCGCAACATGAACTTGATTTAGGTCTGATCGAAGGCGACTGTCAGCACCCGGAGATCGAGGTACTGCCCTGGGTCGAGGATGAACTGGTGGTGTTTTGTGCACCCCAGCACGCGCTGGCTGAGCACACTGCGGTAAGTCTGGAACAGCTCTCGCGGGAAGCCTGGATTCTCCGCGAACAGGGCTCCGGTACGCGCCTGACATTCGACCATGCCATGCGCCATCATCCCGCTAAGCTGAACATTCGGCTTGAGCTGGAGCATACCGAGGCGATCAAACGAGCCGTTGAATCTGGGCTCGGGATTGGCTGCATTTCCAGGCTGGCACTACGCGATGCATTCCGCCGCGGCAGTCTAGTCGCCCTGGAAACACCCGAACTGGATCTTGCCCGGCAGTTCTATTTCATTTGGCACTCGTTGAAATACCAGACCGCCGCGATGCGCGAATTCATCGAGCAATGCCGCGCGCTGACGGCCGGCATCCGCCGAAGTGACGAGATCGTACTGCCGGCGATTGCGTAAAGTGGAGAACCGAGAGTAGCGAGGCATCGGAAGGCCGAAACGGATGTCAGCTGCTGGGAATTGAACCCATCTGCTGCAGGAGCAGAGCTGCCTGGGTCCGCGTGCGAACGCCAAGCTTGCGGAAGATTGCGGTCACGTGCGCCTTGATGGTCGCTTCGGAAACGCTGAGTTCATAGGCGATCTGTTTGTTTAACAAGCCGTCGCACACCATGGTCAACACGCGAAACTGCTGCGGCGTGAGGCTCGCGAGCCCTTCGCTGGCGGCCTTGGCTTCGGCGCTGACATGCGCCACATCATCAATGTTGCTAGGCCACCAGACGTCACCGTCAAGCACGACCCGCACAGCCTGCTGGATGGTCTCGAGTGAACTGGACTTGGGGATGAAACCACTAGCGCCAAACTCGCGCGAACGAGCGACAACCGCAGCGTCTTCCTGCGCGGAGATCATTACCACGGGCAGCTGCGGATACTGACCTCGCAGCAACACGAGCCCGGAAAATCCATAAGCGCCCGGCATGTTTAAATCCAGCAAGACCAGATCCCAGTCCGAGGTGCGGGTCAGTTGGGCTTCGAGTTCGGCAATGCTAGCCGCCTCGGAAAGCCGAACGTCATCGCCCAGGCCAAGCGTTAGCGCTTGCTGCAGCGCACTGCGAAACAGGGGGTGATCATCGGCGATAAGGATTTCGTAAGCAGCCATGGCGGACCTATAGTTTTTATTGGCGCTACACCAACCTGAGCCGGTTGCTGACAATCAGGACGGCAAGAACCCGCAATATGCTCGAGGGTGACCGCGGTGATGATATCGCGCCACCACGGGAAATTCGATCATCGTTCCGCATTTAATCAGCTACCCGCCACGCTGGACGGCGAGGCAGTGGCCAAGCGCATCGGTTTAATGCAAAGTTTGCGATTTTCTCGCACGAGTCCAAACATGCGCAAACAAGCCCTTCGCGCCGACTTTCTGATGCTCATCACGGCCATGATCTGGGGGAGCGGATTTGTCGCACAGCGGGTCGGCATGGATAACATCGGGCCGTTCCTGTTCACTGGGTTGCGCTTCGCATTGGGCGCAATCGTGTTGCTTCCCTTGTTATTGCACCAGGGTCGAGGCGCCGCTCGCCACGAACCGTTTTTGCAGCGTGGTTTGATGCTGGGTGGCCTCAGCATGGGACTCGCGCTGACTATCGGCATCAACCTGCAACAGGTTGGCCTGCTTTTCACGAGCGTGACCAATTCCGGTTTCATTACCGGGCTGTACGTTATCGTCGTGCCTCTGCTAGGGCTGTTGATTGGCCAGAAAACCGGTACCGGGACCTGGCTGGGCGCGGTGCTCGCGGTGGTTGGCATGGCTTTGCTCAGCATCGACGAGAACTTCCAGATCGCTTCCGGCGACTGGATACAACTGGCCGGCGCCTTCGTCTGGGGCGTTCATGTATTGCTGGTGAGCTTTTTCGTCGGTCGCCACGATGCCATCCGCCTGGCCTTTCTGCAGTTCGTGACTTGTGCGGTCGTCAGCCTTGTTTTGGCGGCAATCTTCGAGCAAGCCAGCCTGGACAGCATCTGGCTCGCCGCACCCGCGCTGATCTACGGCGGAATGTTTGCAGTCGGCGTGGGCTATACCTTGCAAGTCGTGGCACAGAAACACGCAATTGCCTCGCACGCAGCCATCATCCTGTCGCTCGAAGCAGTGTTCGCCGCGCTTGCTGGCGCCTTGCTGCTTGATGAAAGCCTCAGCCCGCGAGGCTATTTCGGCTGTGCGTTGATGTTTGTCGGCATGCTCGCCGCACAACTCTGGCCGCGCAAGGACCTACCGGTGGTGGCGGCTAGCGAGATTCCACAGGCGGCGCGGCACTGAGTGCCTTGTCCTGTTCAGCGCTGGCCCATGGCGGCCAACGCTTTATGGGTTTCATCATCGGGGTCTGGCGTACGGTGGTGCTTGGCCCCCAGATAATGGTCGGTGAATGCATCGAGCCAAGTATCCAGAGCCGCCGCGCCCTGCTCATCTCCAGCTAAGCCAAGGCACAACGCAGCAACTTCTGCGGTGCATAGATGTTCACTGCGCGTCGAACGGCGCAGGCGGTAGCGTGACAGCACCTCGGCTTGCAGGCTCAGCACCGGCAGATGATTCAAGTAAGGGCTTTTGCGAAACATCTTGCGCGCCTCGGTCCAGGTTGCATCAAGCAGAATGAACAGCGGACGCTTTCCTGGCGCGGCCTTCACCTCCGAGACCACCCGATCAGGTACCGCATATTCACCCGGAAAGACCACCACCGGCTGATACCGGGAATCGGCGAGCAGTTCCAGCAAGCCAGGCTCCACAGTGGTCCGCTGCCACGTGAAGGCATAGGTATCGGCTACGATATCTGCAATCAACCAGCCGGTATTGCTCGGCTTTAGCGGCTCGATATCGTGCATGATCAGGCACACCGCGCTGTTGGTCGTTACGGCTGGCAGCCAGTCGCACAAACAATGACTAGCTGCCACACGGCAGCGAGCACACCGGGGCGTACGTGAGCCACGAGCGATGAACGGCTTGGCGCTACGCGCTAAGCGCGCGTCGCGAAGACGGACTACGGCATGAGACATGGGATTCGATCAATCAGGGCGGAGCGGCAGTTTACCAGCCCGCCCCGAAACCATGGCAGATCTGAACCGTGGGGGCGGGCACCGGTCGAACGACAGCAGTCATCAGGAGATCACCATGCGCCGTCTGACCCCACTATTAACGCTCTGCCTCGCCCTGCCCTTCGCCCATGCCGCATATGCACAGGACCCAGCACTCGGCCAGTTACTTGAAAAAGTCGCCCGCGAAAGCAGTGTAGGCACGCCGCGCGCGATCAACTCCGACCTGCTCGACGAGGGATACAGCGTAGAAGGAAATGAACTGGTCAACCATCTGAGCGTTCAGCCACGCCATGCCGCTCAGATGCAAGACAACCCCAAGCAGGTCCGCACCCAGCTGGCAGCCAGTGTGTGCAACAACGAGGGCCTGCGTCAGCTGATGAGTCAGGGCGCGGTCTTGCGCTTTGAGTTCAAGGAATACCAGAGCAAGAAGCCGATCACCACCGAGCGCTATCGCTCCAGCGATTGCTAAGGCAACCCGCGCGCCGTGGGCAGCACCAGTGCTGCCCACGGCCGGGGCCTGCCTAACGCAGCACGCGCGGATCGCCTTTGCCAGCCACCGCAGCGGCCTCATCAGGCTTAAGCAACGCAGTTCGCGGTACGTCGAGCAACCGTGCGCAGGCGGCCAGCACATTTGCCCAGGACGCCCGGTTGGCGAACTGCATGCCACCCTCGTCCAGGGTGCCGCCACGATTGCGATAGCCCAGCACTGAATTGCGCCGCACGTCCGGCAGGATTGGCCAGAGATGACCACGCGCTACCTCAGGGCGCATGTGGGTCAGCAATACCCGCATCTCGATCTGTTCAGGAAACAGACGCTCGGTCACCCCGTCCGCTGCGAGCGCCTCGATTTCCCAACGATCACGCGGCGCGCGGAAGCGCCCCGGCTCCTGAAGATAAACCAGACGATAGCTGACACCCGCCTCTTTGAGCCTCTCGGTGGCCCGCTGCATTTCGGTCAACTGGTAGCTGCCGTTCGCAATCAGAAGGAGGGGATTAGTGCCCTTCTGCTCGTCGACGATGATCGCGCCATCACGCGCAAGCTGCTCGGCCTGGACCTGATTGAAAATGGCAGGCCGCTCACGCTTAGGCATGACCAAGCAAGCCAGCGCACCGCGGGCCTGAAAAATGGAAGGCAGCAGCGCCAAGGCACTGTTGTGGTCCGCAGGAAACAGAACCCTCGCCATATCGCTCATCTCGCCCAGCAAGGCCTCGCAGAACGTGGTGTCCTGGTGCGACTGCTGATTCTTGCCGTTTTCCCAGGTATGCGATGTGGCGATGATCGGCCAGCCAAGCCAACCAGCGGGCCGTCCCACTTCCTTCTGCTGCCGGGCGAAAATCAGGCCTTGGCGTACCGCACCGAGCATCTTCACGCAGAAGGCCTCATAACTGGCAACCAGGTTCAGCCCACCCTGGTTGGCGAGACAGGCGGAAACCACGGCCTCTTCGTTCAGTGCCGTGATGATCTTGCCGTCCACCGCCTCGAACTCCCCTTCAGGATCGACCACACGGTGTTTCAACGCTTTGAGTACCCCACCCAGACGATTGCTGGCGAGTTCATCGGGGTTACCTACACGAGGGCGCAACGACGGATTGGCGCGGGTGAGCTCGACAAAAAAATCATCTACCGCTGCCATCGGTGAACAAGCGTGATCGTGGTATCTGAGGGAGGGCATGGTCGGCGCAGCGGGACGCCTCATCGCCAGAACACTGTCGCGCTCGGCGGGGCGCGCGTGACGGGACTGTGCAACCAGATGGCGAGCGTGCTGAAGCTCATCCCAGGCCACGAAAAGCGGGGCGGCATGCGTATTGAACAACTCGCGCGAGGCGTCATCGACGTGCGGGTTACCCGGCAGCGGCAGGTTATGCGCCGCATTGCTGCCGGCGCCATAGAAGCCGAACCCTTTGATCGTCTCGGCAATGCCGTAGGGGATCGGCAGCGGATAGCGCAGCAGGCCGCGAGCCTTTTCCTCGACCCGCCGGGCCAGGCGCTGCTCCATCTCCCACAATGCGCAGACGAAGGCTGCCGGGTCACGACCATCGAAGGGAATCGGGTCGAAGCCACAACGGCTCAGGTGCTGGCGGAACCCTTCAAGCCCCTCGTGGGTACCAAGCTGGGTCCGCTGTTCGATTCGCCGACCGTTGGCGATCATAATCGGCAGCGCCACGCCACAATCCTCGGCACGCCACCAACGTGGCATCCAGTCGCTGCCGCGCTGCTCCTCTGCCGCACCATCAGAAAGGAAGGCGACAAGCGTCTCGCCAGGCAGTGGCATATGGGCATATTGCAGCTCGGCGAAACCAAGGTACCCGCCTTCAGCAATACCGCCGCCGGTGTGCGCGTTGACATGGCTGCCCAAAGGCGCCGACGGGCTGCCATCCGCCGCCTGATGGTAGCCATAGAAATCCTCGAGCAGTCGGTTGAGGCCTGCTTCGCCATCGCCATAAGCTTCCTTTTGCTCGGGATGCATATTGTCGGTAAGCAGATTCAGCGCCTCGATCGCTGCGACGCAATGGCCCTGCCCCATCAACCATGCACGCGTACGGCCTGTCAGAGCGTTCAGTCCAAGGTAACCGGCGTAGGCAGGCACCATGTTCAGCGAGCCGCCGGTATGCCCTTCTGGCGCAGCCTTGAAGTCCTCGGCACAGAGTGGCGAACCGTCGAGCCGAACGCGACGCGCATAGGTCATGTGCACGACCAGCCAGAGTCCTGCCGAGCCGATTCTGTCGATGGCCTGCAACAACCGATAGACACTTGCCAGATCCGGCTGCAGCTTCGCCTGTACCAGTTGATGAGCCAGACGAAACACCGCAGCCTGCGTTTCCAAGGCATGCTCGAAAGGTCCATACCCGGTTCGCCAAGAACCGAACTCCGGCTGGATCTCCGCATGATGATCCAGCTCGACAAGACTGGGCAGTAGCTGATTCATGGAGCACTCCGTTAATGGGCGTTGGCGATAGTCTAGTCAGCGTCCGGGGCGCTCTCTCTGATATGCATCAAGATGAGCCGCCGGTATAGCGGGCATGATTGGCGCAACCGTACAGACAGGAGCTTCTCATGGCTTTGCTCAGCTTTCTCGGCGCCATCCAACAGGTCACCGGATCCTGCTACCTGATCGAAACCCATGAAGGCGTTCGCGTACTTCTCGACTGCGGCATGCGCCAAGGGCGGCGCGAAGAGGAAGCAGGCAACCGAGCGGGTTTCAGCTTCGATCCTCAAACCCTGGATGCCGTGGTGCTGTCGCACGCGCACATCGATCATAGCGGCTTGCTACCGAAGCTAGTGGCAGCAGGATTCAAAGGGCCAATCCATGTCACCGAAGCGACCGGCAAGCTGGTCGAGCTGATGCTGCTCGACTCTGCGAACATTCAGGAAAAGGACGCCGAGTGGGAAAACCGGTGGCGGGCGCGTTTGGGCAAGCCAGCCATCAAGCCCCTCTACACCCGGGTCGACACCGAACGCATGCTGGCGCAACGTCAGCCTCATGCCTATGGCGAAGCCTTCCAAGCAGCGCCCGGGGTTTCTGTGAACTTCTTCGATGCGGGGCACATCCTTGGGTCAGCCATCGTTCAGGTCGACGTTGAAGATTTCGGCTCCACCCGCCGCCTGGTCTTTTCCGGTGATCTTGGCAATGCCTGTTCACCACTGATGCACGCACCGACGCCTTTGAGCGAAGCCGACGTACTGCTGATGGAATCTACCTATGGCGATCGCGACCACCGTGATCATCAGGCCACCATCGAGGAGCTGGCCGAGATCCTTCAGCAGGCCCACCGCGACGGTGGAAACGTACTCATGCCGTCTTTCGCGGTCGGCCGCACGCAAGACTTGATCTATTACCTCGGCCTCCTCTACCACCAGGGCCGTGTACCTCAGCAAGTGGTCTTTCTGGACAGCCCGATGGCGATCGGCGCGAACGCGATTTACTCACTGTTCCAAGAGCAACTGGAGATACAGCCCGGCATAGCTGGCGACGACAACCGGCAGCGTATCGAAACATGGCTGCCGATATTCAAGGCGACGCCGACAGCCGAAGAGTCGATGGCCATCAACCGTTTCAAAAGTGGCGCGATCATTATCGCGGGCAGCGGCATGTGTAATGGCGGGCGCATTCTTCATCACTTCAAGCACAACCTCTGGCGTGAAGAATGCCACTTGATCATTCCCGGCTTCCAAGCGAGCGGCACACTCGGTCGCGCCATCGTCGATGGAGCCAAGACCGTCAAGCTGATGCACCAGCGCATAGCGGTGAAAGCTCAGGTTCATACCTTGGGTGGTTTCTCAGCGCATGCCGGACAATCACAGCTGATTGAATGGGCGAGCCAATTCAAGACGCGTCCGGAGCTCTATCTCGTGCATGGGGAGCTAGACAAGATGCATGCCTTGCAGGAGGCACTGCGTGATCGTCTCGACTGGCAAGCCAACATTCCGGAACCAGGCGACCGAATCGCCCTCTGATGACCGGCACAGCCGCAGCCCAACCCTGCGGCTCACCTAAAAGCTGCACGTATGATGATGGTCTTTTGCTCACTGAGCGTAGGGACCAGCATTAGCGCCTTCGCGCTGGGCTATTGTTAGGCATAGAACCATTGGCCCCAGTAAGCCGGATGTCAGGCGTCACCCAGGCCAAATTTCGGCGGTCTTTTGCACGCATGCGCACATGGGAGGCGCCGCCCCTGCATGGCGGCTGAGCAGCGCCGAAGCTTTCTCAAGGAGACCTCGTATGCCTTTCGAATCGGACGATTACCTGTCGCGGCATTTCAAAACCAGTGGCGCCGAACTGTCGAAGAAAATCGATGAACTGGTTGCCTTGGTAGTCCCATCCAGCAGCCAGAACCTGCTGCTGTATCGGGAAATGCTGGTCACCGTCATGCGCATGGCACAAGCCGATCGAAGCCGTTGGGATGCAAAGATTCTGCTTCAGACCATGCGCGAAATGGAGCATGCGTTCAGCCGCCTCGACCAGTTCAAGCGTCGCCGCAAGGTGACTGTTTTCGGCTCTGCACGCACCCCCGTCGAGCACCCGCTGTACGCACTTGCCCGGGAGCTCGGCGCGACGCTTGCACGCTACGAGTTGATGGTTATTACCGGGGCCGGTGGCGGCATTATGGCGGCTGCCCATGAAGGCGCAGGCATGGATAACAGCCTCGGCCTTAACATCACGCTGCCGTTTGAGCAGCATGCCAACCCGACGGTAGATGGCACCGACCACCTGCTGTCCTTTCACTTCTTCTTCGTGCGCAAGCTGTTCTTTATCAAGGAGGCGGATGCGTTGGTACTGTGTCCCGGTGGTTTCGGCACGCTGGACGAGACCCTGGAAGTGCTTACTCTGGTCCAGACGGGTAAGAGCCCGCTGGTGCCAATCGTCCTGCTGGATGAACCCGGCGGCACGTTCTGGAAAGATGCGCTGGACTTTATGCGTCGCCAGCTTGAGGGCAATCGTTACATTCTGCCGACCGACATGCGTTTAATGCGCCTCGTGGACAATGCCGAAGACGCTGCCGAAGAAATTGATCACTTCTACAGCAACTTCCACTCGAGCCGATGGTTGCAGGATCGCTTCGTCATGCGCATGAATCATGTGCTGAGCGATGCCGCGGTGACCTACATGAATGAACATTTCGCCGACCTCTGTCTCAAAGGTCGCTTCGAGCAGCAAGCGTGCTGTGAAATGGAGCTGGACGAGCCGGAACTGCAGCCTTTACCCAGGCTGAGCTTTGTTTTCAACGGCCGGGATCACGGCCGGCTACGGGAACTGACCGACTTCATCAATGCGAGGGAACACTGGGCGTCGCCATTGGGTGCCGAAGATTGAAGCGGTGCGAAAACAAGATTTGCAAACGGACGAGGCCGTAGTAAGGGAGAAACGCTATGTGAGTCCGGATCAGTCGAGCGAAGCGCCTCGCAGGAGGCGCCCGATCAAGTCCAGCGGATAGCCACGGTAGCTGAGAAACCGGCCCTGACGAGCCCTTTCCCGCTGATCGCCCGGCAACTCACCGAACTTTCGCAACCACACTTCATGCAGTTGCGCATTCCAATCGAAGCCACTGTCGCGTAATGCCTGCTCGATATCCTCTCGAGCCAGCCCTCGCTGGGTCAGCTCTTCACGTATGCGCAATGGACCGTACCCGGCGTTGGCTCGCATGCGCACGAAACTCTCCAGATAACGAGCTTCGCTAAGCAATCCCTCATCGGCCAACCTTTCCAGCGCAGGCTCGATGAGTTCAGCTGGCGCACCGCGTAAGCGCAATTTGCGACTCAGCTCGATGCGCCCATGCTCACGCCGGGCCAGTAGATCCATGGCTGCCCGCCGCACAGCGGCGGGGCTGTCGAGCACGACCGGCATACCGATTAGGCGTCGGCTTCGACCAGATTTTCGCCGACCGGATTGGCCTTGGTATCAGGCGCAACCACTAGCAACTTGTCGCGAATCTGCTGTTCGATCTCGCGACCGATCTCCACGTTCTCTTCAAGGAACTTGGCCGCATTAGCCTTGCCTTGACCGATCTTGTTGCCCTTGTAGGCATACCAGGCGCCGGACTTCTCGACCAGACCCTGCTGCACGCCAAGGTCAATGACCTCGCCATTGCGGTAGATGCCCTTGCCATAAAGGATCTGGAACTCAGCCTGACGGAACGGTGGCGCCACCTTGTTCTTGACCACCTTGACCCGCGTTTCGCTACCAACCACTTCGTCCCCTTCTTTCACCGCGCCAGTACGACGGATGTCGAGACGAACCGAAGCGTAGAACTTCAGCGCGTTACCGCCGGTGGTGGTTTCCGGGCTGCCGAACATCACGCCGATCTTCATGCGGATCTGGTTGATGAAGATAACCAGGCAATTGGCGTTCTTGATGTTACCGGTGATCTTGCGCAGCGCCTGAGACATCAGACGTGCTTGCAGGCCGACATGGGTATCGCCCATCTCGCCTTCGATTTCGGCCTTGGGCACCAGCGCGGCCACGGAGTCGACGATGATTACGTCGACCGCATTGGAGCGCACCAGCATGTCGGTGATTTCCAGAGCTTGCTCACCGGTATCCGGCTGGGAAACCAGCAGGTCGTCGACATTGACGCCGAGCTTGCCAGCGTAATCGGGATCCAGCGCGTGTTCGGCGTCGACGAAGGCGCAAGTGGCGCCCATCTTTTGTGCTTCCGCGATAACGGACAGGGTCAGAGTGGTCTTACCCGAAGATTCCGGGCCGTAGATTTCAACGATTCGCCCTCTAGGCAATCCGCCAATGCCAAGCGCGATGTCCAGGCCCAGCGAACCGGTGGAAATAGAGGGAATAGCCTGGCGATCATGGTCGCCCATCCGCATGACCGCGCCTTTACCGAACTGCTTTTCGATCTGGCCCAAGGCAGCAGCCAAGGCGCGCTTCTTGTTCTCGTCCATTACAATCCTCACTTGATCAAGAGGGCCAGAGGCCACAACAACTGTATAAGTAGACAGTATTAGAGCATAGGCAAAAACGAGCGCCTAGCCCTCAATCGGATTTTCTCCAGTCGCCAGGCGGATCAATCCGACGAGCGCCGCCTTCACACTCTGTTCACGAACGGCCTGCCGGTCGCCGTCGAACAGAAAACGCCTTGAGTACCGTTCATCGTCGCAGGCCCAGGCCAGCCACACCGTACCGACCGGCTTTTCTGGCGAACCGCCGCCCGGCCCCGCTACGCCGCTGACAGCCACAGCGTAGCGCGCCCCGCTGGCAGCCTGGGCCCCGCGGGTCATCGCTTCGACGACTTCACGGCTCACTGCACCCACTTCGGAAAATAGATGTTCCGGCACGCGCAGCTGAGAGGTTTTCTGACGGTTGGAATAGGTGACGAAGCCAGCCTCGAACCAGGCCGAGCTGCCGGCAACGCGGGTAATGGCCTCGGCAATACCTCCACCGGTGCAGGACTCGGCTGTGGTCACTTGCGCCGACTTTTGCTGGAGCGCATGGCCCAGCTGGGCCGCGAGTTCGGTCAAAGTGAACATGAAAGCTCCTGATGCCGATA
Organism: Pseudomonas sp. NPDC077451; assembly: GCF_044543345.1. Lineage (NCBI taxonomy): Bacteria > Pseudomonadati > Pseudomonadota > Gammaproteobacteria > Pseudomonadales > Pseudomonadaceae > Pseudomonas > Pseudomonas sp. NPDC077451. The sequence goes on along the minus strand of NZ_JBITVX010000002.1, from coordinate 58,685 downwards.
TCAAAGGCTACCTTAGCAGCGCACGTTCTGACGGTCAGCCACGCGATGCCAAACGCCCTCTGCTGTAAGCACTCACCGGACAGTCCAGTGGCGCTGCATTTCGAGAAACAGAAACGAGGCGGTCCATGTGATCAATACCAATCCCGTCAGTGCCTCGATGCCCGTCAGGAATCGAATGGCGCCGACGGGATGGATGTCGCCAAAGCCAACGGTCGTAAATGTCGTGAAAGAGAAATAGGCACAGTCCAGCAGGCTGCCGCTGAACTCACCAGCCAGCGTTCCCCAGCCGGGCGAGTGATGCATGAGATAGTAGGCAACGGCAAACACCCAGACCTCTACCGCATGTGCCGTCAACGCACCGAACACGCCAAACACGATTCCTACGCGATGATGGAAATGTGGGCTCGGCCTGCTTGCAGACAGCCGCGACAGAAACTCGTAGTGAACCGCCACGACCACCGCGACGACAATTACGTTGACCAGCGTAACGAGGAGCAAATTCGTCGATGCATTCGACGCCTGTTCTAATGCAGACATAGCAATCCCAAACATTCAAACCGATGCGTGGCATCTCAGGTATCAGCTCGGCAGGTTGCCCCATCGCACCTGGTACGGGCCATGATAACCTTCCCGGTTTATTTCATCCTGCGCACAGGGCCAGCAACGGCCGTTACCTAAACGGGACCCAGCCGTGTCTGCTCTGTTACCTGCACATCGCACCAAGTCGAGCTATATGTCACAAGACCTGTCCCATCACACGCCCATGATGCAGCAGTACTGGAAGCTCAAACGCGAGCATCCTGACCAGCTGATGTTCTACCGCATGGGCGACTTTTACGAGCTGTTCTACGACGACGCCAAGAAAGCCGCCAAGCTGCTGGACATCACCCTGACCGCGCGCGGTCAGTCCGGTGGTAACGCGATACCCATGGCGGGCATCCCGTTTCACTCCGCCGAGGGCTATCTCAGCCGCCTGGTGAAGCTTGGCGAGTCTGTAGTGATCTGCGAACAGATCGGCGACCCTGCGACCAGCAAGGGCCCGGTGGAGCGACAGGTGGTGCGAATCATCACCCCCGGCACGGTGAGTGATGAAGCTCTGCTCGACGAGCACCGAGATAATCTCCTGGCAGCGGTGGTGGGCGACGAGAAGCTGTTCGGCCTGTCAGTGCTGGACATCACCAGCGGCCGATTCAGCGTGCAGGAGTTTGGCGGCTGGGAAACGCTACTGGCTGAGGTAGAACGCCTGAACCCAGCTGAACTGATGATCCCGGACGACTGGCCTACCCAGTTGCCAGTCGAGAAGCGCCGCGGCGTACGCCGGCGAGCGCCTTGGGATTTCGACCGCGACAGTGGCTTCAAAGGCCTCTGCCAACAGTTTGGGACTCAGGATCTGAAAGGCTTTGGGTGCGAGCGGTTGACGCTCGCTATCGGCGCCGCCGGCTGCCTCCTGACCTATGCCAAGGAAACCCAGCGTACCGCTTTGCATCATCTGCGCAGCCTTCGACACGAGCGTCTCGACGAGACGGTCATCCTTGACGGCGCGACCCGGCGCAATCTGGAACTGGACATTAATCTCGGCGGTGGGCGCGAGAATACCTTGCAATCAGTAGTCGATCGCTGCCAGACCGCCATGGGTAGCCGCCTGCTCAGCCGCTGGCTCAATCGCCCGTTGCGTGATCGAAGCACGCTCGAGGCCCGCCAGGACTCAATCACCTGCCTGCTCGAGCATTATCGCTTCGAACAGATCCAGCCACAGCTGAAAGAGATCGGTGATCTCGAGCGCATCCTCGCGCGAATCGGCTTGCGCAACGCTCGGCCGCGCGATCTTGCGCGCCTGCGTGACGCGCTCGCAGCTCTGCCGCAGCTTCAGGAGGGCATGACGGAACTGGTCGCCCCTCATCTGACCGAGCTGGCGACCACCATCCGGACCTACCCCGAGCTCGCTGCGTTGTTGGCAAAGGCCATCATCGATAACCCGCCGGCAGTGATCCGCGAAGGCGGCGTGTTGAAGACTGGCTATGACGCTGAACTGGACGAACTGCAATCGCTGTCGGAGACCGCCGGCCAGTACCTGATGGATCTGGAAACTCGTGAGAAAGCCCGCACCGGGCTGGCCAACCTCAAGGTCGGCTACAACCGGGTGCATGGCTATTTCATCGAGCTGCCCAGCAAACAGGCGGAATCTGCGCCGGCTGACTACATCCGCAGGCAAACGCTGAAGGGCGCCGAGCGTTTCATCACGCCGGAGCTCAAAGAGTTCGAAGACAAGGCGCTGTCTGCCAAGAGCCGAGCACTGGCGCGCGAAAAGCTGCTCTATGAAGAACTGCTGGAGTTGCTCATCGGTCATCTTGCACCCCTGCAGGATAGCGCCGCGGCACTGGCCGAACTCGACGTGCTCAGCAACCTGGCCGAACGTGCCCTGACGCTCGACCTCAACCGCCCGCGTTTCGTCGAGCATCCCTGCCTGCAGATCGAACAGGGCCGTCATCCTGTGGTTGAACAGGTGTTGCAGACGCCCTTCGTCGCCAACGACCTCAACCTTGATGACGAAACCCGCATGCTGGTGATCACCGGCCCGAACATGGGCGGTAAGTCAACTTACATGCGCCAAACGGCGCTGATCGTACTGCTGGCGCAAATCGGCAGTTTCGTGCCAGCCAAAGCCTGCGAACTGTCTCTGGTCGATCGCATCTTTACCCGCATCGGCTCGTCAGATGATCTGGCCGGCGGCCGCTCGACCTTCATGGTCGAAATGAGCGAGACGGCCAACATCCTGCATAACGCCAGCGACCGCAGCCTGGTGCTGATGGACGAAGTCGGGCGCGGCACCAGTACCTTCGATGGCTTGTCACTGGCCTGGGCAGCGGCCGAACACCTGGCCAAGCTGCGCGCCTATACCCTTTTCGCGACGCACTACTTCGAACTCACCGTGCTGCCGGAAAGCCAGCCGGTGGTGGCCAACGTGCACCTGTCGGCCACCGAGCACAACGAACGCATCGTCTTCCTTCACCATGTCTTGCCGGGACCGGCGAGCCAGAGTTATGGCTTGGCCGTGGCACAGTTAGCCGGTGTGCCTGGCGAAGTGATCCAGCGCGCACGCGACCATCTGTCGCGGCTGGAAACCACCAGCCTGCCCCACGAAACGCCCAAGATAACCCCCGGCCAGCCTGCGCCACCTCAGCAGAGCGACCTGTTTGCAAGCCTGCCACACCCGGTAGTCGAAGAATTGAGTCGGATCAATCCCGATGATATGAGCCCGCGCCAGGCGCTGGACCTGCTATACAACCTGAAAGCGCGTGTCTGACGGCTGCAAAAAAGCTGCTAGAATCGCGCGCATTTTTTGGATATAGGCGGCATTTGCCTGATGCCGTCATAGTCCTGCCGAACGGGGGCGTCATTGCAACGCCACCTGACACGCCCGAGGAGATAGCTAGAAATGACCTTCGTCGTCACCGACAACTGCATCAAGTGCAAATACACCGACTGTGTGGAAGTCTGTCCGGTGGACTGCTTCTACGAAGGCCCGAACTTCCTGGTCATTCATCCGGACGAGTGCATTGACTGCGCGCTCTGCGAGCCGGAGTGCCCTGCCCAGGCGATCTTCTCCGAAGATGAAGTGCCAGATGATCAGCAGGAGTACATCCAGCTGAACGCCGACCTGGCGGAAGTCTGGCCGAACATCACAGAGAAAAAGGACTCGCTGCCCGATGCTGAAGAGTGGGACGGCGTAAAGGACAAGCTGCAGCACCTGGAGCGCTAAGCGCCAGAAACAAAAAAAGCCCGCACGATGCGGGCTTTTTTCATGTCACAGCAGTCAGGCGCGATCAACGCCCTTCTTCACAGTGTCTTTGGCTTCGCCCTTGACTTGCTGAGCGTCGCCTTTGACTTCCTGACGCTGGCCTTCGCCTTTCATGCGCTCGTTATCAGTAGCCTCGCCCAGACCCTGTTTGGCCTTGCCCGCGGCTTCGTTGAGGTTGCCTTTCATTTTGTCTCCAGTACTGCTCATGGCACATTCCTCTCTGCTTGGGTACGTTCAGTTGACAGAACCGCTTCGCCAATAGTTTCGTTTTCCCGAGGAACGGTTCATCAAGCCGTTCAAACATTGCGCGCTTTGGCCAGGCGATCGAACAATGGCCGACCGGCAAGATGCAGAAACAGCGGCGCGCCAGCGATCAAATAGAAGTAGTAGGTCACGAAGCGCCAGATCAGAATGGCCGCCGCGGCCGTGGACTTCCCCACCAACGGCGCAAGCAAGGCCGCGGAGGCCAGTTCGGCACTGCCCGCACCGCCCGGTAGCAGGCTCAGCTGACCGGCCGTCAAGGCCAGCATCTGCAGGATAAAGGTCCAAGCCCAGGCAAGCGGTTTACCCAGGCCCAGCAAGGTCAGGTACAGCACGCTATAGCGCAGCATCCAGTGCAACGTGGTCAGGACGAACACTCCCAGCAGGATCGTCCGCGGCAACCTGAAACACTCAAGCAAGGCGTTGCGAAAACTCAGCACTTTTCTGGCCCAGCTACGCTGGCGCGTGCCCTTCACACCCAGGCGACCGATCAGCCAGCCGTTGATCAGAAATACCTGGCGGTGAAAGCGGCCAAGCAAGGCAAGTAGCACCATCAGGCCGATCAGCAGTGCCGCACTGAAGCCAAGCAGGCTGGCGATATAGGTGTTTAACGAATGGGTGACCGCATAGATGAGCACACCCACCAGCGCACAGGCGAAAAACAGCAGGTCGGTAAGCTGCTCGACCGCATAGGTTGCGGTGCCCTTGGCAGGCGGCACACCATGGCGCAGCAGCAGCGCCATCATCGTCAGAGGGCCACCCGCACCGCCGGGCGTGGCACAGATGGCGAATTCCGTGGCGATCACGATGCTCACCGCACGGTGCTGCCCCAGCCGGCGGGGGCCTATAAGCAATCGCAGCCGTAGCGCATTCAGATACCAACCGACGACGATCATGCCCAGCATCGTTAGCAGCAACCCAAGGGGAAAGCTCCGTAATCGCTCGAGCAAGTCGCTGCCGCCCAGCAGGATTGGTACCAGGGCGGCCATCAGCAAGGCGCCAGCCAGCAACCACCAACGCCGACTCATGCCGCAGCGCTCGAAGCCAATACGTGGCGATCAAGCCAATCTATCTTCGTCACCGGTTCGCGCCCGTCCGCCAACAGCCGAGTCAACAGATCCAGCCAGTATTGACGCGAGAACTCATGGCGCATGTCCACCGGGTGCAACCCGAGCCGCAACACCGGCGACCGCTGGTACCGCTGGAGCATTCGCTCGCTGAGCAGCCGTGACATACCGCGGCGCCATGCACTTCGAGCACTCCAGACCAGGCCGGGCGCGTCTATGGCTTGGTAGTCGGGCAGTAAGTAAAAGTGGCCCGGGTCGCTGGTATAAGTCAGCCCAGTCGCTGCCAACGCTTCTCGGGCTCCTGGCCCCAAAAGCCAGGCAGGCGACACGAAACCGTGCAGCGGCCACTGATTGCGTTCGAACAGCGCGATGCCACGCCGTAGACGTCTGGCTGACTCTTCGCGGCTCAGCGGGTAGAACTCGCCTTCGTGGGTAAAGACGCGGCGCATGAACCAGTCACGTGGCGTGCGTGGCGAAGGCGCTTCATCTGCGTGGTAGCAACCGTGCAGGATCAACTCATCGCCACGAGCGAGCCGCCCATCCAGCAAACGTCGAAAATCGGCGTGATCCTCAAGCCGGTTGCGTCGATGGAAATCCGGCACCACAAGCCATGAGATCGGTATTTGGCCCAGTGCGTCGACCGCTTCGACAAAAGGCCGGTAGTCCGGCCATGTCTCTGGCGCCACGTCATGCAGCACCAGCATCAGGCTGCGCTCAGCCATGCACGGCGACCGGCAATTCCGCCGTGCCCAATACCGCGTGATAGTGCGCCAACAAGCCGGCGACCACCGCATCCCATGCATGGTGCGCCTCGACATGCTGACGGGCTTGCATGCCGAGCAATCGCGGATCGTCCTCGAACAACTCTCGTACGGTCTGCGCCATCGCAGCGGCGTCCAACGGGCGGCATAGCCGACCTGTATGGAACGGCACCAGTTCAGGCAATGCGCCGGCGCGTGCCGCGATAACGGGTATCCCACTGGCCATGGCTTCGAGCGCTACCAGGCCGAACGTCTCCTGATTACCGGCGTGCAGCAGGACGTCGCTGCTGGCCATGTAGCGCGCCACCTCCGCGGCAGGGCAAAACCGGTCAATCACCGATACGTTGGATGGCACCCGATGAGGCATGCCCGACCCTACCAGCAGCAGATGATAGGGCTCCCCCAACCGCCGCGCGGTTTCCAACAGTACGTCCAGGTTCTTTTCGCGCGATCCTCGGCCGGCAAAAATCATCAGTCGTGCATCGTCGGCGAGACCCAGCTCCCGGCGAACTTGCGGGTCACGCAGGCTTGGCCGAAAGGTATCCAGATCAACGCCCAACGGCTGCACATAGACGTTGTCGACGCCCAGTGAAACCAGCTTTTCCGCCATCACTCGGCTTGGCGCCAGCACACGGTCGAAGCTGCTGTAAAGCCTCGACACATAGCCGTTCATGTTGGTGCCCAACCATCCACCGATACGGTTGCTCACCAACAGTGGAAGGTCTGAGTGATAAAAGCCGATTACCGGCACGTCGAGCCTGCGGCCAGCATCCAGCGCCGCCCAGGCAGTCATATAAGGATCCCCAACCTCGATCACGTCGGGACGCAGCGAACGCAGCTGATTACGCCAGGGCGCGCGTCTTACTGGAAATCGGTAGCCTTTGCCGAAAGGGAGTGCGGGCGCTGGTATCTGATAGATGCCTGCGTTGTGGCTATAGCTCTCACCTGGGACCAGGATGCTATGGCGAACGCCCGCATAGAGCTGCAGCCGGCGGTGTTTAGCCTCGAGATAAGTACGCACCCCGCCACTGGCGGGTGCGTAGAACATGGTCATGTCGGCGATGTGCAAAGTGGAGCGTCTCCGTTAGGTCTCGATGCAGAGCCTTCGGAGCCCGGCCAGCTAGCTGTGATCAGCCGTCTGTTGTTGAGGCCACAACCGGGCCATTTGCCCGAAAGATTCTGCAATGAAATCAATGGACCACCGACCTAAGCGGTTGTTCGCAGACGCATCCGCGTTACTTCGGCGCGCTAGCCGTTGACTCGCTTGTCGCCCTCAGCCTTACCCTCTGCCGAGGCGTGTTCGATTACGGCATTCATCTCGGCACCGAAGAGCAGGACTGCCGCCGAAATATAGAAGTACAGCAGAAGAACGATGACCGCCCCGATGCTTCCGTAAGTCGCGTCGTAGTTTCCAAAGTTCTGTACATACAAGCCGAAGGCGATGGAGGCGGCAATCCAGACGATCACAGCAAGCACCGAGCCTGGGGTGATGAAGCGGAACTCCTGTTCGACATCGGGCGTGACGTAATAGATCACCGCCAGCACCAGCATCATCAGCACCACCACGACCGGCCAGCGCAGCCAGGTCCAGAGGGTGACTACGATGTCCTTCAGGCCAACCTGATCGGCCAACCACTCGATGACTTGTGGGCCGACAATCATCAGTGCCGCGGTAGCCAGGAGAATCAGCGCCAGGCCAATGGTGTATACGACCGAGAGGAGGATCAGCTTCCAGGTTGGCCGCCCTTCTTCGACGTCGTAGGCCCTGTTCATCGCGTTCATCAACGAGCGCACCCCGATCGAGGCCGACCACAACGCCACGAGAATACCGAAGGAAAGGAAGCCACCTTTTTTCTCCTGCATCTCGTCAATGACAGGATTGACCAGGCTCAGGGCGTCGGGTGGCAACACCAGCGAAACCTGCTCACGGAGCCAGGTGAAAAATTCTTGCAGATCTAGCAGACCAAGCAGCGAAATCAGAAACAGCAGAAAGGGAAACAACGAGAAGATGGCCCGGTAGGCCAATGCCGACGCGTAGGTAGTCATGTCGTCATTGCTGAACTCCTTGAAGGTGCGTTTCAGCAGCTCGAAGCCACCTACACCACGCAAATCCAGCATCGCCATTCCCCTTATCGCTCGTCGTTAAAAGCCAAAGCCGTCAAAAATGGGACGGCCCTGCTTTGTAAGAGTTCGCCAAAGAACGCCAGCGCCTGCCGCCCCTCTCCCGACGACCAGGAATTAAGCCAGGCAGTAAGGACGATGGAGGAACTTTCCGCCTCGACAGCGCTCTTGATGGAGTTGCCAATTTAGCGGTCGCTGACTGGGAACGCCTGCATCATCGTCGTTCTGCGAACCGCTCTTGAGTGGATTCGCGTTGAGCGGCAGAGCAACCCGGACGCCAACATGGCTTGTCGCAATTCGTGACAGCAGGAGCAGTAAATGAAATCGGCCTACGCCACGGACGCACCCCAGCCAGGAATGAAAGCCGACCTCGTCAAATACGCCAGGCTCATCGTTACCAAAGGCAGCGGCGCGGGTGCTACGCTCGGCCTGAACGTCCTATTGGCGCGCCTGTTGGTGCCAGAGCTTGCCGGGACCGTGTTCTTTTGCGTAGCCCTCGGCATATTCCTGTCATTGCTGGCGCGGCTGGGCCTCGACATCGCCTGCCTGAAGAACATCTCTTCCCTGCACGAAGGCCAACAGCGAAGCTACTTCGACCGTGCGCTGATGCTTGCCGCGCTGATGAACATTCCCGCGTTCCTGATCGGCCTGGCAGTGGTGTATTTCTCCGAGACCACACAAGCCTATTTCGCGCATGCGGTGGTTCTTTTCGCTGTTACCGCGCTCGGCCTGTCGCTGCTGAGCATCGCCAGCGAAACCTTGAAGGCCAAGCACAAGACCAGCGAAGGCCTGTTCTGGCAAACGGCCTTCCAGCCTGCGCTAACGCTTCTGCTGGTGGCTATCACGGGTAGCGATCTGACAACCGTTGTAGGCTGCTTTGTGCTCAGCTTCGCACTGGCGATCCTCGGTTCAGTCTGGCGCGCCCGCCGCAGCCTGCCCCGCTCAGGATCGGAAGCGGTGCTGGGCTGGCGAGAGATGCTCATCCTCTGTGTACCGCTGATGCTGATTGCGGTGATGAACAGCATCATCGAGCTGTCCGACACGCTATTGCTCGGCGTGCTGCGCTCGGCCAGCGAAGTCAGCATCTATTACATCGCCGCCAAGATCGCAGCGCTCTCGACCACGCTGCTGTTCATCATCAACGGCACCATCGCCCCGGACATCTCCAAACGCTGGGCGCAGAACGACCGCGCTGGTGCGTTCGCTATTGTCCGCAAGTATTCGCGCTTCATGCTTGCGCTGGCGCTGATGATCCTGCTCGCCATCGGCCTGCTACGCGAGTACATCCTTGCCGTGTTCGGCCCCGAGTACCGCGAGCAAGGCGTCTATCCATTGCTGGTCCTTGCCATCGGGTATTTCTTTGTCCTGGCCGCAGGCCCGCTGGGCATCTTCATGACCATGACTGGCAATCACCGTCGTTACTTGCACAACAACATCGCGGCCTGCGTGATCAACGTCGCGCTAAACCTGATCCTCATTCCGCGCTACGGCGTCAACGGCGCCTGCTTTGCCACAGCCGTAGCGCTGGCGATCAAAAACACCCTGCTCTACGTGCAGTTCAAGAACATCGAAAGGAGTCCGACGCCATGACTGACCGGGTAAACGTAATCGCTTACGGAGCCTATGACCGGCACAACTATGGCGATCTGCTCTTTGCAATCGTCCTCAAGCGTTACCTGGAAGCGGATGGTCGCTTTTCCGTGATAGTCGCCGCGACCAAGAAGTCCAATCTTTCACGGTACGGGGCGCTTCCCACCGTTCCGTTGAAAAAAGCGCTGGATGCCACCCGTCAGCAGCCCAAAACGATGCTCATCGTGGCCGGCGGCGAGTGCCTTACGGCGCAGTGGGAAAGCATCATCGGCTACCTCGCACCGCAGGCGATCTATTACCCGATCAAGGCGAGCCCCTATCTGATCGGCCATAAGGCGTTCATCCGCCTGAGTCGAATGTTCACTTCGATTCCGTCGGACATCCCGCTCGTCCTTGGCGAACGCGACCTGCCCGGCTACAAGGTGATGTACAACAGCGTCGGTGGAAACGAGATCAGCCGCAAGAAGCCGCTGATCCATGATGCCATCAAGCGCAACCTCAAAGACTGCACCTATGTGTCGGTACGTGACCGGGAAACTTCGGCTGAGCTGGACAAGCTCGGAGTCGAACACAACCTGGTGCCGGATAGCGCAATCCTGATATCCGATATCTTCCCGCAGCAGGTCGATCCCGCCGAGCCCGGCCATATCGTCTTCCATATCTCCGATCACCACGCCAAGCGCCGCATCGAGGCGATCGCTCAGCAACTGACCGAACTCAACGTCAATACCGGGCTGAAGATCGCGCTGCTCACCATCGGCAAGGCGCCTGGGCACTCGGATGACGAACCGCTCGACAAGCTGCACAGCCTGCTCGGTGACGAGCGCGCCTACCGTGTAGACAGTGGCAACATCGAAGACATCATTCGCTGCATCGCCACCAGCAAGCTCTATTGCGGTACCAGCCTGCACGGCGCGATCACCGCGCTTGCATACGCCGTTCCGCAAATAGCATTGCTCCCGCAGCGCGTAATCAAGCTCTCGAGCTTTCTTGAAACCTGGGTTCCCAAGCAGTCGTGCGGCTTTGCAGAGGTCCCGCAGATCAGCCAGATCGGCACCAACCTGATCAACGTATTCGGCGACAGCCAGCGGGCCGAGCTGCGCGCGGTGGTCGAAGCCATGAAAGGCCGCGTGCGGGCTAACCTCGACCATATGGTCGAGCTCTACGACGCGGCCCCTGCGCGCGGTGAGAAAACCCGCAACGAACAGCACAAGCCGGAAGCCGTAGCCGCGAACTGAATCAGCAGCCGCGCTGCACCACGAAAGAGCCCGCAACTATGCGGGCATTTTTGTCCATCAGCCTTCGCTCGGCCGACAAACTAGCGAACCGAAGTCATCGCATTGGCTCGAGCCGTGTGGAGCTTCCGGTAGCTGTCAACGAGCCGCTGGTGGCGATCAAGCCCTTCGAGTTTGGTGCTGGTAGGCGTCAAGCCGAAGAAGCGCACGCTACCGTCCAACGACCCGATCACCGCATCCATCCGAGCATCGCCAAACATCCGGCGGAAGTTGACCTCGTAATCATCAAGTTGCAGCTCCTCGTCCAGCTCCACCTCCAACACGACATTTAACGCCTGGTAGAACAAGCCGCGCTCGACGGTGTTGTCGTTGAACTGCAGAAAGGCCTCAACCAGCTCTTTGGCTTCCTCGAATCGCTGCAGGGCGAGATAGATCAACAGCTTCAACTCAAGAATGGTGAGCTGCCCCCAAGCGGTGTTGTCGTCGAACTCAATCCCGATCAATGTCGTGATGTCGGTGTAGTCATCCAGTTCGCTTTCTTCCAGCCGCTCGACAAGTGCTTGCAAACCGGCATCGTCCAGGCTGTGCAGACTCAGGATATCCGCACGGAACAGTAGCGCTTTGTTGGTGTTGTCCCAGATCAGATCCTCCACCGGGTAGATCTCGGAATAGCCGGGCACAAGGATGCGGCAAGCCGTTGCGCCCAGGTCCTCGTAGATCGCCATATAGGCTTCCTTCCCCATCTCTTCGAGGATGCCGAACAAGGTTGCGGCCTCCTGGGCATTGGCGTCGTCGCCATCGGCCGTGAAATCCCATTCAACGAAATCGAAGTCTGCTTTGGAGCTGAAGAAGCGCCACGACACCACACCGCTCGAATCGATGAAATGTTCCACGAAGTTGTTCGGCTCGGTCACTGCATTGCTTTCGAAGGTCGGCTGAGGCAGATCGTTGAGCCCTTCGAAACTGCGTCCTTGCAGCAACTCCGTGAGGCTGCGCTCCAGCGCAACTTCGAAGCTCGGATGAGCGCCGAATGAGGCAAATACGCCACCGGTTCGAGGGTTCATCAAGGTGACGCACATCACCGGGAACTGCCCGCCCAGCGAGGCATCTTTGACCAGCACCGGGAAGCCTTGCTCTTCCAGCCCCTTGATGCCCGCTACGATGCCGGGGAATTTTGCCAACACGTTCTGGGGAACATCCGGCAGCGCAATTTCTCCTTCGAGGATTTCCCGTTTAACGGCTCGCTCGAAAATTTCTGATAGGCATTGCACCTGAGCTTCGGCCAGCGTATTGCCGGCGCTCATGCCATTGCTGAGAAACAGATTTTCGATCAGGTTGGATGGGAAATACACCTCCTCCCCGTCCGATTGCCGGATATAAGGCAAGGCGCAGATGCCTCGCTTTACATTGCCAGAGTTGGTGTCGTACAAATGCGAGCCGCGCAAATCTCCGTCGGGGTTATATATTTCCAGGCAGTACTCATCGAGTATTTCCGCTGGCAACGCATCCTTACGGCCAGGCTTGAACCAACGCTCGTTCGGATAATGAACGAAGGCGGCATTGGCAATATCTTCTCCCCAGAACTGATCGTTGTAGAAGAAATTACAATTGATTCGCTCGATAAATTCGCCTAGCGCCGACGCTAAAGCACTTTCCTTAGTGGCGCCTTTCCCGTTGGTAAAACACATCGGCGAATGCGCATCGCGGATATGCAGCGACCAGACGTTCGGCACGATATTGCGCCACGAGGCGATTTCGATCTTCATGCCAAGATCGGCCAGGAGTCCGGACATATTGGCGATCGTCTGCTCCAAAGGCAGATCCTTACCTGCTATATAGGTGCGCGCCTCTGATTCTGTGCCGGGCAGAAGCAAGGCCTGCGCATCGGCGTCCAGGTTCTCGACCTCTTCAATGACGAACTCCGGCCCGGTTTGCACCACCTTCTTGACGGTGCAGCGCTCGATTGAACGCAAGATGCCCTGGCGGTCCTTATCGGAAATATCCGCAGGCAACTCAACCTGAATCTTGAATACCTGGTTGTAGCGATTCTCCGGATCGACAATGTTGTTCTGCGATAAGCGAATGTTTTCGGTAGGGATACTGCGCGTCTGGCAATACAACTTTACGAAGTACGCGGCACATAGCGCCGACGAAGCCAGGAAATAGTCGAAAGGCCCCGGTGCCGAACCATCACCCTTGTAACGAATCGGTTGATCGGCGACCACCGTGAAATCATCAAACTTGGCTTCGAGCCTGAGGTTGTCGAGAAAATTAACCTTGATTTCCATGCGGGATTACCAGAACGATACATTTGATCGCTATTATCCGGCTTCCAGGCTAGATGTCTTATTCTTTTGCGAGAAAGCAGTTCGCTATCAGGCACTCTTTCTGGCGGCTCAAACGTCGCTACGATGCATGGCGACGCTGCCTAACCGCCGGAAAATGAAAAGGCCCGCATCGCTGCGAGCCTTTGATTTCATTGGTGCCGGTGAGAGGAGTCGAACCCCCGACCTTCGCATTACGAATGCGCTGCTCTACCTACTGAGCTACACCGGCGCCGAGCGGCGCATTATCGAATTTCGCCGGTGCGGACTCAAGCCCGCACCGGCGAAACAGACGCTATCACCGACCTAAGTCGACTCGGCGTTTGCGCTGCGTTATATACCGGCTGACGTCGTACCGGTAGTACCGGTCGAGCCGGAGTTCGAGCGGTTGCTATCGCTGCTGTTGCTGACGTCCTGCTTGACGCGATTCGCCACTTCTTCACCTTTAGCGGAAGCTTTCTGATAGCCCTCTTCCGCTTTGTGTCGAAGTTGATCGGTCATGCGATCGCTGGCCTCACCGAGCATTTCGTCTTCACGACGGGACGGGGGGACCGATGCAGCAATCAAAGCGCCCAATGCGATACCGATCGCACCAAGAGCCAACGGCTGTTCCTGCAGCAGCTGGTTGAATCCGCCACGCGCCCGGCCTGCACCACCGCGAAGCCGCGCAGATGCCTGACGACTGGAGTCGCTTGCTCGACTGCGTGCACTGCCCAACGACTCGGAAACGCTCTGACCCATATGGCTGGCCTTTTCCTTCATGCTGGCACCTTGCTGCTTGATGCCAGCGGTTTTAGCGGACAGCTTGTCACCCATCGACGGGCCATTCGAGCCAGTACTGTAACCCGCTGTGGTGACGTTGGAGTGAGGCTGGCGATTCTGCCCAGCCATCATCCAGATCAGGCCGATCGAGGTAAGCACGGTCGGCACCGGATTGGCCTTTACCGTATTGCTAAGGTTACTGAAGAACTCGCCACCGCCGCCTTTGACGTAGCCCAGTGCGGTATCAATCAACTCACCGGGAGACAGCTTGTTCTCAAGCGCATGAACAATGTTGCCGATCTCGGTACGGGTCTGATCGATCTCACGCTCTAGCTCGTCCGGATCCTTTTGCGCTTCGGCATCAATCTGATTACGTGTGCTCATGATGTGTGCCCCTTCACAGCTTCTTTATCCTTGTTGACCGAATGAATGGTGCGCTCCGGCTTGAACGAAGAAGCCTGAAACTTCTTCTTGCCGGACGACACCATGATCAACCCGATAACCACTACGACAGCGCCGACGATCAGCGCGGCGAGCCAAGGCTCAACCACGTTGCTCAGCCCGTATACGGCCGACATCAGTAGAACGATGAATCCGCCGAGAAGCACTGCACCGCCGGTAGCGACGCTGCCAGCACCCGCTTTGGTCGCGCGGATCGACTCGGTCATTTCAGCCTTCGCCAGCGCCAACTCCTTGGTGATCAAGGACGGCACTTCGTGCGTTAGCTGACGAAGCAGTCCACCTACAGAGGTGTCGCTTTCGGCGCGGTGGCCAGGCTCTGCAGTCGTATTGGCTGTGGAGGTCGTGTTCGTTGTCTTACGTGCTTCACTCATGGGAAAAGTCCTCCGTCGGTACCCTTGCCGTCGCGGCTGGTAGTGGAACCCGTGCTGCTGGAGCCAGCGTTCGAACCAACACCCAACCCGTTGCTGGTATTGGCGCCAGTACGGGTGCCCGTCCCAGTGGAGCCTGTGCCAAGGCCTGTTCCGACGCCGGTAGCTGAGCCGGTACCTACAGAGGTTCCGGTGGTCGGCCTGGAAGTGCTGGTTGCAGACGAAACGCCTGCATTGCTAACACTACCGATAGAGCCCGGCTCACCTGTGCTGAGACGATCGTTTAGCTCATCTTGGTCGGAACTGTGATGGCTGCTGGAGCCACCGACCGCATGGCTGCTCTGATGGCCATAATCTTCTTGCGATGCGCGCTTGCTCGAAGCGCGGGCAAAACGGGTAAGGCCGAAGCCCAAAGCCACACTCCCGGTGAGGAACAGAGCGGGGTTGTTTCGTGCAAGACGATTCACGTCTTGGAGCAGCTCGTCCACGCTCTTGCCACGCAGACTATCGGAGAACTGCACCATGCTTTGCGCCATGTCAGAGACGTAGTTGGACAGCCCAAGGCGGTCTTGCCCTTCTAGCTCTTGAGCAGCAGCTTTAGCACTTTGGGCGACTTTCTCAATTTCATCAGCTGCGGTTTCCCGATAGCCTTCCAACTGAGATTTGCCCTGAGTTTTTACCTGATCGGCCGCTTGACGAGCTTTCGCCTTGGCATCTTCAGCGGCATGTCCGGCAGTGCTGGAGCCTGTGTTGGAGCTTTGATTTGAGGTATGGCTTCCACCCGACCCCATGTTCGAGCTCGTCGAGCTGGTGGCGTTAGAGCCTGTGGAGCTGGTTGTGGAATTGGGGCCGGTCTTAGGTTGGCCACCGTAACCAGTAATTTCTTCGTCGGGTGTAGTCATTTGATTCACCTTTTATATGGCTTGGCCGGAAGACCACGGTCCGTAGGGACACAGTAGGAGCGGTGAGCCGCGAACTGTGTATTTTCGGTGCGCACATATATGGTGACCGGGGGTAGATTTTTGAGTTCCATTCTTTTGGGACCATGAGAAGTGCCCTCCGCAAGCTAATGAAAACTAAACACGAAATGAACTTCGGCCACTTCGCCAAGTGGCACTTCGCCAACCATTTCGCGCTATGCCGCATGAATACTGCGTTAAAGCGAAGCGGCAAATAGCAAGCGAAACGGCAACATGTGCATTCGTTGTATGTATCGCTGATTGCCAAACTCATCTCGCGATAGTTTCAGAGCGGAACCGCAGCCGACGAGCTGCACTGTTATTCGCAAACAAGAACCCCCCAGACAATAAAAAACGGGCCCGAAGGCCCGTTCTTTAAATCAGCCGCTGTTACAGCGGACCGATGGTGGAGCATGTCTTCTTGGCAGCGGCATGCTTTTGCAGCGGAGCCAGCTGAGGACGATGCTTACCGCTCGACACGTCCAGCGCCATGATGTTCTCACCCCAGCGAGGACCGGCAGCCCAGTACGTGCTCGGGATGCAGTTCGCGTTCAGGTAAGCCAGCAGGTTGTCAGTCGCGACCACAGCAGATGGAGAGAAGTCCGGAATGCCGTGCTCACCAAGGAACCCGCGCAGCTTGTTCGCCTTAAGCCACTCGACCCAAGGCTTGACCCGCTCGACACCCAGCATCGGAGCAAAGGTTTCAGCACGCTTGGTGTAGGTACCCGAGTAGTCGAAGTCCAGGTACTGGTGCGCTTCGTACACCAGGTTGTTCTTCGGATCACGCATCCACGGATCATTGATCAACGAGGTGTTGTACTTCTGCCAGTGGAAGGCGCTGGAGTAACGGTCACCGGCGATCATGATCCACTTGGACGGATCGATCTTGCGGATCGCCTGTCCAGCAGCCTGAGCCGTCTGCGGCCAGAGGTTGTTACCAGTGTTGTAAGGCTCGTTCATCAGACCGTAGCCATACAGCGCAGGATGCTTGGACACCGCTACCGCAATCTTGCGCCAGGTCTCGGCGAACTGGGCGCGTGGCACTTCCGGCGAGTTAATTACCTTGCCGTAGTAGCGATAGTAGTTGTGCATATCAAGGACGACCTTGATGCCGTACTTCTGTGCGTAATCCAAGGACTGCTTGATGCGACCCAGTTCAGCTGCGTCCAGTTCGGTACCCAGCTTGGGCTGGATACGCTCCCAGAGGAAGCCCAGGCGAACCAGCTTGAAGCCGAGCCCGGCGTGACGCTTGTAGTAGGACTCGTCCGCGTAGGTATAGCCCTTATTGTAGATACCCGGAACAGTGCCCGGATCGAACACACCCGAACCGAAGTTGACACCCACAAGATTAATACCGCTGCCATCACTGACTACCGGGGCCGGAGCAGGTGCTGGAGTCGGGGCTGGTGCCGGGGTCGGCGCTGGAGCAGGCGCAACGGCCGCTGGCGGCGTAGTTGTGCCGGTGCTGCTGGATACAACACTGATGGTCTTGGGATAACCGACAGCGCTGGCGGACAGCGCAGTGCCTTTAAGCATGACAGAGAGATGCGCGCCTACGTCATAGACCGCAGCGACCGTACGCACCTGGCCATCGGCCAACTTGACCGATGAACCGACCGCGAACGCGGCCTTGTTTGCCCCGGTGTCCGGGATCGAGAAGCCGGCGGACTTGCGATAGATGCCGTTCTCCCAATCGGAGTTGGTGAAGCTGTTCATCGAAGCGGTGTAAGTGCTGCTAGGTGCACTGGGGGCGGTTACAACCGGAGCCGGGGCAGCTGGCGCGCTAGGGGCTGCAGTCGCAACCACGGTGCTGACGGTGCGCGGGGCGCCGACTTTACCGCCATCCAACAGACCACCATGTACGTAGATGCTTAGATTGCTTCCAACCTTGAAGACCTTGGAAATCTTGCGCACCTGGCCGTCAGCGAACTTGATCTGAACGCCCGGCTTGAATGCAGCGATGGAAGCCGAAGTGGCCGGTACTGACAACGCGGCGGTGCGGCGCCAAACGCCGTTAAGGAAATCGTTACTGGTGAACTTGTTGATCGAAGACGTGAAAGCGGTCGAGGAAGAGGTACTTGCTGTGACGGCAGCAGCCACTTCGCCTGTAAAGGTAACAGCACTGAATACTGCAGCGAGCGCGATAGAACGAACGAGTGCCTTAGGGGCGCCCATAAATACATTGGTAGACATCTAGTCTCTCCGAAACTTAATACTTCTAAAGGCCGGAGCCTTTAAAAAAGTGGCGGGAGTTGTAATTAAGTCGTACAGGCGCTTGGGGCAGATGCATCACTTGCGCAACCGGACGAACCGCGTTGCAACGACACCGGATCACCAGTAGTGGAACCCGGCAATCCGTTGCGTGGCGTCTTTATAATAGGTTTCCAAAACGATTCAAAATTTATTTGACGGCTTTAGATCGTCAACCCTACGTCACAATTTTGACCGGCCATTAATCCGCTATTATTTCATGGCTTAGTGCCATCACTGCAAATAGGGTTTAATCCGCTTTAGCCCGTTGCGGTTACGCCAGCTACAGCGTCATTTTTTTGAATTCCTAGAGCGATCGCTAAGCACAGGCCTATTAATTAACCCGACAAACGGTAGGCGTAAGGAAGCCTGATTTCCGGTCGCTGATAGAGGAGGAAGCATCGCTTCCACTCATGAAAGAAGGCGTGGCTATGGCGAAATCGAAGATGGAGAAACGATCTATGTCGCAAGAACGATTCGAAAAGGGTGACCACGTACGCTGGAATTCTGAAGCCGGGCACGTCACGGGGCGCATCGTCAAAGTGCATACCCGAGACACCGACTACAAAGGCCACACGCGACACGCCAGCCCTGAAGAACCTCAATACGAGATCGAAAGCGACAAGACCGATCACGTTGCAATGCACAAGGGCGGCGCGCTGAGTCGGATTAAATGAGCCCGGTTCAGCCCCAGCAGATCTGGACCGTCGGCCATTCCACCCGAACAACCGAGACCTTCATCGCCTTACTGGAGCACTACGGCATCCGGGCCATCGCCGATGTGCGGCGTTTTCCGGGCTCAAGGCGGTTACCGCAATTCATGTCGGCAACCCTCGAAGCCTCGCTCGCCGAGCATGGGATCGCCTATGAGTGGATCGAAGCGCTGGGGGGCCGGCGGCGGGCCACGCCGGGACCGAGCGCGAGCGCATGGCGCAATAGCTCCTTTCGTGGCTACGCCGAACACCTGCACACCGACGAGTTCGCCTGCGGGATACAACAGCTCTTGCGCTTGGCAGCCGAGAAACCCACCGCGATCATGTGTGCCGAAGTGCTCTGGTGGCGATGCCACCGCTCCATGGTGTCGGATGTTCTGAAGTTGCGCGGCGTCGAAGTGCTGCATATCCAGGACGAACAACGTCTGACACGGCACCCCTATACCTCGCCAGCAAGACTCAACCACGGTGAGTTGGTTTATGACGAGGGCATCGGGCAGCCGCTTAAGACATCCGGGCCAGGCATTGGCTAGCGCCGATTCCATCGCAAGAGCAACCAGGTCGTGGCGTGCCTGCAGATGCTCCGACCGCATCTGTCAGCTCCCCAAGCGAAAAGACCTTCGGCGCTGATCAGAAGGCGTCGATACCGTCCATGCGACAAAACTGCCTACCCGCCGCAGAAACTTTTTCAGGGGAGCAGCTTCTTATTGCCAGATGCACTTCAAGCATCGTGCGGCATAACCCACTCTAAGAATGGTGCTCCGCTGGGAACCACGCGTGTCGCACAGGCGGCTCGCCCACCGGGAAGGGAGTTCGAGTGAATAGCCTCCTTATGGGCAAACTGCTCGCAGCCCGACAACAACTGGCCGGAAACGCCTCCGCCAAGGTGTTCAAGGGCATGGCGACGCTGGCCGTCGGCAACGGCTTGGCCCGGATTGTTGGCCTCGCATCTATCCCGCTCCTCACTCGCATCTACAGCCCCGAGCATTTCGCTGTCCTGTCGGTCTTTACCGCGCTGCTGCTGATTCTTGCCCCGATGATGACGCTGCGCTATGAGCTCGCGGTTCCGCTGCCTAGCAGGGACGGCACTGCGATGACGCTGATGGTTCTGTCCGCGATCTTCGTAACCGTGGCAACAGTAACGGTGAGCGTCCTGTTGTGGCTCGCCGGCCCCGCTTTGCTGACCCTGGTCTCAATGGAAGCGCTGATGCCGTATCGCTGGATGCTAGGGGTCGCATTGACGAGCGCTGGTATCTATGAGGTGCTGTTGATCTGGGCCGTACGCCGACGCGCCTATCCGGCCATCGCACGCACCCAGCTGCAGCAGAGCGTTGTGGGTTCGATTGCCAAGGTGGCGCTGGGATTGCTGGGACTAAAGCCGGTCGGACTACTGGCTGGCCAGGTGTTGGGGGCTGGCGCGGGAACAATCAGGCTGATGCGGTTGTTCGATGCTGATGTGAAGCGCTACTGGCGCCACGTCACATTGTTACGGGCCTGGCGGCTAATGCGGCATTACCGAAGCTTTCCTATCTACCGCCTGCCTTCACAGTTGCTGCAGATATTCTCCAGCCAGGCGCCTTTGCTGCTAACCGCCGCGCTCTACGACCCGCGGACGACGGGCCAACTCGGGCTGGCCATGATGACGCTGGCTTTACCGATGAATCTGCTCGGGCATTCGACCAGCAAGGCCTATTACGCTGAAATCGCCACTATTGGGCGTAAGCGCCCCACGGAAATTCGTACGCTGACCTATTCGGTGATCAAGCGGTTGCTGGCCCTCGCGCTCGCGCCGACGCTACTACTGCTGCTCTTCGGTGAGCGAATATTTGCGTTGGCGTTTGGCACTGAATGGACGATGGCGGGCGAAATGGCGTCGTTATTGGCGATTTATCTGTTGTTCCAATTCATGCATGCGCCAGCTTCGCATCTGCTTTCGGTCTTCCAGGGGCAGCGGCTGCTGTTGGCATTGAACATACAACGGGCTGTGCTCACCCTCGCCTGCTTCGCCAGCGGTTACCTGCTTGAGCTGCCGATTACTTCGGTTTTGCTGGTTTACGCCATCACGCTCTCGGCGCATTACCTGTTCAGCCTGCTGATGTCGTTACGCGTGATTCCACGATAGTCATCACCGCCTTTCTGCCGTGACCCTCCATGGCCATGCGACAGACATCGGAGATGGCTCAGGGCTCGCGCTTTAGCGCGTTCCAGTCACCTACACGGCGAGCACTGGAGAGTGCGTTACGCGACAGGTAATAGAAGAAGACGGGAATACCGATGGCATAACGCTTGAACAGCCGGCGCGGCTCGATGAGCATGCGGAATGCCCACTCCAACCCCAGGCGACGAAAGACAATGGGTGCACGGGGGAAACGTTGCGCCGAAAAGTCCAGAATGGCGCCGCCGCAAATCAGCAGCGCACGGGTATCCATGGCCTTCTGCAGGTGCAGCGCAACGCGCTCCTGCTTGGGCATACCCATGGCCAGCACGATGATTGGATAGCGACCAGGCACGTGGTGCTTCTGGTAGAACGCCAGATAATCCTCGGGCGCCTTGAAGCCATCGATGGCATGGAAATGCCTGTTTCCGAACAGGTTGCGCGCACCCTCGCTGAGCCAGGGTTCACGGGTGCCCATGGCAAACAGCTCGTAGCGGTCTTTGGACTCGCCTACCAGATCCTCGATCAGCTCAGGAATGAAGTCTGACCCATTGAGGTTGGCCTTGGGATCCCGCCCATTGAATGAGCAGGCCATCTTGATGCCTATCCCGTCGCGCAGGAGGTAGTTGACCTGCAGAAAGCTATCCAACACCGCCGGCTGACGCTGCGCAATGTTGTAGCCGTGCTGATTGAGAAAGCCAAGAATCGTCGGTGAGTCACGCTTTTTCAGTTCAGAGATGAAAGGACCTGTATCGGCTTCTTCCAGTAGTTTCAGCTTCCCTATCAAAGGATCCATCCTTTTGGTGAGGGGATTTTTCATAAATAGATTCTCTGTTTGTAACCCGTGAAAAAAGTTGTTGGCGTCCGACAGCAATCTTGGTGGTCGTGCGCCGCCAGGCGGAAAGATTCGCCTGTCAAAAATGAACAATGCCTGCCGTCACCGGACAAACGAAGCAGCCGCAGCCGCGGTATCGTCCCAAAGAGCAGAATGAGGTAGTGAGATGTTAAGGATACGCAGCGCTTCGGACCGGTCAAAAGGAATACTCCTCGGACTCACGCTTGCCCTCTCGAGTGCCGCTAGCTACGCAGAAAATATCGATCTGGTTGGATTGAATATTGGCGGAGCCGCATTTTCCGGTAATGTCATCCCCGGAAAATATAAAACAAATTATTTCTTCCCTGCGCCCGGCTACCTTGCCCAGTGGAAAGCCAAGGGTATCGAGACCATCCGCTTCCCCATTATGTGGGAGCGCCTGCAACCAGCATTGAATGCCGAACTTGACGAGGACTATGCGGAACTGATCGACCAGACACTGCAACAGGCCGCTCAATACGACATGCGCGTCATCCTCGATATTCATAACTATGCCCGTTATCGCAAGCAGATAATCGGCACTGAGGCCGTGCCGATATCGGCATATGCCGATCTGCTCGAACGTGTGGCCAAGCGTTGGAAAGATGAAAAAGGCCTTTATGCCTACGACATCATGAACGAGCCACATGGCGCCGATGAATACTGGCCGGCTGCCGCTCAGGCCGGTATCGACGCCATCAGAAAACATGACCAGAAGCGGCCCCTGCTTATCGAGGGCAACTTCTGGTCCAGCAGTTATCGCTGGCCGAAATTCAATGATCCGTTGTTGCAACTGAATGACCCCTCCGACAAGTTGATATTTTCAGCTCACCTGTACATCGATAAACATGGCAGCGGACATTACAAGGAGCCGCTGGAGAAAAACTTCGACACCATGCTAGGCGTCAAGCGCGTCAAACCCTTTATCGACTGGCTGATCGAGCACGACAAACAAGGCCATATTGGCGAGTTCGGCATTCCCGCCGATGAACCTCGCTACCTCGAAGCCATGGATAACTTGTTGGCTTATCTGCAGGAGCACTGCATCCCGATTACCTACTGGGCGGCGGGCTCTTCCTGGGGCAAATACAAACTATCCGTCGAACCCACCAAGGACGGCCGAGACCGCCCTCAGTGGGATGTACTCAGCAAATACGTCGGCCAGGGCGAATGCACTCGCATCGGACCTAACCACTGACTGTATTCATGCGGACGGCAGGTTGGTTGCTCACTTTGGATACACAACCAACCTCGCCTTCAACTCTTCGATGATGGCGCTACGGGCGCCCACCTGCTCAATATCGACTTGGCCTTCCCAATCAGTTTCGCTTTGAGACTGTGAGTTTTCCGCAGCGTATTGGCCTTGAGGTTGTAGACCTGCCCAGGCACATACATCTCATTGGTCTCGATGCAGTAGACCGGCTTGCGGCTGAGCTTCATGATCTCGACGGCCTGCCTAACTTCGCTTTCGACGAACAATCGTGTCAGCGGTTGCTTGGCATACACCTCCGCCTTGAACTTGTGATGGATGTTCAAGCGCCGGCGTTCTTCGGCGGTGGGCAGATCCAGCATGTGCAGCGTTCCGTACTGCACGCCGTTGCGTTCCAGCCATTCTTCCGTTTCGGCGCGATACTTCTCCAGCCGGCTGGTCACCAAGTGCGCGACCTTGACCGAGGGAATGAATAAAGGGCGCGTGCAGCTGAGAAATTCCCGATAGTTCGGGCCGTCATCGTTCTCTTCGTTGGTCGGGTCGATACAGAGCACACCGTCGATATCCAGGCACGCTTGCGCCAGGTAAGGATGGTGCATAACGTTCCATTCGAAGACCCGAGGCTGTTCGACGAGCTCGAGGTGAAAGTCGACATGGTGCCGATTATGTTTCTCGGCAAATACCGCCATGGTCACCACCTGGCCGTCATAGCTCGCACGAACCTGTTCTTCCGCGGCACGCATGGACTTAGCCGATGAAATACTGTCGTCGACCAGCAGAATCTTTTTCGCCTCCCTTGGTTTGACCAGTTCAGCATGCTTGTAGGTGCGGGTACTGCCCTTCTTCAGGTCGTCGTTGCGCAGGAATGAGTAGAGATCCGTCAACGGAAGATTCTGTTTCAGCGCAATGATGCTGGCGACCAACATCCCACTTCTTGGTATGCCGACAACCAGATCGACATCGTTGGGAATTTTGCCGGCACATTCTGTACTCAGCCGCGACAGATCATTCAGGCTTCGGTAATTCATCGAACTCTCTCCTGCACCCTGTTCTTTTGACAGTCCATTTTCTTAGGTCGGTTACCTGTTGCTCAGCGCCCCAACGAGGCGCGCAATTGCTTGGAGTGCGTATGCACGTAATGCAGCGCATAGAGCGCTAACGCATTAGGTTTGGAAAAATTCAGAAAGCGCTGCCTGATATCCATGTCTTCACGAATCGCCTCGAAGCGTCGTTTATGTGAAACACCGGTTGTATCAAAAATGCACAGCGGGAAAGGCAACTGAAGAACTTCAGCCTGCAGGTCCAGCCCTTGGAGAAACTCGAGCAGCAAGCAGTAATCGGCCGACAACTTGTAATCCAACCGGAACTTGAACCGCTGCAGCCGCCCGTTCTCGAAGTACATCGTTTGATGGCTAGCCGGCAAACCAAGCGGTGCGCGCTCAATGGGCCGAGCGGCGGTACGCTTCAACTCGCCGCTAGCTTCTTTGCGATAAAAATCGCCGTAAATGAATTTTGGTTCGACGATGGCATTCGTTAATTCTTCATTGATCCGCTCAAGTACATTCGGATCAGCAAAGGAATCGCCACTGTTTAGAAACAGGGTATAGCCGGGGGTCTCAACGGCTCTTTGGCGCCCTTTTTCCATTGCATCGTAGATGCCTTTGTCCGGCTCTATCGTTATTTCTGCCTGACTGTCATCCAGGCTTCTTAACCACTCACCACTGCCATCTTTTGACGCACCGTCAATTACGATCCAGCGAAAGTTCCGGTGAGTCTGGCTGGCCAGGCTCCGATAGGTTTCCTTCAGGCCATCAAAATTATTCCAGTTTATAGTTACGATACTGAAACTGACCATAATTCACCTGTTCTAGATTTGCATTGAGAGGAGCATCCGCCATCTGCAACTTGGCGTAATAGAGGAAGAACGCAGCCGCCATTCCATACACGTCGCCCGAGAACGTCAGCGCGTTGGACAGCGTGATATTCAGCATGCTCACCACGAACGAAAGCTGTAATGCGGCAAGAAGGTTGCCCTTGTCCGAACACTGGCGCATGACCCAGATGAAGCCGCCATAGAACAACAGGACTACGACTGGCGTCAGGAAACCGTAGCGGTGATAGACGCCGAATATTCCGACATCCGCCAGATAGAAGTGCGAGTTATAGATCCTCGAGAACCCGCCATTCCATTGCAGGGACAGCGCGCCCATACCGAAATAATTGTTCGCGCTGATGGCGTCGAGAATCACCGAAACAGTTGTGTCACGCACCCCAGGCCCGGATGTCGCATCGAACAGCAAGGCATCGAAGCGCGCGAACTGCTCGTGATAAAACTCCGGAACCAGCAGATACGACACCACCAGAACCATCACACCCAGCGCACTCAGCTTCATTAACGAGTCGATACGCTTGCGGAAAATCCATACCCCGGCCAGCGCCCAGACGAGCATGGTCTGGCGTGTTTGCATGACCAACCAAAGGTAGGCGACGAAATAGAGAAGAATGGCCAGCCGCCCAAGAGTGACGCGGTCCTTCATGCTGTACATCACCATGAACACGGCAACGGTCACGAACGGCGAGCCGATACGAAAACGATTCGGGCGCAGCAGGTCTTCATACTGCGTCCAGTCATCGACGGTGAACGCGGCGATCTGGTTCTGGGGAATGATCCCTAAGTAGTAGGCAAAGCCCAGCGTCGCGCAAAACAGTGCGACATAGAGAAAGTACTTCGCCAGCTCTTCCTGGGTGGGAGATGCTTTGATCAACAAGAACAGCGTCGGAAAGAACACCAGGTACTGGAAGAAACGACGTTCTTCCAGCAAGCCATACGCCAGCGGCTGACCGAAGTTCAGGTTGGCGAGTACCGCCGAAATCACCGGTAACAGGCAGCCCATGAAAATGATCCACAGGCTCGTCTTGGACTGATAGACCCATTTCCACGCCACGAACAGACAGGCCGTTGCCGCAATCACCAGCAGCAGGAACAGCTCTTGGAAGTACGCGATCCCGGCCCGTTTGTCATCCGTCAGGAAGAAGCAGGTCGAGTTCAGCAGTAACAGGATGAACAACAGATTCTTGTACGCCAGAACTTTCCTTAACAAGCGCTCTCTCCAGTATCCGATTGACGGGCGAAACATAGAACCGAGCAGCCCATCCTGATGACTTGGATGAGGCGGCCCACTGCGGCGAGGAAAACGTGCGCCATGGATGGACAACAGCAGCGGACGAAAGGTCCGCTGCTGCAAGATGCATCCCTGGCGGCTGCTCTTTTCGGTCAGTGACGCGCCTGGTGCTGGTTTTCGACGAACCAGCGATAGGCGTCGCGCAGACCGTCTTCCAGACTGATGCTCGACTGCCAGCCCAGCGCCTTGAGGCGCGAGACATCCATCAGCTTGCGCGGCGTGCCATCCGGCTTGCTGCTGTCGAACTTCAACTCACCCTGGTATTCGGTGACCCGCGCAATGGTTTCCGCCAGTTCGCGGATGCTGCAGTCCACGCCAGTACCGACGTTGATGTGCGAAAGCATCGGCTGGGTGTGGGCCTGATAGGTTTCGTCGTCCAGTTCCATCACGTGCACGCTGGCGGCGGCCATGTCGTCGACATGGAGAAATTCACGCTGAGGCTTGCCACTGCCCCAGATCACCACTTCGTTGTCGCCATGCTGGGTCGCTTCGTGAAAGCGCTTGAGCAGCGCTGGCACCACGTGGCTGTTTTCCGGATGGAAGTTGTCGTTGGGACCGTAGAGATTGGTCGGCATGACGCTGCGATAGTCCCGCCCATACTGGCGGTTGTAGCTTTCACAGAGCTTGATGCCGGCGATTTTCGCAACCGCGTAAGGCTCATTGGTCGGTTCCAGCACGCCGGTCACCAGCGCCTCTTCTTTCATCGGCTGCTCGGCATGCTTTGGATAGATGCAGGACGAGCCAAGGAACAACAGCTTGTTCACATCGTTGACGTGCGCCGCGTGGATGATGTTCGCCTCGACCATCAGGTTCTGATAGATGAACTCGGCCGGATAGGTGTTGTTGGCGTGGATACCGCCGACCTTGGCCGAGGCCATGTACACCTGATCGATTTTGTTTTCAGCAAAGAAGGCATTGACTGCCGCCTGATCGACCAGATCCAGCTCTTCACGACCGCGCGTGATGAGGTTGGTGTATCCCAGCGCTTGCAAGCGGCGGACAATCGCAGAACCCACCATGCCACGATGTCCCGCAACGAAAATACGTGCGTCACGATTCATATTCAGTTCTCCACACTCACTGGAACTTCGAAACCGTGCTCTTTGAGCAGGGCATGGCGCTGGGCGACCTTGAGGTCCTCACGAACCATTTCGGCGCACATTTCCTGCACACTGATCTCAGGCGTCCAGCCCAGCTTGTTCTTGGCATTGCTCGGGTCGCCGAGCAGGGTTTCCACTTCCGCGGGACGGAAGTAGCGCGGATCGATACGGACAACAACATCACCGACCTTCAGTGCCGGCGCCTTGTCCCCTTCGATACCGGCAACGATGGCGCGTTCTTCGATGCCGCTTCCTTCGAAGCGCAGCTCAACGCCCAGCTCGGCAGCTGACCACTTGATGAACTCACGCACCGAGTACTGCACGCCGGTCGCGATGACGAAGTCTTCGGCCTGATCCTGCTGCAGCATCATCCACTGCATGCGCACGTAGTCTTTGGCATGTCCCCAATCGCGTAGCGCATCGAGGTTGCCCATGTGCAGGCACGTCTCGAGCCCCTGGGCGATGTTCGCCAGGCCCCGGGTGATCTTGCGCGTCACGAAGGTCTCGCCACGGCGTGGCGACTCGTGGTTGAAGAGAATCCCGTTGCAGGCGTACATACCGTAGGCTTCGCGGTAGTTCACGGTGATCCAGTAGGCATAGAGCTTGGCCACCGCATAAGGAGAACGCGGGTAGAACGGCGTGGTTTCCTTCTGCGGAATTTCCTGGACCAGGCCATAGAGTTCGGAAGTCGAGGCCTGGTAGAAGCGTGTCTTCTTTTCCAGGCCCAGCAGGCGAATGGCTTCAAGGATGCGCAAGGCGCCCATCCCATCGACATCGGCGGTGTATTCAGGCGACTCGAAGCTGACCGCGACGTGGGACTGCGCGCCGAGGTTGTAGACCTCGTCCGGCTGGACTTCTTGGATGATGCGGGTCAGGTTCGACGAATCGGTCAGGTCGCCGTAGTGCAGCACGAAGTTCTGGTCTTCAACGTGACGGTCCTGATAGATGTGGTCGACCCGCTGCGTATTGAACGACGACGCACGGCGTTTGATGCCATGTACCTCGTAGCCCTTTTCCAGCAGAAACTCAGCGAGATAGGAACCGTCCTGGCCAGTAATTCCGGTGATCAGCGCGCGTTTCTTTTCCATTTCAGAGTACCTGTAGGTTCCAGATGACGAGAGGGGTATTGAGTTGATGCTGGGCAGACAGCGCAGAGGCGACCGAGCGCTCCGCCCCGCCTTGCAGCTGATTGAGTCGATAGTTGGCCGTTGACGTTAACGGGGCGTTACCGCCCTGCCCGGCGCGGACGAACGGACCGTTCATGCGAGCATTTCCTCGTACAGCGCCTGGTATTGGCGGGCAATTACAGGACTGTCAAAGGTGCTGGTGATCTTGTCCCGCGCATTGAGCGCGAGCTGCTGATAGTCCGCCTCGCCGGTGACCCACTCGACGCCTTCGGCTAAACCCTGGGCTTCGAAGGGCGCGGCCTTATAGCCGTCTTGCTTGTGGGTCACGATGTCTTTGGGGCCGGTGGCGTCGAAGCACACCACGGGCGTTCCGCAGCCCATGGCTTCGGCCAAGGTTTTGCCGAATGCTTCCATCAGGCTCGGTGCGATGAACACGTCCGCGGCGGAATACAGCAGGCGCAGCGAGATGCTGTCGTGCAGGTAGCCGAACGAGGTGTAGTCGAAGCCCAAGGCGTCGGCAATGGACTGGTCCAACTTGCCGAAAAAACACAGGTGGTACTTGGCCGGATCCAGGTGCGTCAGCATCTCCAGGTACTTGCCGAAGCCCTTGTAGGTGTCTTTGGCGCTGGTGCAGCCGGTGAGGATGATCTTTTTCTCGGTGGTCAGTCCCAGCAATTGCCGGGCAAGGGCCTTGTCCAGCGGGAAGAACTCGCTGGCATCCACATTGTTGTGGATGGTGCGCACATCGAAGTCGCGGAACAGCAGGCTCTGCCTGGCCTGTTCGGACACCCAGTCGCTGATGCCAATCATCTTCATCGATGCGGGCAGGTACTTGCGCTTGCGGTTGAGTACGAAGCGCGACAGGTCTTTGTCGGATTGGCTACCCAGCTGATCGCAACTGCCGCAGCCCGTGGTGAATTTTTCGCAGCCCATGGCGTAATGGCAGCCGCCGGTCATTGGCCACATGTCACGCATGGTCCAGACAATAGGCTTACGCAGTTTGGCGAGATGCTTCATGTCGACGAAGCCACCATTGACCCAGTGCAAATGCACCACGTCCGCCTCGCGACACTCGGCGCTGTGAGTGAAATCGGCGCCCATGACGCCTGCGCTGAACATGCCCGACTGGCGCTTGCGATAGACGCTGGCGAACGCTTGGTCGGCCTGGCTTCTGGCGATGCTGATGATTTTGTCTTTTTTGCTACGGCTGACGGACACCACAGAGGTGTCGCCGTGGGTTTCCTGGCTATTGGTGTAGACGAGGGAATCCACACCCAGCGATCGCAACCCCTGATGCAGCCAGTAGGCACCGCGCGCGGCGCCGCCGGTCAATTCGCCAGCGACCAAATGTAATACTTTCATATCAATCGAAACTCTCTTCTGGATGCTGCGCGTTCTGCTGAGCCGCATACCACCTGCGCGACGCAATCAACACGATCACCATCAGCGACGAATAGATGACGATGCTGGCAACGGCGAAGGCCTGAACGGTGGCCAGCGCGGTGCCGATCAACAGCGCACCACCAAACAGCGAGAGCACACGCAAGCTGGTGCTAAAGATCTCGAACAGCAGGAAACGGGCTTGCAGCGACAGTGCCGGAACCGCGACCACGCAAGGGCGCGAGACGAAGATCACGTACTCGGCCAGGGCCAGCCAACGGGCGTATTCGCCCGCCACATGCCACTGTTCACCGAACACCAGTGCAAACAGCCATGGGCCGAACACGGCCACCAGGGAAAACGGCACCAAGCCGACCAGCCCCAGTGCGGCGGTTGCCTTCAGCAGCATCGCCGCGACCGGCTCGCGGTCATGGATGGCGCGGCTGATGCGTGGGTAATAGACGTCGGCTACTGATTTGCCAATCAAGTTGGTCGGCATCGTCAGCGCCTGCTTGCACAGAGCGAAGAAACCGGCAGCCGCCGGGCCAAAGTAGGCGGCGAGCACCAACGTCGGCAAATGCTGCGACACGGCATTGATCAACATCACCGGCGCGCGAAACCTTGGGAAGTCGCTGTGCCTGCGAGCCAGTTCGAGCATGCCGTGGCGGCCCTGCTCGACTTCATCTATATGATTGTCCGCATGAGGCTTGGCCCGTAGCATCGCCAGCCCCAACATCGCTGCGTGCAGCGCTTGTTGCAGAGCGGTGGTGCAGACCAGCACCAGCGCAGACGACTGCACCAGACCGGCCAGGGTCCGCATCGAATTGAACAGCAACGAGTGCCCCACCGCCACGCTCGCCGTGATACGGAAGCGCTGGGTGCGGAACAGCCACTGCTGACAGATCTCGAGCGCCGCGCCACAGAACATCACGAACGGGATGAGCATCAGGTACGGCTGGATGATCTCGATCTCGAGTGTTCGAGCAAGCTGATCGCCAAAGAACTGCAATGCCAGCGCAACCACCGTCGCCAGCGACAAAGCTATCGCCAGCGCCAATCGCACCAACCCCCGCGCATCGCCATCGCGCTTGGGCAGCACGATCGCGATGGGATAGGTAAGCGCAGCGACCGGGATCAACATCATCGTGACGCTGAGAAAGGTGCCGAGAACCCCGTACGCTTCCGGACCGTAAATGCGCGTGATCACCGGCATGAAGGCCAGGGTGATCGCCTGCGCACCGGCAGTGCCGGTCACCACGGTCAAGATATTGCGCAGCAGCTTGCTGCGCATGCTCGTGTGCAGCAGCGCGGCCAGACGTTCTCTCACCGGAGACGAACCGCGCCGCATGCTGGACTGATCGATGGCGCTCACTCGCAGCCCCTCGCTCAGGCGTGAACCGGCTGACGGCCAATGCCGTAATAGCTGAAGCCTTCACGCTTGACCTGCTCGCGGTCGTACTGGTTAC
The DNA here is from genome assembly GCF_044543345.1 of Pseudomonas sp. NPDC077451. Taxonomy (NCBI): domain Bacteria; kingdom Pseudomonadati; phylum Pseudomonadota; class Gammaproteobacteria; order Pseudomonadales; family Pseudomonadaceae; genus Pseudomonas; species Pseudomonas sp. NPDC077451. Next base: position 27,540 of record NZ_JBITVX010000002.1, on the reverse strand, counting down.
GCCCGTCGATGATCAGCGGCGTCTTCAACAGCTTTTTGAGCGCACGGAAATCAGGACGGCGGAACGGCTTCCATTCCGTGACCAGGCACAGCGCGTCAGCATCGATGGCCGCTTCGTATTGGCCTTCGACGATCTGCAAAAGGCCGTCGGTGAACCAGCTCTCGGGGAATTCGCGACGGGCCGTTTCGCGGGCGACCGGATCGAACGCGCGGACCTTGGCGCCGGCATTGATCAGGCTGTTGATCAGCACGACGCTTGGCGCCTCGCGCATGTCGTCGGTACCAGGTTTGAACGCCAGTCCCCAGACCGCGAAGGTGCGGCCGCTCAGGTCGCCTTTGAAATGGGTGGACAGCTTGTTGAACAGCGAATGCTTCTGCTGGTCGTTGCGCGATTCAACCGCCTGCAGCAGCTTGGGCTCGAAGTCGTTCTGATGGGCAATGTTGATCAGCGCCTTGACGTCTTTCGGGAAGCAGGAGCCGCCATAGCCGCAGCCGGCATAAATAAAGTGGTAGCCGATGCGCTCGTCCGAGCCGATGCCCAGGCGCACGTTTTCGACGTCCACGTCGAGACGCTCGCACAGGCTGGCGATCTCGTTCATGAAGGAGATCTTGGTGGCGAGCATTGCGTTAGCGGCGTACTTGGTCATCTCCGCGTCGCGAATCCCCATGAACATGGTGCGCGGACGATTGCGGATAAAGGGTGCATAGAGCGCGCTCATTACCTGGCGGGCGTGCTCGTTGTCAGCACCGATAACGATGCGGTCCGGGTGCATGAAGTCATTGACCGCGGCACCTTCCTTGAGGAACTCGGGGTTCGAGACGACTGAAAATTCGATCTCGACGCCACGCGCCTCAAGCCGCTCGGTGATCGCTGCGCGCACCAGATCCGCCGTGCCCACCGGGACGGTCGATTTGTTCACCACGATCGCCGGGCCAGTCAACATGTCACCAATCTGCTTGGCGACTTCCAGCACGTAGCGCAAATCGGCGGAACCATCCTCGCCCGGCGGAGTGCCTACCGCGATGAAGAACACCTCGGATTGCTCGACCGCCTCGGACAGCGAGGTGGTGAAATGCAAACGGCCAGACTGATGGTTTTCGGTGACGATCTCTTCGAGGCCCGGCTCGTAGATCGGCAGAATGCCCTGCTTCAGGTTATCGATCTTGGTCTTGTCGACGTCGACGCAGTAGACCGTGTTACCCATCTCCGCGATACAGGCTCCGGTAACCAACCCGACGTAGCCGCTTCCAACGACGGTGATATTCATAGCAGGATCCTCGATTCAGACATTGATACAGGCGTGCCTCGGCGCGACCCTTTTCGGTGGCCGTTGGCGCAATTTTCTTGCTTGGGCAGACAGTCAATCCGGGGCGGGCCAATTGCATGGCTGGACACGCCCCGGTAAAGGATTAAACGAGCCGGATCACACCGTTTGTGGCTCGCTGTATCCGTAATGGTCGTAGTAGCCACGGAACTGACCGTTCTTCTTGGCTTTCTCGATATCGACGTGGTTGAGCACCACGCCAGTGACCGGCGCGTTGCTGTTCTGCAGCTGGCTCACGCCTTTCTGCACGTGAGGTATCAGCGTGCTGTCGGACTTGACGACATAGATCACCGCGTCGGCGAGCGTCGACAGCACAGCCGCATCACTGACCGCCTGGCTCGGCGGCGAGTCGATGATGATGCGGTCATAGCGACCCTTGACCACTTCGAGCAGCTTGGCGAAACGCGGTGAAGACAGCAGCTCCAGCGGATTGGAGGGCACTGCACCGGCAGCGATCATGTCGACGTTGCCAACGGTGTGAATGCACTCCTCAAGCTTGGCGTTGCCACCGATCAGGTTCACCAGGCCCGGCGTGCCCGGCTTGAAATCGAACGCCTTGTCGAGCGTCGCGCGACGCAAGTCGGCGTCGATCAACAGCACGCGATGCAGCTGGCCCATGGCGAATGCGAGGTTGGCCGATACCGAACTCTTACCTTCGCCCGGTGCGGTCGAGGTGATCACCAGCACCTGACGAGGCTGGCTTGCCTCGGTCAGCAGCAGGTTGGTGCGGATAGTCCGTACCGCTTCGCAGAAGCGCTTGTCACCGCTGCGTTCGAACAGATGGCTGACTTCCTTGCGCAGCTTGCGCGGCACCTGCGGGACGATACCCATGACAGGCAGACCCAGCTTGGACTCGACTTCTTCAGAGCTCTTGAAGGTGTTGTCGAGAATTTCGCGGATGATCGCCTGGGCGATACCCAGCACCAGTGCCAGGAACAACGCCACCACCAAGATCAGCTTCTTGTTCGGCGCGCTGGCCTCGGTTGGCGGGATGGCTGCATCGACTACCCGAGCATTGGTAGAACTGAGGTCCGAGGTCGCGGTGGTTTCCTGCAGGCGGGTCATGAAGGTGTCGTAGAGCGCACGATCGCTTTCGACCTCACGCTGCAGGTCACGCACCTTGAACTCTTTGCGGGAGATATCCTGAATCCGGCCCTTGTTCTCGTCGAAGGAGGCCTTCAAGGAGTTCTCATTGGCGACGGCCAGCTGATAGTTACGTTCGATGCTGGCGACGACCTGCTCGACCTGCTGTTTCAGGCTGGCGGTAGCAGCATTGAGGTCCGACCGAGCAGAAACCATCGCCGGGTGGCGGTTGCCGTAGCGACGCGAAAGATCTTCGACACGCGAACGGGCATGGGCCTGGTCAGCTTTGAATTGCTGGATCAGCGGATGACCCAGAACGGCCGGCACGCTGGCCAGACGCTCCCAGCCCTGGCTGCGCATGGACTCGACCTGGCGGTACTGGCTTTCGGCTTCAGCACGCTGACGGCGCGCATCGATCATGCGATCACCAGTAAGCGACAGCTCGTTGGCACTGATGGTGCCTACACCATCGAGGTCGACCAGCCCTTCCGCATCGAGATAGGCCTGAAGGCGATCTTCCGAAGCTTGCAGGTTCTCACGCAGCGAAACCAGGCGTTCATTCATCCAGCTGGCAGCCGTCATCGACATGTCGACCTTCGCTTCCAGCTGCGCCTCGATATAGGCCTGCGCCAGCCGGTTAGTGGCCTGTGCGGCGGTCAGGTTATCCGCCATGGATACCGACAGATAAACCAGCTGACTCTTGCCCTCGACCCACACTGACGTACGCTCCATGAACTGCTGGGTGGCGTAATCCATGACCTGCGCTTCGGTGATCGGCTCTGGCTCTTCGCCTGTGACCATATCGATCAGAGCGCCAACATCGACCAGCGGGCCCGGCTGCTGTCGCAGATCGAACTCGGGGTGTTCGGTCAGATTCAGATCGCGGACGACGCGCTCGGCAACGCCCCGGCTCTGCATCAGGCTGAGCTGTGTCTGCAGATACTCGCTGAGCTCAACCGGGGTATCGGCTGCCGGCTGGAACGACAACACCGGCGTGCCCTTGCTCTCGATGAGCACCGTGGCGACAGCCTTGTAGATCGGCGTCATGCGCGACAGCAGGAAAACGGTCAGCACCGCGACGACCGCCACGAGGAGTATGATCCCCCACTTGCGCGACCAGATTGCATGCCAGATTTTTTTCAGATCTATGAAATCACTATCAGCCGCGGGCCCAGCGGGGCGCTGCCATGGTCGATCCGGGCGAACTGGGCTATTCATCAGAAGAATCCTTCATCGATGTTGATCGTGTCGCCAGGGCGAACCAGGGTATTCATGGTGGCTTTCTCTTCCGCGCGGCTGCCTTGCGAGCCGCGCACGATGGTCATGCGTTTGGTCGAGGCACGCTCGGTCAGCCCGCCAGCAAGCGCGATGGCGCGGTCAAGCGTGAGGCCGGGCTGAAACGGATAGCCACCTGGAAGCTTTACCTCACCGGCGATGTAGAACTCGCGGTAGTTGGCGACCGATACCGATACGCGCGGATCGACCAGATAGCCATCCTTCAGCTTCTCGACCAAGATGTTGCGCACTTCACCTGGGGTTTTGCCGTTGGCGTCCACCTCACCAATGAAGGGAAAGGTGAAAGTGCCAGCGTCTGTCAGACGAATCTCTTCGAAGGTCAGGTCCGGTTCACCATGCACATTGATGCGAATGACGTCCCCCGAGCCCAGCTGGTATTGCGCAGCACTGGCGCCGGCACTTAGCGCCAGCAACAGCAGCACGGAAAAGAATTTGAAAATGTTCGGGATGCGCATGGTCGGCTCCTCCTTAGGCACTGGTTAACGTCCTACCCGGCCTCAAAGGCTCAGGTCGAAACTCAGCAAGTAAACGTTTCGGTCGAAGGTCCTCGAGCTCAGGCTGGAGTCGTTTTCCGTTCTGAGATATGACAGGGTCACGTCGGCCCAGCGGTCTGGCGACCAGGTCACGCCGGCACCGTAGCCGCTGCGCTCATCGTCTCGATTGATACCTTTGTACTCGCGATCGGAAAAGCGGTAGAGCAGCTCGGTCGATACACGCGAGGTCCACTCGTGATCCCAGGTGGCGAGCGTCGTCCAGTCATTAATGGTGCTGGCACCGTTGTCACCCTCGTCGAAGGCGCGACGGGAATTGAGCGTGAACGCCGAGTAACTACGGGGTTTATAGGTGACGCCGATTTCCCACATGGGGCTGGTGGAGTCTTCACGCTGATCGCTATCGAAGTCCTTGCGCTCGGCGCCAAGCTTGAACATGCCGGAGGTCTTCGCGCCGGCATCCCAGGTCGCACCGCCAAGCAACGCCACGTTGGTGCTGTCACGCAGCGCACTGCTTAGCTTGTAGTCGTGATCGGTATGGCGTATCTCAATGAGCGAGCGCGTCTTGGAACCCAGACGATGGAACCAGACTGAGTTGAACATCAGGCTGTTGCGTTCTTCGGACGCGTTGATGTTGCCGCTGTTGTGGTAGCGCCGCTGCTCGTAGTGCGTACCGAATTCCAGCTGATTGCGAGCCGTGCGGGCACCGAAGCGATAAGCAGCCTGGGCAACGGCGGTGCTGTACTTATCGTTTTCGGTGTTGATCTCGGTGTCGGCGGTCTCTTCCACGCGGTGGTAGGCGAGGCCCCAGGTCAGGCGATGCCGGGAGGTGAATTCCATGGCGCTTCTGAGCCGCAAATGGTGGTCGGTGTTGCTGGCTTCGGAATCCGAATGGAAGATGTCGCTGTTGAACGAGTATTCGAGTTCGTATTCGCTGTTGCGATTACCTGTCCCCAGCACGAACGTTGGATTAATGCCGGTGACCCAGGACGCCTGTTCGTTGTCCGACAGGCCGCGATAGTTGTCGTCATAACTTTCTCGCACCACCAGCGTCGGGGTGAATTCGAACCCACCCAGCTGAATGTAACGGGGCTCTCGCTCGCTCTGCGCCCAACTCTGGGTAGCTGCAAGGCACAGCAGCGTTAAGCATGGAAGCGTGATCTTCCTCATATGGAATCCCTTCTCGGAGATAAATTGTTGTACATACCCGCCCTCTGGCCGCGTCGCCTGGCTGCTGTGAGGAGGCATAGACACGCAACAGACCGCAAATATCCCCGACAGTTGCACATTCGATCAGCGGGTCTCTTTTCGATCGTCAACCGTTTTTCTCTAGCAGCAGCCCGATACATCCCTTTCAAACACGCTACCGCCCCAGGCACGGCGCCTGTAACGGAACATCCGGTGACCACTCGCCCACAAGCAAGCCGCGCTCAGCAGTCGATCACTGGATCGAGGATGGCGAAACGTAACGTTGGCTTAGGTCTTGTTATTAGCGCGGCATCGTCGTGCGTGCGGCGCGGGTCAGCGCTGATGGGCCCAGACAAACAAACAGGCACCCAGAGCAGAACAGATGGTTAAGCTCTGAACCTGCAAGACAAACACATCCCTGTCAGCATCCAGAGCGGCCTTCCCGCTAGGCTCCGAGACGCCTAGAAACATCAGGGACCCACTCTGGACCCGGCATGAGGGCAGCCAGTTCCGTGCCGTGAGCCTGAATAAGGGCAGCCGAGGATCAGCGGTCAGCAGCTGCCGCTTGATGGGACGAGACAGGGCCGCAACGACCTCGATCAGATGGGCGAGACGCTACAACCCTTCTCGCCAGGGGAAGCGAGCCGATGCGTCGACCCGCCATCCGGCGTCGAACAGACACACTGTTAACTGCAGCGATGCCAAGGGCGGGCGACGGGATCGCCCGGCCTGCTCAGGCGAGCTCGATACGATCAGGATGGATAACGATGCGCCCCTGCTTGTACAGGCCGCCGATGGCTTTCTTGAAGTTGCCCTTGCTGACCCCGAACAGGCGTGCGATTTCGTCTGCGGCGGTCTTGTCGCTGACGGGCAGGCTGCCCTGGTTTTCCTGCAGCTTCTGCAGAATCAGCGCCTGCAATGCATCAGCCGCCTCGCTGCCCACCGGCTGAAGGCTCAGGCTGATCTTGCCGTCCGCGCGAACTTCCTTGATGTAGCCCTTCTCGCGGATGCCGCCACGCAGGAACTTGAAGGCCTCGTTCTTGTGGATCAGGCCCCAGTGTTTGCCGTTGATGATCGCCTTGTGCCCGAGGTCGGTGGGCTCCACTACCAACAGGTCAACGGCTTCGCCAACCTTGTAGCGCGCGGGCGTCTTGTCCAGGTAACGGTCCAACCGCGCGGTGGCGGTGATGCGACGGGTGTGCTTGTCGAGGTAGACGTGAACGACACAATAATCGCCCTCGTTGAGCGGCCGCTTTTCTTCAGAGTGAGGCAGCAGCAGATCCTTGGGCAGCCCCCAGTCGAGAAACAGCCCGATCCGGTTGATCTCGGCGACCTTGAGGCTAGCGAATTCGCCGACTTGCACCTTGGGTTTCTCGGTGGTCGCGATGAGCTTGTCTTCACTGTCGAGGTAAATGAAGACGTTCAGCCAGTCATCGACCTCCGTCGGCGTGTTTTTCGGAATGTAGCGGTTGGGCAGCAGGATTTCGCCATCCGGACCGCCATCCAGATAAAGGCCGAAACCGGTGTGCTTGACGATTTGCAGGCTGTTGAAGCGCCCGATTGCGGCCATGTAGCGATTCCTCTGGGTCGAAGGCGGCGATTCTAGCAGGCCACCCGCTTGCCGCGTGCGCACCGCTGCGGCGCGCACGCGGCAACGCCGTTATCGCGGCAGTGCGTAGGCGATGACCGAATCCCCGGCCTTGGTGCCGAGCGACCCGTGACCGCCGGCAACGACCACGACCATCTGGCGTCCCGAACGGCTCTGATAGGTCATCGGCGTCGCCTGGCCGCCCGCTGGCAACCGTGCCCGCCAAAGCTGCTTACCGGTGGTGACGTCATAGGCGCGCACGTAGTAATCCAGCGTACTGGAGAGGAAAGCCACCCCGCCCGCAGTGATCACCGGCCCGCCCAGACTCGGCACACCCATTTCGAAAGGCAGCGGCACCGGTGCCCGGTCACGCACCGTACCGTTCTTGCGCAGCCAATGGGTTTTACCCGTGCGCAGGTCGGCGCCCGCCACGTAACCCCATGGCGGCGCAGTGCAAGGCAGACCGATCGGCGACACGAACGGCTTCAGGTCCACCGCAAACGGCGCGCCGAAGTTTTCGTTCAGGTGCGGTTCGCTGTCGGAGACGTAAGCCTTCTCATCGTTCTCGCGCGGAATCAACGTTGAGGTGAAAGCCAAATAGGACGGTGCGCTAAACACCATCTGCCGGACCGGATCGACAGCTACCCCACCCCAGTTGAACACCCCGAAATTGCCAGGGTAGACCAGCGAACCCTGGGTCGAAGGCGGCGTGTAACGCCCTTCGTAACGCAACGAATTGAACTGGATGTGACACATCATCTGATCAATGAAGGTCGCACCCCACAAATCGGAATCCTGCAGCTTCGGCGGCTCGTACGACAGTGCCGACACAGGTTGCGTAGCCGCAGCATAATCGCCCTTCGCGGCACCTTGCGGCGCGGGCACCTCGCGCACCGGCAGCACTGGCTCGCCCGTGCGGCGATCCAGTACATAGATGTCGCCCTGTTTGGTCGGCTGAACGAGTGCGGGGACCATGCCCGACTCGGTCTGGATGTCGACAAGACTTGGCTGCGCCGGCACATCCATGTCCCAGAGATCATGGTGCACGGTCTGAAATACCCAGCGCAGCTGCCCTGTTTCCAGATCCAGCGCGACGATGGAAGACGAGAATCGCTCACTGTTCTCGCTGCGGTTGCCGCCCCACTGATCCGGAACCTGATTACCCATCGGCACGAACACCAGCCCCAGCTCCTCGTCAGCGCTGGAAATGCTCCAGCTGTTCGGCGTGCTCTCGCTGTAGGTTTCGCCCGGCGCGATAGGTGCGGTCTGCTCCGGATTGCCCGGGTCCCAGTTCCACTTCAGTTCGCCAGTGGTTGCGTCATACGCGCGGATGACGCCAGATGGCTCGGTGGTCGAGACGTTGTCGTTGACCGCCCCGCCGACGATAACCAGGTCATTAGCCACAACCGGTGGCGAGGTGGAGTAGTAGAAACCCTCCGTGACGTTCGGCATGTTCTTCCACAAATTCACCGCGCCGTTTTCGCCAAATGATTCGCAGACCTTGCCGGTCTCCGGGTCCAATGCGATCAGTCGCGCATCCGCTGTGGGCATGAACAGGCGCTGCTGACAGGCCTGTCCCTCCACGGGGGTCTCGCTGGTGTGATAGGAAAGCCCGCGACACGTCAGATGCTGCCGATTGGTCGAATCCGGAACCTCCGGATCGAAGCGCCAACGCTCTTCCCCGGTCTCGGCATCCAACGCGATCACGAAGTTGTGCGGCGTGCAGATGAAGAGGCTGTCATCGATCTTGAGCGGCGTGACTTCGTAGGTGGTCTCGTTGGGATCGCTAGGACGTCGCATATCGCCGGTGTGGTAATGCCAGACCTTTTCCAACCGCTCGACATTGCTTGGCGTGATTTGCGCGAGCGGTGAGTAGCGCGTGCCGTGCTGGGTGCGACCGTACGCATGCCAATCGCTGGCTGGCACGTTATCAGCGGTGTTCACCTCGGCCGCTGGCGCAGCAGCCAAAGGCGGCGGCAGCATGCCTTTGATGTCGCTGCTGTCGGAGGTCAAGGCGTGCAGAGCCGTCGCGCCCCATAGCGCCACGGCGATCATCAGCGGGATTGCGCTACCGCCCCAGGCGCGCGCACCGAAGTGCTGCCAACCCAGTCGCTGGGCAATCCAGGGCGTCAGGAACCACAGCCCAAGCGGGCCAATAATGCTGGCGCGCGGTGCCAATTGCCACCAGTCGAAGCCGACCTCGTGAATTGCCCAACCCAGCGCGCCAAGCATTACCAGCGAGTAGACCCAAAGCGCCGCACGGCGCCGAGCTAACAGCAAAGCGCCCGTGAGCAGAAAGCCGACTGCGAGGATTGCGAAATACCAGGTACCGCCGAGCGCGATAACTTTCCAACCCCCGACAGCAAGCGCCAGGCCCAGGATGATGCACAGGATTGCACTAATGACGACTGTCACTCTCCGCTCCTTTTCCAAATTGCCGGGGGGCTGGAGATGACGAAACAAATAACTTGCCGCGAGCGTCCCCTGCCTGACTTTATGGCGGGGCAAACGACCGCTTCGCCAGACCCCGTATTTGAGTGGACCGGATACGGGCGAGAATGCTCCCCCGTTTAGGGGAAAAATCGCTGAGCGTTCTTACCGACGACCCAAGCCCGCTATCGCATCTGCCGCTAATCTGTCTGCCGCCAGGCTAAGCGCAACGACAACGATCCGCGGAAACACGTGCGAAGCAAGGAACGCACACAGAAAAATCAAGGCCAGCGAAAAAATCGAACAAAAATTAGCCAGATCTGTATAATGTCCGGTTCGACTGACCATAGGAAACAGATAACGATGGCCGCCAAGACCTCCTCAGCCAAGCGCAAACCCGAACCTGCCAGTGAAACCAGCGAATCGCTAGCCAACCAGATGGCAGCCTTCCTCAAGTCCGGCGGTGAAGTGCAGAAGATCCCGAACGGGGTCAGCGGCCAGACCCAAGGCCCTTCGCGCCAGATCACCATCAGCAAGAAGTAATCTCCGCAACACCTAACCTAGTAAGCGAGTCCCCACTGCTTTTAGCCGTTTGCAGTGGCTCGCCAGGTTTCTCCTTCCGAAGCACCCGAGCCTGCCATGACCGACCCGATACGCTTGTCCAAACGCCTCGCCGAGCAGATCGGCTGTTCCCGGCGCGAGGCCGAACTGTATATCGAGGGAGGCTGGGTCAGCGTCGACGGGCATATCATCGAAGCGCCCTATTTCAAGGTGGCCGAGCAGCGCATCGAACTGCTGCCAGGCGCCACCGCGACTGAACAGCCGCCGGTCACGCTGCTGCTGCACAAACCCGCCGGCCAGCCCACCGCTGCAGAACCTGCTGACGTGCTGAAGCAACTTGCTGAGGCCGGCCATTGGAGCGGCGACAGCTCTCGCCAGGCACCCCGCGAACGCCATTACGCACGCCAAACCGCCCTGCTGCCGCTGGAGCAGGACATCAGCGGGCTGGTGATATTCAGCCAGCAACGCGAGGTGATCCGCAAACTGGCCGATCCACGCGACATGCTAGAGCAGGAGTACATCGTCGAAGTCGCTGGCGAACCGGAGGAAGGCGGCCTGGCGTTGCTGGGCAAAGGGATCGGCCATCGTGGCAGGGTTCTGCCCAAGGCGAAGGCCAGTTGGCAGAACGAGACCCGCCTGCGCGTCGTGCTTAAGAATCCGCAGGCCGCCGATCTGCGTCAGCTCTGCGAAGCCATCGGCTTGGAGATGCTCAACTGCAAGCGGATACGGATCGGCCGCCTGTCGATGGCCAAGCTGCCGGTCGGAGAGTGGCGTTTTCTCGGCGAGCATGAACGCTTCTAGCTTCGCGACGTCTCTTGCATAACCCCTGACGGCTCGCACCTGGCGATCGCTGGACTATGCTGGTGCCAATGCAACCGGATACAAAATCAGCTACCGGCCGCCGCGCCAGGCCCTGATTGCCGCATTTCGCCATTCCGAGATACAGGATCACCATGCACAGATTCGTCCTGTTGCTGACGTTCGTTCTGTTGCCCTCGATCTGCGGGGCTCAACAACGAGTCGAGGTGTGGACGTATCATTTTTCACCACCGTTCATTCTCGAAGACGGCGAGGGACTTTCGCGTGCTTTCGTCGCCCTGCTCAACAACGACGCCGCTAACAATCAGCGCTTTCGCTTCGAGCTGGTCAAATTGCCGCGCAAGCGCGTCGATATACGGCTAGCACGAGAGCGACCTGGCGTTTTGCTCTGGGCCACTCCGAACTTCTTCACTGCCGAGCAAGCAGCCAACGGCAAATGGTCGGGGCCGCTACTGATCGATCAACAGGACTTTGTTTCGCTGCCCGACGCCCCCTTTGAGTATGAAAACCCCGAATCGCTACACAATCTTGTCTTGGGAGGCGTGCTCGGGCACCGATACGAAGGGCTTGAAGCGGATATCGCCAGCGGCGCAATCAAGCGCCAGAACGCCCAAGGCGACCTGCAAAACCTCGAGAAGCTGCTGTCAGGTCGCATCGGCACTTTGTTGATTCCGCGCTCCACCCTGCTCTACTACCGGAAAGAGAAAAAGCTCCGGGATTTGTACGTCTCGAATACGCCGCTGTACCAGTTCACTCGGCATCTGTGGGTCGCCGATGCGCTTGGTCAAGCTGCCACCCAGTATCTCGCCCGATTCGTGGAGAACTTGCCAGAGAACCCCGAGTGGCAGATCCTCCTGTTCCATTACGGACTGCAGCCCATTGCCACTGCGCAATAAAACAGGCTGAACAGTTATGCCATACGCGGGTCAGAACACGCGCTGACACACTAAATAATAGAGAGAACAAGGCAGCAATGAAGAACGCACTGGTGATCGGACTGCTCGTTGTGCTGGGCGGCTGCGCCTCTCAGCCATGTGACCAATATGGTAGCGACGGCAGTTGCCGCGCGGAGCGGCTGCTCTATCAGAACGATTTGCTGCAGGCCAAGATCCTCATTTCCATCGGCGACGAAAACGGCTATGAACTTGCCGATGCGCTGCTCGAGCGTAGCGCTCGCCTCGATGAACGAGGCGAGACCGAGTTCTACCAGGCGCTGCTGTTGATCCGCCAAGGCCCACAACCGGAACAGGTCCTGCGCCTGCTCGAACAGGCCAGCGCCAAGGGCCACCCGCACGCCGTAGCGCTGCTATACAAAATCTACCAGGAACCCTACCTGCTGGATGAGCGCAACGCGGTCAAGGCCGAAGAATATCGCCAGGCCTATGCCGGGCTGGACGTTGCGCAGAGCGGCTATCCTTCGTTCGAGAAAGCTTTGGAGCTGGTTTCCCAGCTCGTCGAGCCGCCTCCCCCGCTCCCCGAAAGAGACGATCCCTGCGCTACTCAATGCCTCTGACGGCCATCACTGTGGCGTAGGTGTTTGCGAGATCTTGGGGTCTTGCTCCCCATCCAGCACTGCCTGCGCTTCCGCTTCGGTGGCGTACGGGCCGGCAATCGTTTGCCCATCGATCTCGACCACCCAACAGGTGACCCAGGTTGGCCGCCAACCCTGAGGTACTTCATCTCCGGTCAGATGCTTGATCGTGCGTTGCATATTCACCTCCGCTATTTGCTGTCAGCTTCCGAGCGTCGCGCTTGCGGCGCTCTCTTGAACTAGGACCACAACCGCCGGCGTTTTCTCGCAGAAACAAGCCGTTGCTGTTTCGCCTCGAACTGACGAGGTGCTAGCGGCTCTACAGAACAACGCAACCGAAACCCGTTCCGACATCCCGACGACAACCCGACGAGGACTGCAATGCAGATCAGGCAGGTGCTTGGGCGTAAATCGATTCTGGTCCTGCTGGCGTGTGCCGTTGTGCTGACCGGCTGCAGCCGCATGAATCTGGCCTACCGAAACCTGGATCTGCTGATCCCCTGGTCGCTCAACGATTACCTGGACATGAATCGTGACCAGCAGACGCGCTTTCGTGCGCAGCTGCGGGAGCACATCAGCTGGCACTGCCGTACTCAGCTACCCGGCTATCTGGATCTCATCGAGCACTTACAGGCTCAGGTCCGCCGGGGCTCGCTGAATGAGTCCGCGCTACGAGCACACTATGTGAACGCCCAAGAGGCGATTCAGACGATCGCGCTGGAAATCACCCCAACTACCGTTCAACTGCTACGTGACCTTGAAGACAGGCAGGTGCGTGAACTGGACGATCAGTTTGAGAAAGACCTCCAGGAGCGCGAGAAGAAATACTTGGAACCACCGCTGGACCAGCAAATTCGTAAGCGAGCCGACCGTATGCAAGAACGCGTCGAGCAATGGTTAGGAAAAGCCAGCGCCGCTCAACGCCAACGCATCCAGGAATGGGCTAGAGCGCTTAGCGAGCAAAATCAGCTCTGGCTCGATAACCGCGCCCAGTGGCAGCGATCACTGGTCGAGGCCGTTCGCAATCGGGAACAGGCAAATTTTGACGAGCGCATCGCCCGGCTGCTTCAAGACCGTGAGGTCTATTGGACAGCGCCCTATCGCGCCGCCTTCCCGGCCGTCGAACAGGCCACAATCGACCTGGTGATCGACCTGTACGACATGGCCGACGCGACCCAGCGTCGTCATCTTGATGAGCGTCTGCAGGATATGAGGCGCGACCTCAGCTCGTTGGATTGCCTGCCGGCGACTCGCTGACCAGCCGCCGCCGGCGTATGAAACGCTAACGGCGCCGGCGAGCCAGTAGCAGCCCGACTACGCCCGCTGCGGCAATACCCCCGGCTAGCAACAAACTGCGCTGCGGCTTTTCATCACTGCGCCAGCCACCATCGATTCGACGCTCGCCCAACGCCGGATGGAACAGGTTGCCCGAGGACGGCGCGACACGGTCGGCACGACCCAAGGCAGCACCGGTCAGCAGGCCGGACAAACGGTCGAAGCCTGGCGTAATGAAATGGGCGAAACGAAGCAGCGTCGCTGTCAGCCCAACGGATGTCGTATGCCGCGGATGTAGGGCGAGACTGACCATCGCATCGGCCACCTGACGGGGATCGCACAGTGGCGGTGGCGGCTGCAGCGAGCGACCGGCAAAATTGCCGCCGTCCCGGAAACCGGGGGTATCCACCATCGAGGGATACACATCGCAGACATGAATGCCCGGCCACTGCGCCAGCTCGCCACGCAGCGCATGGGAAAACCCGCGAAGCCCGAATTTGCTCGCTGAGTACGCCACCGCGTAAGGCTGCGGTACCCAGCTACCCACCGACTGCGTATTGATCAGCACGCCGCCGTGCTGCTGTTTGAAATACGGCAGGGCGACATGTGCCCCGCGCAGATAACCGATCAGATCCGTCTGCACGACCTGCTCGTGCGCATCCATTGGCGTCTCGTCGAAGGCTCCGACAGCACCGACCCCGGCGTTATTGATCCAGATATCGATACGCCCGCGGCCAAACTCGGCCGCCGCGCTGGCCAGTTGCTCGACCGAATCGCTGAGCGTCACGTCAGTCGGCACCACCAGCGCCTCGGCCCCCAAAGCGCGGCATTCATTGGCCACCTCGTGCAGCGCTTCCTCGTCGCGCGCTGCCAGAACCACTCGGGCCTGCTCACGCGCAAACGCCTGCGCTGCTGCGCGGCCGATACCGCTGGAGGCGCCAGTGATGACCACCACCACGCCGTCGAGTCTGGACTCGCTCATGTTCGCTTCTCCGGTTTGCTGTCAGTCATAAGCTGACAGCTACCGCGAGACAAACATTCCCCCGCCTCGTCCAGCAAGCGGAGTTTCAGACCATCTGCAGTGGGCGTGGACGCGACGGGGGCGGAAAGGCCTTGTCGAGCAGGGCCAGGTCATCGGCGTGCAACGTCAACTCCGCCGCGCTGGCGTTTGCTCGAAGATGGGCCGGGTTTGATGACTTTGGAATCACCAGTACGTTGGGCTGACGCAGCGCCCATGCCAGTGCAATCTGGGCGGGCTCTGCGTTATGCCGCTGGGCAACCTCCAGCATCGTCGGGTGGCGCAACAGATCCCCGCCCTGTCCTATCGGGCAGTAGGCCATGACGGGCATCCCCTGCGCCTGACACCAGGGCAGCAGATCGAACTCGATGCCCCGCTCCTGCGGGTTGTAGAGCACTTGATTGACAGCACAGTCCGGCGCATCCAGCTCGCGCATGTCGTCCAGATCCAGGTTGGATACACCCCAACGGCGAATCTTGCCCGCGTCTTTCAATCGCTCGAACGCTTCGACCGTTTCCGCCAACGGATACTGCCCGCGCCAATGCAGCAGATACAGGTCGAGGCACTCGGTGCCCAGCCGCCGCAGACTACGCTCACAGGCTTCGGGCACGCCTTTGCGGCTGGCGTTGTGGGGATAGACCTTGCTGACCAGAAAGACCTGATCGCGGCGATTGCGGATCGCTTCGCCGACCACCTCTTCAGCACCGCCTTCGCCGTACATCTCTGCGGTATCGATCAGCGTCATGCCCAGCTCGATCCCAAGTTGCAGGGCGGCTACCTCATTGCTGCGCTCGGCCGGGTTTTCGCCCATGTGCCAGGTGCCTTGCCCCACTACGGGAACGCTAGCGCCGTCGGCGAATTTGAGGTTACGCATCAGCAGTCCCCCCGCGGTGCGTTCTGCTCGGCAACCGGCTCGGCCCACGGATCGTAGGTGCCGAAGCTCCACAGGTGCCCCTCAAGGTCGCGACAACTGAACCCACGACCGCCATAGTCCTCGTCCTTCAGCTCGACAACGATTTCCGCGCCGGCGGCCTTGGCCTTGGTATAGAGGGCGTCGGCACTGTTGACGATCACATAGATGCTTTGAGTAGAGACGCCACCGACTTCGTCCGGCTGCCTGACCTGGCGGCCGTAGTCCGAATCGGCCACCGGCCCCAGCATCAGCATGCCGCTGCCAAAACTGAGCTGCGCGTGAATGACGCCGACTTGCGCGTCTTCGACTACACGCTGCTGCTCGAAATCAAAAACCTGGCAAAGCCATTTCAGCGCTGCGGGCACATCCCGATAGCGCAGACAGGGAATCAGATTGGAGGTGGTGTTCTTGCTGTACAGAGACATGAGCGCTCCTTTCGGTTTCCGCGGCTGCGCCTATAAAAGCGTACCGCATACCCTTCAGACCGAAACCGGAGCTGACGTTCCCATATCCGGGTCTGTACGCTTATGTACGCTCAGCCAAGCCGAGACGAATCCCCAGACCGATCAAGACCGAGCCGAGCGCGCGGTCGATCCATTGACTCAAGCGACGGTTACCACGCAACGCCGAGCTAGCCCGAGCCGCCAGGAAAACCATGGCGCATTCCACAACCACCGCCACCAGCACAACCAGCACGCCTAACACCAAAAGCTGCAGGGCTATGGCGCCTTGGTCGGGCCGTACGAACTGTGGCAGAAACGCCATAAAGAAAATGGCCGCTTTCGGATTGAGGACGTCGACGAGAATGCCTTGGCGATAAGCTTGCCAAAGGGTGACCTCCGGGGCCGCTTTGAGGTTGAGCGCCGCGGCCGACCCGGCAGAGCGCAATGCCTGAACGCCGAGATACAGCAAATAGACCGCACCCACATACTTGACCACAGCGAAGGCCAGCGCCGAGGTGGCGAGAATGGCGGATATCCCCAGCGCAGCCGCTGCGACGTGAACCAAGGCACCGCTGCAAACGCCGCACACTGAGGCCACACCGACCCGGCGCCCGCCAGACAGCGTGCGCGACAGCACGAACAACAGATCTGGCCCTGGCGAGAGATTCAGTGCCAGTGCGGCCGAGAAAAAAACCAGCCAGAACGTTGGATCGGACATTGCCTGCTCCCATTGCCGGCGAAAAAAGACCAATAAATGTAGTCCAGCATGCGTCTGTCTGCCACCACCCGCGTTCGCTAGAGTGATGTGGCTCGTCGGAAAACAGTCGCTATTTCGCAACAATGACTTTTTATTGTCACCGCTCTGAACTATCTTTTCCCGAGCAATGTCAAAGCGCCAGTCCCGGCAAGGAACACGGGCGCTACTCCCTAGTCACTTCTGCAAAGGATATGCATATGTTCGATGAATCCCCTGCGGTCGTCGCTTCTTCTCGTCTTGTCCTGCTGTCCAATAGCGAATTGCCGGACGGCCTGCTCGATCAGCATCTTCACGGTGGTCCACAGTTGCGTCTGACGCGCAGCAGCACATTTCGTCCAGGCGTAAACGACGCGGACCTGGTTCTGCTCGACGTTGGCAGCTTCACGGAAGCTGATTGTTTGCGCCTGCTCCGGCAGCTGCGCGACACCCCAACCGCGTTGATCAATGCCCAAGCTGACCAGGCGCGCGGTCTGCTGGTACAGCACCCGTGGATCAAGGGCGTGTTCTACCCGAACACCAGCCGCGCCAATTTCAGCCGCGGCGTCAGCGTGATGCTCGGCGGCGGCGATTGGCTGCCACGTGCGCTGATGGAAAAGCTGCTGGGCCGCTACCGCCAACTCACCCATGCCTCGCGTGCCATCGACGACCTGTCGGTACGGGAAAAACAGATCCTAGCACTTGCCGGCAAAGGTCTTTCCAATTCCGAAATCGCCGAGTCCCTGCATCTGAGCACTCACACCATCAAGAGTCATATCCATAACGCCTTGGGCAAGTTGGGCGCCTCCAACCGCGCACAGGGCGCATCGCTCGTGTTGGGGCATGTCGGCGAGGCCGGGATATGAAGATGGCCTGCCTGGGTCTGATGCTGCTGTTCAGCATCCAGGCCTGTGCCGACGAGGCCGAGCTTAAGGGATTCATCACCAACAATACGGTTTCACGCTCCGGCCAGGAGTTCTACCGCAAGTTTTGTGAACGTCTCAATGACACCAGCGCATTGGATTTCAACCTGGCCGTCAAAGAGCGTCCCTCGGCGCGCTGGGGGATTCTGGTCTGGGTGGAGCAGAACAACCAGCCGCTGTATCGCCGCTTTCTACAACCGAACGTCAGTGACATGGAACAGACCGCCTATGAAGCGGCGGATTTCGTGCTGCAAGAGATAAACCGTAGGAAAGTCGAAGCACTATTCGAAGACACCATTGACCTCGCGAAGGATGAGTTATGAACCGGCCACAACAAAAAATCACCGGCGTCTTCCTGGCCGGATTGCTGCTTAGCTCCAGCCTCAGTGCCACCGAACTGGTGTACACCCCAGTGAATCCATCATTTGGCGGCAGCCCCCTCAACGGCGCATGGCTGCTGGGCAGTGCCCAGGCGCAGAACGACACCAAGGACCCAGATGCCTTCGATCGCGGCTCGCTGGCCGGCACCTCCGCGCTTGACCGTTTCACCAGCCAGCTGGAGTCGCGATTGTTGTCGGACCTGCTGGGCAACGTCAAAGATGGCAAGACAGGTTCGATCACGACGGATGATTTTATCGTCGACATCCGCAAAGACGAAGCTGGCAATACGGTCGTGAAAATCACCGACCGACTGACCGGCGAACTTTCAGAAATCATTCTCGGCAATATCTAGTCAGGGAGAGCAAAGGCCATGAGAAGCCTATTTGTAGCCATCGGGATGATGGCCGTTCTACAGGGCTGCGCGGTACGCGAGCCAATGTCGGCGGACCAGGAAACCCCAACACTGACACCGCGCACTTCGACCTATCAGGACCTGCTTGAGCTGCCTCGCCCTCGAGGCCCGCTGGTAGCGGCGGTCTATGGCTTTCGCGACCAGACCGGGCAATACAAGCCCAGCCCCGCCAGTTCCTTTTCCACGGCGGTAACCCAGGGCGCAGCGAGCATGTTGGTCGACGCCATGCAGGCGAGCGGCTGGTTCATCGTGCTCGAGCGTGAAGGTCTGCAGAACGTGCTGACCGAGCGCAAGATCATTCGTGCATCACAAGCCAAACCGGATGTGGCCCCGAACATCCAATCCGAACTGCCGTCGCTGCTGGCCGCCAACATCATCATGGAAGGCGCCATCGTCGCCTACGAAACCAACGTGCGCAGTGGTGGGCAAGGTGCTCGTTATCTGGGCATCGGCATATCGCAGGAATATCGGGTCGATCAGGTCACGGTCAACCTGCGCGCCATCGACGTACGCAGCGGCCAGGTGCTGTCCAACGTGATGACCACCAAGACGATCTATTCCATCGGACGCAGCGCCAACGTCTACAAGTTCATCGAATTCAAGGAGCTGCTCGAAGCCGAGGCCGGCTACACCACCAACGAGCCGGCGCAGCTTTGTGTGCTGTCCGCCATCGAGGCGGCGGTTGCACACCTCATCGCCCAAGGCGTTGATCGGCGCCTGTGGCAGACCGCAGACAGTTCTTCGGCGGTCGACGCTCAATTGGCGAAATACCTCGGCACGTCAACCAATCCATAGCAAACGAAGCGGTTTCAGCCGTTCGATGGATTTGCCAGATCGCGGTTTAGGTCAGGATGACCTACCGCGACTTAACCAGGGATGACTGATGATCGACGCGCAAAGGATTGCTTGCAGAGCAGTGCTGCTTCCGCTGCTCTTCGCAGCACTAGGCAGCCCCGCCCTGCTCGCCGCCAGCCTTCCGACTTCGCTCGATCTCGCGCCTGACGAAATCGCATCCAGTCGGTCTAACGCGATCGCACAGACACTATCCGAAACCGGCTCCCCAACCCGTAACCTGGCGTTCCTCGCCCAGGCAGGGGGCAGCCTGAGCGGAAATATCAGTCAGACAGGCAATGCACTGGAAGCCTTCATCCTCCAGAGCGGCTATGCGCTCGAAGCATCCATCGAGCAGCACGGCAGCCATAACCAGGGATTGATTGTTCAGTCGGGCAGCTACAACCAGGCCCGCATTGAACAGTACGGCGCGTACAACGACGCGCAGATCGAACAGACCGGCACTGGGCATAGCAGCAGCGTCACGCAGCATGGCCGGGGTCTGAGCGTGCTGGTCCGCCAGTACCGCTAAAAAAGCACCACCAGGAAGTACCGCTGAAAACATTTCATGGAGAGACAACAATGTTCAAGATCAAACCCCTAGTAGCTGCCCTGCTGACCGTTGCCGCCGCTCAGGCTATGGCGGCCGATCACACGTCCGAACAACGCCAGAACGGCGTCAATAATGTCGCCGAGGTCATCCAGAGCTACGGCAGCTCCAACGCAGCCAAACAGGTGCAGAGCGGTTGGGGCAACGACGCGATGGTCGAGCAGACCGGCTCCTCGTCTTCGTCTGCCCTGCAGACCCAGACCGCCAATTTCAATGAGGCAAACGTCAACCAGACTCTGGCCATCAACAGCAGCTCGGTGCAATGGCAGTACGGGCACTCGAATGAAGCCAGCGTCAGCCAGAGCGGCACCTGGGGCAGCAGCGCCGAACAGCGCCAGCGCGGCCAGGACAACACTGCCAATACTGAGCAGGGCGCCAGCTATGGCGCCGAAGCGTTCACCAAGCAGGAAGGCAACGGCAACTCAGCGACCAGCTACCAGTACGCAGTCAATGGCAGCAAGAGTTCGCTGTATCAGGACGGCAACCTCAACGAGGCTACAGTTAGCCAGACGCTGAGTTCCGGTGATCGCGCCCTGATCGATCAGCTGGGCGACCAGAACATGGCTAACGTGATGCAGACTTGGAGTAATGGCTCGGTAGCCGAGGTTGAGCAGATCGGCACGGCGAACAACGCCGATGTGTATCAAACCGGACGCCATCAAGAGGCCTACACCTACTCAAGCGGCAAATACAACACGGTCAACGTCGACCAACGCGGCAGCAATCAGAACGGGTTCGTGTTCCAGCAGGGCAACCTGCACAAGGCATTTCTGGATCAGCGCGGTAATGGCAACACAGCTACCGCTAACCAGACTGGCCTCGATAACGCAGCCACAATCGACCAGAACGGACGCGGCCAGATCGCCAAGGTTGACCAGCACGGCGGCTATAACCAAGCCAAAGTCGAGCAGCAAGGCAAATACAACGAGCTGAACTTCACCCAGTCGGACGCCGGCAACATCCTGGCGGCGCATCAGGAAGGCGACAGCAACCGCATCACCGGCTCTAGCACGGGTGTCAACAACAACGTCGACATCGACCAGGCCGGCGATTTCAACATGGCCAGCGTCAGCCAGAACGGTTTCTTCAACGAGGCAGACCTAGTCCAGAACGGCCAGAGCCATGCCGCTACGGTCATGCAGAACGGTAGCAACCACACCGCAGACGTCATGCAGAGCGGTATCGGCAACACCGCGTTGATCAGCCAGGCAGGCCTCAACAACATGGCTATCGTCAGCCAACACTGACATCGCAGCAGCCAAAACTGCCGGCCATGTGCCGGCAGTTTCGTTTCCATCTCACATCGTCTAATCCGGCTATATGCGCCACCGGAGCTATTCGCCAAACCATACGTTAGCGCCAGGGCCTGTCTGTTGGCGTTGCTTCAGCCCTAGACTCGGATCGCTCCGTCTAAAACGAGCGACGA
The DNA here is from genome assembly GCF_044543345.1 of Pseudomonas sp. NPDC077451. Lineage (NCBI taxonomy): Bacteria > Pseudomonadati > Pseudomonadota > Gammaproteobacteria > Pseudomonadales > Pseudomonadaceae > Pseudomonas > Pseudomonas sp. NPDC077451. The sequence goes on along the minus strand of NZ_JBITVX010000002.1, from coordinate 6,264 downwards.
GTGAAAACCAAAGCCTTGAGACCACTGTCGGGGCTGATGTCGGGGAACTCCGGCGGGTTTTCCAGGCGCTCCTGAAACACCAATTCCGGCGCTTCGGTCGCCATCCCCTGGATAAGAAAATCTGGACCGGTGTCCGGGTCATTAATGCAGGCCAGCACCGTCCCGCTTTCGGTGAGCAACTCGGGCAAACGCCTGAGAATCTTCTGGTAATCGCGGCTCAGCGCAAAGCTGCCCTTCTGGAAAGACGGCGGGTCGATGATGACCAAATCGTAAGGGCCGGTCTTCTTCACCTTACCCCAGGACTTGAACAGCTCGTGGCCAAGAAAGCTGACCCGACTGAGGTCATGCTCGTTGAGCCGATGGTTGTCGCGGCCGCGGCTCAGCGCCGCGCGCGCCATGTCCAGGTTGACCACATGCTCAGCACCGCCGGCGATAGCCGCCACGGAGAACCCGCAGGTGTAAGCGAACAGGTTGAGTACACGCTTGCCGCCCGCCTGCTGGCGGACCCATTGCCGGCCGTAGCGCATGTCGAGAAACAGCCCATTGTTCTGTTTGATGCCCAGGTCGAGCTTGTAGCGAAGGCCATCCTCGGTGATCACCCACTCCTCGGGCGGCTCTCCAAGCAGCGGCTGCATACGGCTGTCGGGCAGGTAACGGTGCTGCAGCAGTAGGGTATGCGCCCCGCTCGATTGCCAAGGCTGTGCCTCGGTCAGCGCCAACAGCATCCCGATCAGCGCCTCCAGTTCTTCGGCAGCTGGCTCCCGGAACAGCGAAACCAGCACCACGCCCTGCAGCCAATCCACCGTGACGTGCTCGAGCCCAGCCCAGCAGCGCCCGCGCCCATGAAAGAACCGGCGGGTTTCGTCCGGCACCTGGGACAAGGCTTGGCTGAGGTGCTGCTGGAGGGTCGCGAGGGCATCTGGTTGCATGTTCAATCGTCTCGAAAAAAGCGCGCGCATTCTAAACGCGAATGGGCACACCTGCGGGGCAATGGACAACCATGAGGACTCCCACTTGCTGGCTACCGCAGCCGAGACAGCAAAGCAGCGCCGAGTTTAGACTGCTCGGCCCGGTGCGATGAGCGCACCCGTCGAGCCATCAAGGACAGCGACAGATGGAAGCCTCCGCATACCGACCCTTCGACGCCCTGCGCCGGGTCGCACCCGCCGCGCTGGCGATCATCCCGGTCAGCCTGTTGTTTGGCGTGCTGGCCGGCCGCTCGGACTGGAGCCCGCTGGAAGTCGCCCTGATAGGCCTGTTGGGGTTCACCGGCAGCGGTCAGTTTGCGGTGCTGCCGCTGGCCGATTCCGGCGCCGGGTTCATCACCATGCTGCTGCTCACCGCCTCGATCAACAGTCGCTACCTGCCAATCGCCTATGTATCAGCCTCACGGCTGCCGCGAACCTGGGGGCTACGCGCGCTCCTTGCCCATATGCTGGGTGACGAGGCCTATGCCACCGAAAGTGAACAGGACAACTGGGCATCGCTGGCCGTGATCCGCGCCACGCTGTTCCTCACCTGGGTAGTTGCCGGCGTGGCAGGTGCCGTCATCGGCAATCTGATCCCGGCGACCTGGCTCGCTGCCGACCTGAACCTGGGCTTCCCGGCAAGCGTCGTGTTGATGTTCCTCTCTGCCAGCCAGCTCCGCTCGCGTCTACCCCAGCTCAGCGTCAGCCACGTTCGTTTGTCGCTGGCCGTCGCGCTCTGCACGCTGATTGCCGTGGCGATGATCATGCTGCTCGGGCCGCTGTATTTCTGGATTCCCAGCGTGCTGCTGGCCACCTTCGTACTGGCGCGGGTGCGCTCATGAACACGTCCGTGCTGCTGGCCATTGCGGCGCTGTTCGCCACCAGTTGCCTGGTGCGCATCCTGCCGGTGTTCGTCACGCTAGACCTGAGTGACGCGACCCGGCGCATTCTGGAGCGCGTGCTGCCGACCGCCGTATTCATTAACTTCGCGGTATACGTCCTCTACAGCGAGGCCGCCAAGGCACCGCTCGCCGCCACCGTTGCATTGGCGCTGGTAGCGGGCATCGCTGTGGCAACACGGCTGGGGCTGATCATCACGGCGGTGCTGGGTAGCGCCTGCTATTACCTCTCGCAGACCTGGTTTGCCGGATAGCAGACCGTCATGCGGGGCTGGGTGACTTCGCAGCGCGGCGCGTCTTGGGTGCGGCTTTGCGGCCCGCGCCCTTGCGCTTTTTCCAGGGTGCGCCGCGACCGGTTGGCGCGGCGGGCCCGCTGATAGTCAGGCGAACGCCCTTACAGCGCTCGACCTGCTTGCTCATCCACGCCGATTGCTTGCTGACGAATTCGTCCAAGCTCATTTCGCCGCTTTGCACCATGTCCAGCGCCTGCTCCCAGATCGCCGTGGTGCCTGGGTCGGCGATGGCACGCGGCACCGCATCGATGAGGCTGAAGGCTGCAGGTGTTGCCGCCAACGCCTTGCCCTGCTTGGTCAGGTAGCCACGTTCGAGCAACCCCTGAATGATCCCCGCACGCGTCGCCTCGGTGCCGATACCCGTGGTGTCCTTGAGCTTCTGCTTCAGCTTGGGATCGTCCACCAGCTTGGCCACGTTCTTCATCGCTTTGATCAGATCACCTTCGGTGAAGGGCTTGGGCGGCTGCGTCCAGAGATCCTTTAAGGTGAGATCGTGGATCGGGCATATCTGCCCCTCACGCAACGACGGAAGCGTCTGCGGCCCTGGCGCCTCACGGCCGCGATTGGCCGCCAGCGCCTCGGGCAAGGCGCGCTTCCAGCCCGGCTCGACGATCTGCTTGCCGACGGCCCGCAGTGCCTGGCCGGCACAGTCGAAGTCAGCCTGGGTGCGATCGTATTCATGCGCGGGCAGAAACTGCGCCAGGTAACGGGCACGGATCAGCGTATACACCGCCCGCGGTTTGCCCGACAGCCGTTCGAAGGCGCGAGCTGCCACCGTGGGGATGATGCCGTGATGCGCGCTGACCTTGGCGTCGTTCCAGGCACGCGACTTGCGACGGGGTTCGAGGTGCGGCGCTAGCTCGCCGAGGGATGGATCGGCCTGCGCCAGGGCGGCCAGAATGCCCGGCGCTTCGCTGTGCTGACTCAACGGCAGGTAGCCACAATCGCTGCGCGGATAGGTGATGAGCTTGTGGGTTTCGTAGAGCGCCTGGGCGATATCCAGCGTTTCCTGAGCACCCAGGCCGAGCTTCTTCGAGCAGATTTCCTGCAGGGTGCCCAGATCGAACGGCAACGGCGCCGCTTCGCGCATGCGTTCGGTCTTGAGTCGTTGCAACCGAGCGCTGCCCGCCGCGCGCATGGCCTCGGCCGCTCGCTGCGCCAGCGCCTGGTCGAGACAACGCCCCTGGTCATCGCAGAGTGCCTCCGGCGCGCGCCACTGCGCGGTAAAGGGCACCGGATCGTCACCCAAAAGCTGCACCTCGATGGCCCAGAATGGCTGCGGCACGAAGTCGGCAATACTGCGGTCACGGTCGACCACCAACCGCAGCGTCGGCGTCTGCACCCGACCAACCGGTAGTACACCCTGGTAGCCGGACTGCCGCCCGAGCAGCGTGAACAGTCGGCTCATGTTCATACCAATCAGCCAATCGGCTCGGGAGCGCCCCAAAGCCGACTGATAGAGATTGTATGTCTCGGCACCCGCGCGCAGACCGCCGAGCGCCTTGCGAATCGAACCATCATCCAGCGCCGACAGCCACAGCCGCTGAATCGGCCCTCGATAACGACAATGCTCCACCAGCTCGCGGGCAATCATCTCGCCCTCGCGGTCGGCGTCGGTGGCGATCACCAGTTCACTGGCTTCGCCCAGCAACCGCTTCACGGCCTTGTACTGGTTGGCGGTCTTGGGCTTGACCAGCATCTTCCAGCGCTCGGGCACGATCGGCAGATCAGCCAGCACCCAGCGCTTGTAACGCGCGTCATAACTGTCCGGCGGCGCGGTTTCCAGCAAATGGCCGATGCACCAGGTGACGGTGACGCCAGCACCAAGCCAGCAACCATCGCCCCGCCGCGTGGCGCCGAGCACCTGGGCGATATCTTTGGCTTGAGAAGGTTTTTCGCAGAGAAACAGCCGCATCACGTTGTCACTGGGTCATTTGCCATGCTGACTAGCATGCGCAGCGACGTCGCGGCAGGCAAGAATTATCTGTATGGATATACAGACCTGAATTGCTGATGACGAAATCCAGCGTGGATTGGAATGATGAAGGTCTGCTTTCGGCCAGAAGCAGACAACCTAAATGATCTGGCTTAAGCCAGCAATTACAGGTCATGGCAATCGACACATCGCTTAGAGCAAAGGGCTTCTTCGCCGCCCTTTTGGAGTCAGAATTGTTGCTCGCTGCATCGCTCGAGTCACAGCTACTCTCATAGTCAAGCGGGCTTGCCTTTCGCGCTCAACGGAGGCGTTGTCAGTCAGGTATCGGCCTTTCATCAGCCCTTCGTAAAGTATGACCTCTGTGAACTCCTTGCCTTTCGACTTGTGCATGGTCATCAGGTGGATACCTTTCCACTCTTTGGTCGCCGCTTGGAAATGCTCCTGTAGGAGTGCGTCTCGAACGAAGCCCTCTGCCCCTGCATAGCTCTGCGTGGCCCGCCAAACTTCCCCTAATCGGCCACGCAACAGAGTTCCTTTGCCGAGTAATCGAACAAAGCGGCCATCAGCTGCGATCTGTTTGATTTCATTGCAGGCGCTGGCATCCAAGAGCTTGCGTACGGCAATCCAGTCGGCAGCAGGATCGCCTGACAGTTCTAGCTGCAGACGTTGCTGCGAGATTTCCTGCGCAGCCGCTAGCACCCTTTTATGGGCAATTTTTTTCAGCTCCTGCCCAGCGGCTACACCGTCTATGGCGTCGACAAGATCTAGGTTCGGCTTGCTTGGTTTCTTTTCCCCTTTCCGTCCGCGGACGTGGGCACACAGGTTTCCGAGTAATTTCAATGTGATCGACTCGGCGTGCGGGCCTCCCTCTAAGAGGGCAGCAATGGTTACAGCGGCCAGTGCAGCAGCCTCTTGGTCGAACGCCACGTCATGGGGTAAGCGTGGGAGCCCATCAGCGTCGCTAGCGAGGTAGGCGGATACTTCTGCCATGAAGTCTTTACTCGGTACGAGGATGGTCAAGGACCAATCTCTGCCTCCCTTCAACAAGCGGCGTATGGTGCCGAGCACCACCCTCTTGAAGTCCAAGTGCAACTGGCCTTTCCGGGGGGTATAGGCGTGCACCGCGACGTCGTTGTAGGCCTTGCCTTTATTAACCCCATTCATTAAGTCATTTCCGAACTGAACGATGTCCGTTCCGTTGCTTCGGTGGTTCTCTAATCCGAAGTTGAAAGCGTCCGGATTGAAGGCATCCACGTATTCCTGGATTCGGGCTGCATTCGCTCCGCGGAATTCGTAAATGCGCTGCTCAGGGTCAGCTAGCGCCATGACTTGGCTGTGCGGCGTGAGTGCGCGTATGAACCGCCACTCATCTTCGTTCGTGTCTTGAAACTCATCCAAGATGATTAGGGGGTAGCTTGATCCGTAGATGCGCTGTAGCGCTTTACTGCTCTCCAGCAGCAAGGCTGCCTTGCTCGCGAAAAGGTCGAAATGAAGCAACCCATCCTCTGCCAGCAGCCGATGCTTTTCGGCTTCCCTCTGACCCTCGGGAATGCTGGACAACCGAGATGCTGCTTCAGGAGGGGGTAAAAGAGTTATGGGGCTACCTGCGCGCAATAGATACCCATGGCTGCGCAGTAGCCCCCAAGTGAAACCATGGTAAGTATTGACCTCAAGCTTGCTGCGCTCTAGCGCCGGCAAAAGCTTCCCGGCATGCTCGGCCACTCTCGCTACAGTTGCCCTGGCGAAGCTGAGAAAAAGCACTCGCTGACCAGATCGCAATTGTTGTTCGCCGATCAGCGCTTCCGCTTTCAATAGAGCTACAGTGGTCTTTCCAGACCCAGGCCCTCCAAGGACGAGCATGTGTCTAGTGCAGCCGATAACCGTGTTCCGAGTGTCGTCTAGCTCCATCGTTGCCGCTCCCTAGATCAAATCAAGAACATCGTCCGGGAGAGCCGGGGCAGCTGGCTTTGGAGGAATGACGGTCGCACAAATATTGGCCAGCGTGTCTACGATGAACGGAGGCAGCTGGCCTTGATTGGTGGCAGTGCAAAGTAATGCTGCAGCGGCTCCATCGTAACCGTCCGCCGAACCCATCTCCCCGCTTCTTCCAGATAGCGGCATGGTGTGCACCTATTTTTGGTGGACACCATTTCAAGCCACTTTCTGGA